>NZ_CP031055.1:3300000-3521946 GCF_003345295.1 Vibrio splendidus
TCACCGAGTAGGTTGCTTTCAGGGATCGACATACCAATAAACCAAGTGATGCCGTGCTCATCTTCATAAGGGGTGATCTGGTTGAAGTATCGTTCGTTGTCTAGGCGAAAGCTAAAGCGCTGCACGCCCAAATTATCGATTAGGTGAAATTGGTCTACGTAGCTAGCACTTTCACGTATTACCGGGTTAGCACTCTCTGATGCCAGTAAGCGTTGGCCCTTATTGGTTTTCCCTGTTCCCCAAGAGACCACGCTACCTCCGCCCGAGTGAGCGACCAAGCGTTGCTGCTTATCAATGATATAAACAGAGGCATCCGTTTTATCTTTGAGTTCTTTGAGAAACGCATTAAAGGTATTGATCTTAATGTCGCTAACGACGACGGCTTTGAATTCGTTGTCATCATAGATAGGGGCGAGGGCAGATAAGGTGATCTCTTGTCGTTCATCTGCATTGGCATAAATTGGCGACCATACAGCCTTTTTTTGCGTAGCAACGGGTGTGTACCAAGGACGGACTCTCGGGTCGTAACCTGAAATCACCGATCGAATGTCTTCGCTGATCTTGCTGCCACGGTAAATGACCAGCTGATCGTTAGTACGGTCGTCTTGTACCATCAAGGTATAGCCGTTGTTAGCTTCTTTACGAAAACCGACATAGTTACCATCTTCAGAACCAAAGCCGATCACATCGAGTTGAGGTATAGCTGTGAAATGGTCTGAAAACGTATAAAGAATGTAGTCTTGGACCTTGCTAAGGTTGCCCGCTTGATAAAGATGGTGGTAGCCGATGTTATGGCTGAGCGAGAGGTTGGCGTGAAATGGTTTTTCTAAAAAATTGGACAGGCTTTGATGAACATGGTCAGTAAGTGATGTTAGTTGGCGTGCACTAACATCACTCACCATCTCTTTGTAGCTTTGCTTTTGAGTGAAAACCATTACGCTCATAGTGAACAGAAAAATCATCACGAATGGCAGAACCACCGCGGTTCTCAATGTAATTTGTGTTTTCAAAGACATCTTTAGCTACAACTTTAGTGAATGGCATACCTTAATTGTACCGACACTATTCAAACCAAGCGACCCTTTTTTGGTTAAAAAGTCGCTGTATCGAAAGTCATATCTGGTCAGTACAGTTCTTTGAGTTTACGGGTTAGGGTGTTTCTTCCCCAACCTAAAACCTTGGCTGCATCCTGTTTATGACCATTGGTATGGTTGAGTGCAGCCTCTAGCAGTATACGTTCAAACTCTGGCAGAGCATAAGTTAGTAGCTCTTTTTCTCCGGAATCAAGCGCACACTTTGCCCAATTAGCGAGCAGTTGTTGCCAGTTATCTCCAGTCTCTGAGGTCGTCACCACTTTTTCTTCCAACAGTTCTGGAGGCAAGTCTGAAGGGAGTATTTCACTGCCGCTTGCCATGACTGTGAGCCAACGACAGATGTTCTCAAGCTGACGTACGTTACCCGGCCAATTTAGCTGATTGAGCTTCATGATGGTCTCTGAGTGCAGTGTCTTCACTTCTACACCAAGCTCTTCAGCGGCTGATGCTAGGAAGTGGTGAGTCAGTTTTTCAATGTCCTGTTTACGTTCGCGCAGTGCCGGAATATGGATTCGGATAACGTTCAGTCGATGGAAAAGGTCTTCACGGAAACCACCGTCATGCACCAAGCGCTCAAGATCTTGGTGGGTTGCTGCAACGATACGAACATCAACCTTAACCGCAGAATGCCCACCGACACGATAAAATTGACCATCAGAAAGCACGCGCAGTAGCCGAGTCTGAATATCGAGTGGCATATCGCCTATTTCATCAAGAAACAGAGTGCCGCCGTTGGCTTGTTCGAATCGTCCTTGGCGAACACTGTTAGCGCCAGTAAAGGCGCCTTTCTCGTGGCCAAACAGCTCTGATTCGATCAAGTCTTTAGGGATTGCCGCCATGTTTAATGCAATGAATGGCTTTTTAGCTCTTGGGCTGTGACGATGCAGAGCGTGCGCAACTAATTCTTTACCAGTACCAGATTCACCATTAATAAGAACCGAAATGGATGAACGAGACAAACGGCCAATAGCTCGGAAAACTTCCTGCATTGCCGGTGCTTCACCGATGATTTCTGGTGCGTTGGTCTCTTCGGCTACTTCGCTGGCTTGTTCTCGCTTTTGCTCTTGGCTGTGTGCGATGGCTCGCTCTACTAGAGTCAGTGTCTCATCAATATCAAACGGCTTAGGTAGATACTCAAAAGCCCCTTTTTGATAAGCATTCACCGCTGCATCGAGGTCTGAGTGCGCGGTCATAATGATCACTGGCAGGTCGGGAGAGCGCTGGTGAACTTGGTGTAACAGCTCAATCCCGTCAATGCCAGGCATGCGAATGTCGGACACCAAAACGTCTGGTGTTTCGCGTTCAAGAGCAAGCAATACGCTCTCAGCATCAGCAAATGTTTCACACTTTATATCCGCAGATGACAGCGTCTTTTCTACGACCCAGCGTATAGAACTGTCGTCATCGACGACCCAAACGTATCCCTTACTCATAATTCAATTCCTTTGCAGCCAATTCTATTGTGATAATCATTGTTGTTTTTATGATGTCTTTAATTTTTGTGTTACCGAGTTAAGCCTTTCATCTCGCTGTCCAATCGCGAGGTTCTGTTGACCTAAATGGGTAGGTAAATCGTGAATGTGGTGTTACCCGGCCAGCTCTCAACATCAATTTTTCCATTGTGCTGATCGATCAGGTTTTGAGAAATCGATAGTCCCAGCCCTGTGCCACCCTCTCGTCCGCTGACCATTGGGTAAAACAGCGTGTCTTTTAAATCATCGGGGATGCCAGGGCCGTTATCGCTGATCTCAATGCGCGCTGCGAGTTTGTGTCGCTGCCCATGAATATTGGCTTGATGCACCGTTCTGGTGCGAATGGTGATTTTCCCTGATTCTTGCGCCTTTAAAATCTGCGCCGCGTTACTCACGATATTGAGCATCGCTTGTTCAACTTGTGCTGAATCCATCAGAATGTCCGGTAAGCTCGGGTCGTAATCTCGTTCGATGGCGAGCGTTGAACCCGACTCGAGTTCTACGAGCTGCCTGACTTTCTCAAGTATCTGGTGTAGGTTCTCTTCTGACTTGGTCCCCGGTTTTTGAGGGCCAAGCAGGCGATCGACTAACGCTCTTAGGCGGTCGGCTTGCTCAATAATGATCTGCGTATATTCATTAAGAGACTGATCAGGAAGCATTTTACCAAGTAACTGCGCCGCACCTCTTAAGCCACCGAGTGGGTTCTTAATCTCATGTGCTAACCCGCGCACCAACAGCTTAGCTGCTTGTTGTTGTGCGTGTTGGTTGAGCTCTTGGCTGAGGCGTCTTTGCTGGTCTATCTTGCGCATCTCAACCAATAACAGCGTCTCTCGTTGCCAAGAGATTGGGCTAACCGTGACTTCAAGCATCAGTGGGCGGTTATCAACAACGAAGGTAACGTCACTGTCGGTAATGCTCTGGCCACTTTGTAGCGGTTGCGTCAGAAGCGCCAAATCCAGTGAGGCGTGTTGGATGAGTTGGCTCAATGGGTGATCGACGATGCGTCGCGCGCTTTGTGAAAAGAGTTGTTCAGCCGCAGGGTTGGCGTATCGGACATACAGTTGCTCATCGAGCATCAATGTTGAGGTCACCATATTGTCGAGAATGGCGCTGGAAAGATGATGTGTATCTATGCTGTCGCTTTTGGCTGATCGATTCACTATTTCGTCCTTGAACTGGTGTTTTTCTCACTGCACCAAATTGGTGCGTAGCTAAGTTCAAGTATGGCGCATATCAACCAGAAGCTAAAGATAATTCATTAGAGTCGCTGAAAGCTGCTTCGATTAGGTGAAAAGTAGAGGTAATTCAGTCTCTTTTAACACATTGGCCTACTTGAGCGTCGCTCGATGTAAATACACGGTGACTGGACTAGTAGATGCAATAAGCTTGCCGCTTCTATGTGCTTGAATTGCAATGGTGTGAGTACCTCGATCGATACCTTTCAGTTCCCAATTCGGTTGGGTTTGTGGGGCGCCATAGCGACGACCATCGAGCATCAATTGCAACTGTTCTCCAATACCAAGCTTGCGGCTAAGTTCTATTTGAATAGGGATTAAGCCGCGGTTGCTACGGATGGTTTGGTCATGAACGGGAGTCAGCATGATGAGGGCTAGTTGAGCTGGCGCCTCACGTTTCGTGCTTTCTGTTTTTTCCTGAGCCTGAGCTGGCATTGCCGTTTTATTTGTAGATGAAGCAGCAGCGTCAACGGGAGTCGAGGCTTCAAATTTAGGTGCGGGTGCTGACGCTTGCACATCCGGTAGGCGAAGAGATTTGGCATCTTTAGCGCTAGGGTTATCACTAAAGTGGAGAACACCATCCTCATCCACCCAGGTATACACCGTTTGAGCAGAGCACGAGATCGCGACTGTTAACCCGATCAGGAACAGTATATTTTTCATATCTTTAGCCTCTTTTCACCGCTAGGTGATTTCACGTTTGGCGTTGGTTTTGTTATTGATTTTATTGTATTTATAGCAGCAGCCTCTGAGGGCTTTTGTCTAAGGTATGGTACGAGGAAGCAGGGGGAGGGAGTATATAAAAAAGGCCCGCCTGCGAGGCGAGCCTAATATTTAGTCAGCGATTCTTACAAGGTTGCAGTAAGAAATGGCTTATCTCTACAGGAGATTAAACTGAGTAGTACAGTTCAAACTCAAGTGGGTGTGTTGCCATGTTCACGCGTTGTACGTCGTCAGATTTCAGTGTGATGTAAGAATCAATGAAATCGTCAGAGAATACGCCGCCAGCTGTTAGGAACTCACGATCGTCGTCTAGCGCTTTAAGTGCTACTTCTAGAGATTCAGCAACGGTTGGGATTTCAGCCGCTTCTTCTGCTGGAAGGTCGTATAGATCTTTATCCATAGCTTCGCCTGGGTGGATCTTGTTCTTGATACCGTCAAGGCCAGCCATCAGCATTGCTGAGTAACATAGGTATGGGTTCGCTGCTGGGTCACCAAAACGTAGCTCGATACGACGTGCTTTCGGGCTTGGTACTACTGGGATACGGATAGACGCAGAACGGTTACGTGCTGAATAAGCAAGCATTACCGGAGCTTCAAAACCAGGTACAAGACGCTTGTACGAGTTCGTTGATGGGTTAGCAAATGCGTTTATTGCACGAGCGTGTTTGATTACACCACCGATGTAGTAAAGCGCCATTTCAGATAGGCCGCCGTACTTATCACCAGCAAACAGGTTAACGCCGTCTTTTGCTAGAGATTGGTGAACGTGCATACCAGAACCGTTGTCACCAACTAGTGGCTTAGGCATGAATGTCGCTGTTTTACCAAATGCGTGAGCAACGTTGTGCACAACGTACTTGTAGATTTGAGTCTCATCCGCTTTTGTTGTTAGCGTGTTGAAGCGAGTTGCGATTTCGTTTTGACCCGCAGTTGCTACTTCGTGGTGGTGAGCTTCAACTACTAGGCCCATCTCTTCCATTACTAGACACATTGCTGAACGGATGTCTTGAGATGAATCTACAGGAGCTACTGGGAAGTAACCGCCTTTAACGCCAGGACGGTGACCTTTGTTACCGCCTTCGATGTCAGAACCTGTGTTCCAAGCTGCTTCTACATCATCAATCTTGAAGAAAGAACCAGACATGTCGTTTGAGAACTTAACGTCATCGAATAGGAAGAATTCTGGCTCTGGACCAACTAGAACTGTGTCTGCGATACCCGTAGAACGTAGGTATTCTTCAGAACGCTTAGCGATAGAGCGTGGGTCACGGTCGTAGCCTTGCATTGTTGCAGGCTCAAGGATGTCACAACGGATGTTTAGCGTTGCATCTTCTGTGAATGGGTCCAGTACAGCTGAAGCTGCGTCTGGCATCATTACCATGTCAGATTCGTTAATGCCTTTCCAACCAGCTACTGAAGAGCCGTCAAACATTTTACCTTCTTCGAAGAAGTCTGCATCAACTTGGTGAGAAGGAATAGAGATGTGCTGCTCTTTACCTTTTGTATCAGTAAAACGTAAGTCGATAAATTTAACTTCGTTCTCTTGGATCAGGGATAGTACATTTTCTACTGACATCTTGGATAACCTCCAGTGTTATTAATTCGGTATTAGCTCGATTCGGTTGAAACTAGCATTGATTAATGTCTATAAGTGCATTAATCGATGCTGATTTATCTATAGCCAAAAACGTGCCAAAAAAATTATTCCATTAATTTCAATGATTTACTTGTTTACTTGTTTCGTTAATTCTGGTTTTTGCACCAAAATGATCTCCTGATGCACCTTATTGGTGCAATTGTTTATCTGTGCACCAATATGAAACATAAGCGAGCACCATTCAGCAATGAATTGCCTAAGTTGTCAATCCACTTTTGTTATTTTGCCGGAGATTTGGCTGCCCATCTTGCGGCGGATGCTTTTTTAGAATCCTACGAATTAGACTGTTAGATACTGTATTGAATCAAAGTTAAGCGGATATGAATCGCTAATAAAGAAAAAAGCCTTGGTTGAGATCACATATTTCTGGGTTTTTGTCTAAAATCTGGTATATTATTGACCGTTTTTTAAATCAAGCTAGCGGTTATTATCCAAACTTTTGAGATAATTGACGGCTACCTTTTATGAGTGAATCGAGAATCCATGTCTACTCCACAGATTGATAAGTTAAGAAATATCGCGATCATCGCGCACGTTGACCACGGTAAAACGACTTTGGTTGATAAACTACTACAACAGTCAGGCACTCTTGAGTCTCGTGGTGAAGCTGAAGAGCGTGTCATGGATTCGAATGACATCGAAAAAGAGCGTGGCATTACAATCCTTGCTAAGAACACAGCAATTGACTGGAATGACTACCGTATCAACATCGTAGATACCCCTGGACACGCGGACTTCGGTGGTGAAGTTGAACGTATCATGTCTATGGTTGATTCAGTTCTTCTGATCGTTGATGCAGTTGATGGCCCAATGCCTCAAACTCGTTTCGTAACGCAAAAAGCTTTCGCACACGGCCTTAAGCCAATCGTTGTTATCAACAAGATTGACCGTCCTGGTGCTCGTCCTGATTGGGTTATGGACCAAGTATTTGACTTGTTCGACAACCTAGGGGCGACTGATGAGCAACTAGACTTTACTGTTGTTTACGCTTCAGCTCTAAACGGTTGGGCAACAATGGAAGAAGGCGAAGTTGGCACAGACATGGAACCATTGTTCCAAGCTGTTGTTGATACAGTAGAAGCACCTGCAGTTGACCTTGAAGGTCCACTACAAATGCAAATTTCGCAACTTGATTACAGCTCTTACGTAGGTGTTATCGGTGTTGCTCGTGTTACTCGTGGTTCTGTTAAGCCAAACCAACAAGTAACTATCGTTAATGCTGAAGGCAAAAAACGTAACGGTAAAGTAGGTACTGTACTTGGTTACCTAGGTCTTGAGCGTCACGAAGTAGAACAAGCTAACGCTGGCGACATCATTGCAATCACAGGTCTTGGTGAACTGAAAATTTCAGACACTATCTGTGACGTAAACAATGTTGAAGCAATGGAACCACTGTCTGTTGATGAACCAACAGTAACAATGACTTTCCAAGTAAACACTTCTCCGTTCGCGGGTAAAGAAGGTAAGTTTGTAACTTCACGTAACATCCTTGAGCGTCTTGAAAAAGAATTGGTTCATAACGTTGCACTACGTGTTGAAGAAACTGAAAGTCCAGACCGTTTCCGCGTATCAGGCCGTGGTGAGCTTCACCTTTCTATCCTGATCGAAAACATGCGTCGTGAAGGTTTCGAGCTAGCAGTATCTCGTCCAGAAGTAATCATCAAAGAAGAAGATGGTCAGAAAATGGAACCGTTCGAAACGGTTACTATCGATGTAGTTGAAGAGCACCAAGGTGCGATCATGGAAAGCATCGGTCTACGTAAGGGTGAGCTAACAGATATGGCACCAGATGGTAAAGGCCGTGTTCGCATGGACTTCATGATGCCTTCTCGTGGTCTTATCGGTTTCCAAACTGAATTCCTTACAATGACGTCTGGTTCTGGTCTTATTTACCACTCGTTCGATCACTACGGTCCTTACAAAGGCGGTATCATTGGTCAGCGTAACAACGGTGTTCTAATTTCGAACGCAACGGGTAAAGCACTGACTTACGCATTGTTCTTCCTTCAAGCTCGTGGTCGTCTATTCACAGAGCACGCTGATGAAGTTTATGAAGGTCAAGTAATCGGTATTCACAACCGTTCAAACGACCTGACAGTAAACTGTCTGAAAGGTAAGCAACTAACGAACGTTCGTGCATCTGGTACTGATGAAGCACAAGTTCTTTCTCCACCGATCAAGCACACTCTAGAGCAAGCTCTTGAGTTTATCGATGAAGATGAACTAGTAGAAGTAACGCCACTAAACGTACGTATCCGTAAGAAACTTCTTACTGAAAACGACCGTAAGCGTGCAGCACGTCCAGCTAAGGCTTAATTGCCAGCTGACTAGCTTCTAGCTATCAAGCAATACGTTTTAGAATAAGTAAGAAAGCCCCGAGTAGCCTAGCTACACGGGGCTTTTGTTTTATGTGGTGTTGGAGTAGATACGGGTAAACGAGATGAGAGATACAAAGAGCGTTCAAGTCTTCGTCATCCTCAAGAGGGAGGAACGACTGAGTTGGGGATCTAGCTTTTGATACCTAGTTGACTTTGAACAAATAGAGCCCGCTCTTCGACTGACATAAATGGCACCTCGACCACCTCATACCCAAGCTCTTGATAGACTCTGACCAACGCGTGGTGAATCTCTAATGCCTCTTCAAGCGGATAAGGCCTAACATCATCTTGTACGTAAATAGATGCCTCAGGGCGACAGAACAAGGCTTGTGAGTGGTAGCCTTGGCTAGCTTCTCGGTAGATTTTGTCAATCTCAAGGTTCGCCTGAGTTAAGTAACCGCAGATATCTGGAATGGCGCGATCGAGAAACGCAACTGGATGCTGGTTGGCCTGTTCCTTTTGCTCATTCATGACAGTGAGACACAGGCGAGCAAAGCCCGGTAGGTCTAACCAAGGTAAGATACCGTTCTCAAGTTGGCTCTGCTGTTCAATTAACTGTCGAGAAGATTCCGCGAAGGTTGGGTAACCCATGTCACCCAAGGCATTGATCAGTGTTGTCTTCCCGGCTCCGGGGCCGCCAGTAATAATGATAGGTTGCATCGTGTTCTTTATCTGTAGCGCTACTTCTGGTTCAGTTGAGCTAGGAACTTATCCGATTCTGCTATTGCAGCATTCATCTGTTCTATCGCGTAGGCGATGTCTTTTTCTAAGCTCATAAATTCGCCCTGCAACGAACCGACAGCACTCGCATTGAGGTTGTGTTTGAGATAAAGCGTATTGTCGCGAAGGGTGTTGAGTACCGGGTCCATTTTCTTCTCAGCGCGTTTCATTGCTGAAAGCATGGTCTTGTAAGACGATTGGGTTTCTCGCAGTTTTTGTTCACTCGAACGGCGCAGTGAAGCACTGGTGTAGAGGTCTAACTCGCTCTGCCACTCTGCAAACAGCGCATCTGACACGTCTTCAATCGCAGCAATGCGATCACTGACATTTTGTGCGGCTTTCTCGCTGTCTTGGTATTTATCGTTGATTTGGTTGTACATGTCTTCAAGGTCGCCGCCACTGAAGTTCGTCAGGCTACTCAAGGCTTCAAGTGCGCTAGTAAACTCTTCCTGAGCATCCTGCTGCGACTCTTTAGCGTCTTCCACTCTATCGACCATAATGTCACGCTTGTGGTAACCCACTTGCTCCATGGCGGAGTAATAAGCGGACTGGCATCCAGTAAGAGTAAAAATAGAGAGGACTATAACTATTAAATAAGGCATCCTAGTTTCCTATAGTTAAATAAAGGAATATTAATTAGGACTATGAACGAGTTACCAGGGAGTTACAAGTTGAAGATAAAAAACGCAGTCACAGGAAGCATCCAGTTTTCCCGCTATCTTTTGGCGCGAATGACGCACGATAGGGTCAATGTGAATGCGGGTTACTTGGCGTACATTACTTTGCTCTCGATCGTACCGATGTTGACGGTTTTGCTCTCTATCTTATCCTCGTTTTCAGTCTTTGCTGATGTTGGCCTAGTGATTCAAAACTTCGTTATTACCAACTTTGTTCCAGCATCTGGGGATGCGGTGCATGGTGCTCTACTAGAGTTCGTTGCCAATACCGGCAAGATGACGGCGGTGGGCAGTGTGTTCTTATTCATTGCGGCATTGATGCTGATCTCCAACATCGATAAGAATCTTAACTACATCTGGCGAGTAACAGAAAAGCGTCGGGCCGTGTTGTCCTTTTCAATGTATTGGATGGTGCTAACGCTTGGACCTATTTTGATTGGGGCGAGCATTGCTGCAACGTCGTATGTGACATCATTGAACTTGTTACAAAACGAAGTCGTGTCGAGTGCCTTTAATACCGTGATTCGCAAGCTCCCTTTGATTACCTCATTCTTTGCGTTTTTCGGTCTGTACCTGTTGGTTCCCAACAAAAAGATACACTTTTCTCATGCGGCAGCGGGCTCTCTGGTTGCGGCTCTGTTGTTCGAACTCAGTAAGAAAGGCTTTGCGGCTTACATTACTCAATTCCCCTCTTACCAGTTGATTTATGGCGCATTAGCGGCGATTCCCATTCTTTTTGTCTGGGTGTATTTGTGCTGGTTGATTGTGTTGGTGGGTGCCGAGGTGACGGCCGCGTTGGGCGAGCAGGAACAGTGGAGTGACTCGCAAGAAATGGTACACTCGTCGGATAAAGACAAAATCACAGAGCAAGGAAACAACAGTGATAGCACTGATCCAGAGAGTAAGTGAAGCTGCCGTCCGTGTTGATGGCGAAGTAGTGGGTGAGATTGAGCAAGGCTTATTGGTTCTGTTAGGCGTAGAAAAAGGTGATGACGAAGCCAAAGCCAAACGTTTGATGGAACGAGTGACCACTTATCGTGTCTTTGGAGATGAAGACGATAAAATGAATCTCAATGTAAAGCAGGTAGAAGGTAAGGTATTAGTGGTTTCTCAATTCACTCTGCCAGCTGATACTAAGAAAGGCACACGAGCAGGATTTTCTCGCGGTGCTCACCCAGAAGATGCAGAGCGTCTTTACAACTATTTCTCTGACCAGTGTGAATCAGTGTTACCAACGGAACGTGGCCGATTTGCAGCCGACATGAAAGTGTCTTTGGTTAATGATGGCCCAGTAACATTCTGGCTGCAGGTTTAGGCTTAAAGGAATAAGCATGTTTAAACTCATAACACCGACCACCGAAAATCAACTGAACAAGTATTACCATTTTCGCTGGCAGATGCTCCGTGAACCTTGGCGAATGCCGGTAGGTTCAGAGCGCGATGAATACGATGCCATGAGTCACCATCGCATGATTGTCGATGGTCGAGGTCGCCCGATGGCGATTGGTCGTCTCTATATCACCCCAGATCTAGAGGGGCAGATTCGCTATATGGCGGTGAAGAAATCTCGCCAGAGTAAAGGCATGGGCTCACTTATCTTGGTTGCGCTAGAGTCACTGGCACGTCAAGAAGGGGCGAAGCGTTTGGTGTGTAATGCACGCGAAGATGCGATCTCATTCTATGAGAAGAATGAGTTTGAACGTCGTGGTGAAATTAACGATCAACGCGGCCCTGTGCGTCACCAACAGATGGTGAAACCTCTTGACCCAATGGCTGATGTACTGCGCAAACCAGAATGGTGTAATGAGCTTCAGCAGCGTTGGGAAAATCAGATCCCGATCAGTGACAAAATGGGCATCAAGATTAACCAATACACGGGTTATCAGTTTGAGTGTAGCGCTCAGTTGAATCCCAACCTTAACCCTCATAACACCATGTTTGCTGGCTCAGCTTTTACCTTGGCGACTCTAACGGGTTGGGGAATGACTTGGCTACTGATGAAAGAACGTGGGCTGACCGGTGATATCGTACTGGCAGACAGTAATATTCGTTATCGTCACCCAGTCGAGCAAAACCCAGTCGCGTCTACGTCATTGGATGGGATCAGTGGCGATTTAGATCGCCTCGCGTCTGGCAGAAAAGCTCGCATCATCATTCATGTGACCATTAACAGTGGCGATGTGGAAGCGGTTGAGTTTACGGGAACCTATATGCTGATCCCTGACTACAAAAAGCGATTATCAACAGATTCCAACGTAAGCGGATAGCTGACACTGGCTAACAGATACAGATACAGATACAGATAGAAGGCGCTACTCCTGTGGAGTGGCGCTTTTTTGTTGGCAGTCGTTACTCTCGGAATACTCTGCTTGGGTGAGCTTTCCTGATATTTGGTGGCATTGATCCGATAAGGAAATAGAGAGAGTGTGTTGCTCGATCTTAAGCAAATCGAGCTCTCCAGAGACCTCACCGTTGAGCGTTTGAACTCTTTGTGTACCTTGCTCTGCTGCGGATGCACCAATAATGTGCATTGGTTCAAGAGTGAAGCGACCACGGTCAAAATTCGCATTAAGCTCTGGGATTTCATACACGTTATCAGTCGAGGCTTCAGAAAGCTTATCGTTAAAGGTCATCACACCTTGGCGAACACTGCCAGTGAGTTGCCCTGTGGTTGAATAACCGAACATCAAGGAATCGCCATACAAGCCTGCGGCTTGAAGTTCAAATTCACCATAGCCGGTTGCATCGAGCGGTAATTCGAGTTGCTGCAGCATGGGTGCTATGGGTAACCCGTCGGCAGAGATATCTAAGCTCCATGGCTTACTGATTTGGTTGAAGTCGAGTGTCGCGTTGGCTTCAATATAGCCGTGTTTTAGTGGCATAAACAGGCGTGTCAGCGTCCATTTCCCATGTTCGCTATTCATTTCAACCACGGGTTGAACACTGACAATATTTTGATAGCTTGCATCGTTGGCGCTAACCATCAACTTGCCTTGCCACAGTCCTAACTTTCTCTGTTGCAGCAGCTGAACCTGATGTCCTTCTACATGCAGCCCTGAGACCTGCCAGTAGGGTTTGGTTGCGAGTTGGATAAGTTGGCTACGCTCTATATTAAGTCGGTCAATAGAGGCTTGCTGAAGCTGTGTCAGCCAAGGCAATAGGCGAGCGGATGGTAGAACTTTATTTTTGCTTTCCGTAATCCACTTTATGCCTTGCAGGTCGAGCTGCGCTAATTGAATGCTGTTAGGGGTTACTTCGCCATTAAGTTGAATACTGCCTTGTAAGAATTGAGTATAGAAATCTTCAATCAGAATCTGGTTCGGATCTAAATTGAGCTTGATACTTGGCTCTATGAACATGTCATCATCAATGGTCACTCCCTCTGCTTGCAGAGAGAAAATGGCCTTCTGTTGCTTCCACAGCTCAAAAGGCAATTGGATATTTTCTAGTGACGCATCAAAAGCGGTTAAGTGGCCATCTTGCCATTCCACGTCGCTGCGCAGAATATCTAAGCTATTGATGTGATTGATCTGAATACCTGCTATATCCCACTCTTTGCTTAGTAGGCTTTGGGTCTGTTTCTGATTGAGTCGTAAGCCATCGACGGTCACATTCACCAACGACCAATCTTGCTGATACTGCTCTGCTTGTCCTGAAATCTTGGCTCCGCGCCAGTCGAATGAAGCGCCATACAGAGTGCTATCACTGGGTTTTAGGTCTAGATCAATCAGAAGGTTATCGAATGCTTCACCTTGCCAGTAAAGTTGCGTGGCGGTGAGTTGAGTTTTTCCATAAGGCAGCAATGCGTTGTTGTCATCCCACGTTGGATCGGAGATCTGGAGGTCGATGCCTCGCGCATTAAAGTCTGGGGTCGAAAAGTCGAGATTATTGATGGCTAGCTGATGGAGCTTGATGTTTGGTTGGGTGAATAACGGCGTGAATGTCTCTAGATCGCTTACCTCCAACTGTAGGCCACTGATCAAGACGGAGTCCAAGACCAGTTTAGCTTCTGTAATCGAGCTGGGACTGAACCAAAGATCGATCTTGTCGATATAGAGAGGTTTTTGTTTATCAGGTTGGCTTTGGGTAATGCCCATCAAGGTGATGTGATAAGGCGCCTGATACTCAACGTCTTCAATGAGTACAGGTTGTTCAAGCGTATGCTTGATAAAAAAGTTAGCAACATCCGATCGGTATTGAGTTTGTAGGCTTAATAACAACGCTGCGATAGTCGCAACGATGATGGCCACCACAATGCCAATCACCATGAATACCTTTTTCATTCCCTGAAAGCCTTAAATTTCAATAGTCTCAAAACAGAGTGGAACAAAAAGGGGCAAGCAGCAACAAAAAAGCCCCTCAAAAGAGGGGCTTGCTACAAAAATATCACTTTAAATTGGGCGTTCGCTTTTGGCTTGGCCCGAGCAGATGTTGGGTTAGTCTAGTTGAGGACCTGCCGCAACCAGTGACTTACCTTCAGCATTGTCTGTGTACTTATCAAAGTTGTTGATGAAGCGCTCTGCTAGATCTTTCGCTTTGCTTTCCCATTGTAGTGGGTCAGTGTAAGTATCACGTGGGTCAAGAATCGCTGGGTCAACATCGTGCAACGCTAGCGGTACTTCTAGGTTAAACATAGGGATAACCTTAGTTTCAGCTTGGTCGATTGAGCCATCTAGGATAGCGTCGATGATGCCACGAGTATCTTGGATTGAGATACGTTTACCTGTGCCATTCCAACCTGTGTTCACTAGGTAAGCTTCAGCGCCAGCTGCTTCCATACGCTTCACAAGCACTTCAGCGTACTGAGTTGGGTGAAGAGTTAAGAATGCTGCACCAAATGCCGCAGAGAACGTTGGTGTTGGTTCAGTAATACCGCGCTCTGTACCTGCTAGCTTAGCTGTGAAGCCAGATAGGAAGTGGTACTTAGTTTGCTCCGGAGTCAGCTTAGATACTGGTGGTAGCACACCAAACGCATCCGCTGTTAGGAAGATAACTTTTTGAGCGTGACCTGCTTTTGATACTGGCTTAACAATGTTGTCGATGTGGTGAATCGGGTAAGAAACACGAGTGTTTTCTGTTTTTGAACCGTCATCGAAATCGATAGAACCATCACCACGAACCGTTACGTTTTCTAGCAGTGCATCGCGACGGATTGCATTGTAGATTTCTGGTTCTGCTTCTTTAGATAGACGAATAGTCTTCGCGTAACAACCACCTTCGAAGTTGAAGATACCATCGTCATCCCAACCGTGCTCATCATCACCGATTAGCTCACGCTTAGGATCGGTTGATAGGGTTGTTTTACCTGTACCAGACAGGCCGAAGAAGATGGCTACATCGCCTTTCTCGCCAACGTTTGCACTACAGTGCATTGAAGCAATGCCTTGCAGAGGAAGCAGGTAGTTCATCATTGCGAACATGCCTTTCTTCATCTCACCGCCGTACCAAGTACCACCGATGATTTGAACGCGCTCTGTTAGGTTGAAAGCAACGAAGTTTTCAGAGTTTAGACCCTGCTTTTCCCAGTTAGGGTTAGTTGTTTTAGCACCGTTCATTACCACGAAATCAGGTTCGAACGTTGCTAGCTCTTCGTCAGTTGGACGAATGAACATATTCTTAACGAAGTGCGCTTGCCACGCTACTTCAGTGATAATACGCACACTTAAACGCGTATCTGGGTTAGCACCACAATAACCGTCGATGACAAACAGGCGCTTGCCAGATAGCTGAGTTGTCACAAGCTCTTTCAGCTCACTCCAAACTTCAGTTGTAATCGGTTTGTTGTCATTTTTGCCTTGATCTGACCACCACATGGTATCGCGCGTAGTGTCATCTTTAACAATGTACTTATCTTTTGGTGAGCGGCCAGTAAAGATACCAGTGTCAACCGCAACAGAGCCTAGTTCCGTTACTACGCCTTTTTCGTAGCCTTCCAAACCTGGCAGTGTCTCTTCAACGAATAACTGCTCGTAGCTAGGATTACGAAGAACTTCAGTAACGCCAGTCAGTCCGTGCTTAGTTAGATCAATTTGTGCAGCCTTAGTATGTTCCATAACGGTCATAGGTGCTCCTTGTAGGATATTTTGTAGGGATTTTGTATTAATTTTTTATTGTTATCTGCTCACCATGCTAGCAACGAGACTCTGGGGAAACAGGGATACAGCTCAAAAAGTATCCATATTAATCTTGGGGTTTTAAGCGTCTCGTCACATATTGGCCTAACTAGTCTATCCTGTACGCAAACCTTTGCGCTAGGGGTGAGAACATTATTAATTGATTAAAATTAAGCGGTGATTTTATTACGAGATGTTACGGAGTTTGCGCTATTTTGATCACAAAAAAGGCCAGCTTAGTGCTGACCTTTTTGGGGTAAATTACGTGTTTTTGGTACGCTGTAAATTAATGAACCGTATTGTCGCCTTTATCTGCTGCTTCTGCGTACAGTGCATCAACGTCGCCCTTATCGAACGAGTAGTTTGTGCCACAGTAATCACAGTGAAGAGCAACACTACCTTCCGTACTCAGGATGTCGTAGATCTCCTCTTGAGCAACGGTAATGATAGCGGCACCACTGCGTTCACGAGAACAACCACAGAAGAACTCGACAGGTTGAGGGGTAAATACCTGAACCTTCTCTTGGTTATATAGGCGGTATAACAAATCATTTGCTTCTAGAGAGAATAGCTCTTCGTTTTTAACCGTGTCAGTTAACTGCTCTAGGTGCTCGAAGTCATCTGGCGTACCAGTGCCGTCAGGCATAACCTGCAGAAGCATACCAGCAGCGTGTGCTTTGCCTTCATGCTCCCCCGTGCGTAGCCATAGACGAGTCTTAAGCTGTTCTGAGTTAGCAAAGTAACCTTCAAGAACGTCAGCAAGTGTTTCGCCTTCAAGACCAACGATACCTTGGTAACGCTCACCTTTTTTAGGATCGATAGTGATCACTAGGTGGCCTTTACCTATAAGGTCGTGCAGGCCAGCGTCGTCAGCAATATCACCGTCAAAGCGCGCAACACCACGAATCTTCTGATCGTTATCGCCATTAATAACAGCTAGAGTTACTGGGCCATCACCTTGCAGTTGCATCGTGATAGAGCCTTCAAACTTTAGGGTCGCCGTTAGCAGCGTCGTTGAAACCAGTAGCTCACCCAACAGCTTTTGTACTGGCGCTGGGTATTCCTTGCTAGAAATAATCTGTTGGTACGCTTCGTCCATCTGTACCAATTCACCACGTACTGATAGGTCTTCAAATAGGTAGCGATTTAAAACATTACTTGTAGACATTGGGTCTGCCATTTGGCTATTCCTTCTAGCTTATTGAGTCTTGAACTTGATGATGTCACGACGTTGCTTTTTATCTGGACGACGTTCTGGTGCTGGGCTATGAGCATTTAGCTTGCGTTGTTGTGCAAACTCTTCTCTTTTTGCCAAGCTTTCGGTGGTTTCTTCATAGAGGGTTTGAGCGACTGGCGCTCCGCCGCGGTGTGCGGATATTTTCTCTATGGTGACCGTCTTTTCTTCATTCCCTTGGCGCAGGGTAATCACTGCCCCAAGTTCTACGATTTTGCTGGGTTTGCTGCGCTGACCATTATAGTGGACTTTACCACCATCGACCATGTTGCGAGCAATTGAACGAGTTTTATAAAAGCGTGCTGCCCACAACCATTTATCGAGTCTGACAGCTTCATTAGTCGTTTTCATATAGGACAGTGCCTTTTCAGTTAGAAATGATGCGGTTTAACTGTTATTCACAGCATGCAACTTATGTTGTTTGATGACGCTTATCACACTTAGTAGAAGCTTATGTGGAGGCGATTGGCTTTTTTTTCAAGGAAGATTACAAAATAGCTCAGGTAATGCCGATTTATAGATTTGCTATGATATAGTTCAGGATCTTATGCTTTTAATAAGCAGGAACAGAATTTATGAACAAAAAAGCTGATAGTTTAGTAGGTTACAGCTTTATTCGTTATAGAAAGGGTTAGGGAACGTGAACTTTTTAGAGCTCAAACTTCGCATGGATAACTCTCCGGTGCTGAGCCGATTTTTAGAGAATGGATTTTTACTCCAGCAGAAACTGAGCCTTGTTCTTTGTTGTGTGTTGATCGCAGCTTCCGCATGGATTTTAGGACAGCTCGCATGGTTTATTGAACCTGCTGAGCAAACCATCGCGCCATGGGCAGCAACGGCTTCCTCGTCTTCAACGCCTCAATCGACTCTTGATATCTCTTCTTTGCAGCAGAGCAACATGTTTGGTGCTTATAACCCAACCACGCCTGCTGTGGTTGAGCAGCAAGTTATCCAAGATGCGCCAAAGACGCGACTGAACCTCGTTTTAGTGGGTGCAGTAGCCAGTTCTAATCCAAAACTGAGCTTGGCGGTGATTGCCAATCGCGGCACACAAGCGACCTACGGAATTAACGAAGAGATTGAAGGCACTAGAGCTAAGCTCAAGGCCGTATTGGTCGATCGTGTGATCATCGATAACTCTGGGCGAGACGAAACCCTGATGCTTGAAGGTATTGAGTACAAGCGTTTGTCTGTATCAGCGCCTGCGCCACCCCGTACCTCTTCTTCTGTGCGTGGCAACAACCCAGCTTCTGCAGAAGAGAAGCTAGATGAAATTAAAGCGAAGATAATGAAAGATCCGCAACAAATCTTCCAATATGTTCGACTGTCTCAGGTGAAACGCGACGATAAAGTGATTGGTTATCGTGTGAGCCCTGGCAAAGATTCAGAACTTTTTAACTCTGTTGGGCTCCAAAACGGAGATATTGCCACTCAGTTAAATGGACAAGACCTGACCGACCCTGCTGCTATGGGCAACATATTCCGTTCTATCTCAGAGCTGACAGAGCTAAACCTCGTCGTCGAGAGAGATGGTCAACAACATGAAGTGTTTATTGAATTTTAAAACTTTGCGTCTAACGAAGGACGAAAGTGTAGGAGAAGTACGTGAAGCATTGGTTTAAGAAAAGTGCATGGTTATTGGCAGGAAGCTTAATCTGCACACCCGCAGCCATCGCGAGTGATTTTAGTGCCAGCTTTAAAGGCACTGATATTCAAGAGTTTATTAATATTGTTGGTCGTAACCTAGAGAAGACGATCATCGTTGACCCTTCGGTGCGCGGAAAAATCGATGTACGCAGCTACGACGTACTCAATGAAGAGCAATATTACAGCTTCTTCCTAAACGTATTGGAAGTGTATGGCTACGCGGTTGTCGAAATGGACTCAGGTGTTCTTAAGATCATCAAAGCCAAGGATTCGAAAACATCAGCAATTCCAGTCGTTGGAGACAGTGACACGATCAAAGGCGACAACGTGGTGACACGTGTTGTGACGGTTCGTAATGTTTCAGTACGTGAACTTTCTCCTCTGCTTCGTCAACTAAACGACAATGCAGGCGCGGGTAACGTTGTGCATTACGACCCAGCCAACATCATCCTTATTACGGGCCGAGCGGCGGTAGTAAACCGTTTAGCTGAAATCATCAAGCGCGTTGACCAAGCGGGTGATAAAGAGATTGAAGTCGTTGAGCTAAAGAATGCTTCTGCGGCAGAAATGGTACGTATCGTTGATGCGTTAAGCAAAACCACAGATGCTAAAAACACACCTGCCTTCCTACAACCTAAATTAGTTGCTGATGAGCGTACCAATGCGATTCTTATCTCAGGTGACCCTAAGGTACGTAGCCGTTTAAGAAGGCTGATTGAACAGCTTGATGTTGAAATGGCAACCAAGGGCAACAACCAAGTTATTTACCTTAAGTACGCAAAAGCAGAAGATTTAGTTGATGTGCTGAAAGGCGTGTCGGACAACCTGCAATCAGAAAAGCAATCTTCAACCAAAGGCAGCTCATCGCAACGCAACCAAGTGATGATCTCCGCTCACAGCGATACCAACTCTTTGGTCATTACCGCACAGCCGGACATCATGAACGCGCTGCAAGATGTGATCGCTCAACTCGATATTCGTCGTGCTCAAGTATTGATTGAAGCCCTAATTGTCGAGATGGCAGAAGGTGACGGCGTTAACCTTGGTGTGCAATGGGGTAACCTTGAAACGGGTGCCATGATTCAGTACAGCAACACTGGTGCTTCTATTGGTGGTGTGATGGTTGGCCTAGAAGAAGCAAAAGATTCAACAACAACCAAAGCTGTTTATGATGAAAATAATAACTTCTTACGTAATGAAACCACTACAGAAGAAGGTGATTATTCTACATTGGCTTCTGCTCTTTCTGGCGTGAACGGTGCAGCAATGAGTGTGGTGATGGGTGACTGGACCGCTTTGATCAGTGCAGTAGCGACCGATTCAAATTCAAATATCCTATCTTCTCCAAGTATCACCGTGATGGATAACGGCGAAGCGTCATTCATTGTGGGTGAAGAGGTGCCTGTTTTAACTGGCTCGACCGCAGGTTCAAGCAACGACAACCCATTCCAAACGGTTGAACGTAAAGAAGTGGGTATCAAGCTGAAAGTGGTGCCACAAATCAATGAAGGTGACTCGGTTCAGCTGCAAATAGAACAAGAAGTATCGAACGTATTAGGCGCCAATGGTGCGGTTGATGTGCGTTTTGCTAAGCGACAGCTAAATACATCAGTGATTGTTCAAGACGGTCAAATGCTGGTGCTTGGTGGTCTGATTGACGAGCGAGCACTGGAAAGTGAATCTAAGGTCCCATTCTTAGGTGATATTCCTGTACTTGGGCACCTGTTCAAATCAACCAGTACTCAGGTTGAGAAAAAGAACCTAATGGTCTTCATCAAACCAACCATTATTCGTGATGGTATGACAGCTGATGGTATCACGCAGCGTAAATACAACTTCATCCGTGCTGAGCAGCTGTATAAGGCTGAGCAAGGGCTGAAATTAATGGCAGATGATAACATCCCGGTATTGCCTAAATTTGGTGCCGACATGAATCACCCGGCTGAAATTCAAGCCTTCATCGATCAAATGGAACAAGAATAATGGCTGAATTGGTAGGGGCGGCACGTACTTATCAGCGCTTGCCGTTTAGCTTTGCGAATCGCTATAAGATGGTGTTGGAGTATCAACATCCAGAGCGCGCCCCGATACTTTATTATGTTGAGCCACTGAAATCGGCGGCGATCATTGAAGTGAGTCGTGTTGTGAAAAATGGTTTCACGCCACAAGCGATTACTCTCGATGAGTTTGATAAAAAACTGACCGATGCTTATCAGCGTGACTCGTCAGAAGCTCGTCAGCTCATGGAAGACATTGGTGCTGATAGTGATGATTTCTTCTCACTAGCGGAAGAACTGCCTCAAGACGAAGACTTACTTGAATCAGAAGATGATGCACCAATCATCAAGTTAATCAATGCGATGCTGGGTGAGGCGATCAAAGAGGGTGCTTCGGATATACACATAGAAACCTTTGAGAAGTCGTTGTCGATTCGTTTCCGTGTTGATGGCGTGCTGCGTGATGTTTTAGCGCCAAGCCGTAAACTGGCTCCGTTATTGGTTTCGCGTGTCAAGGTTATGGCTAAATTGGACATTGCGGAAAAACGCGTGCCACAAGATGGTCGTATTTCTCTGCGTATTGGTGGCCGAGCGGTTGATGTTCGTGTTTCAACCATGCCTTCTTCGCACGGTGAGCGTGTGGTAATGCGTCTGTTGGACAAAAACGCCACTCGTCTAGACTTGCACAGTTTAGGTATGACAGCAGAAAACCATGAAAACTTCCGTAAGCTGATTCAGCGCCCACACGGAATTATCTTGGTGACCGGCCCGACAGGTTCAGGTAAATCGACGACCTTGTACGCTGGTCTGCAAGAACTCAACAGTAATGAACGAAACATTTTAACCGTTGAAGACCCAATCGAATTCGATATTGATGGCATTGGTCAAACACAAGTGAACCCTAAGGTTGATATGACCTTTGCGCGAGGCTTACGTGCCATTCTTCGTCAAGATCCTGATGTGGTTATGATTGGTGAGATACGTGATTTGGAGACCGCTGAGATCGCTGTTCAAGCTTCTTTAACGGGTCACTTAGTTATGTCGACCCTTCACACCAATACAGCAATCGGTGCGATCACGCGTCTACGTGATATGGGCATTGAACCTTTCTTAATCTCTTCTTCGCTGCTGGGTGTTTTGGCTCAGCGCTTGGTTCGTACTTTATGTAACGAATGTAAAGAACCTTATGAAGCCGATAAAGAGCAGAAGAAACTGTTTGGGTTGAAGAAGAAAGAAAGCCTGACGCTTTACCATGCCAAAGGTTGTGAAGAGTGTGGCCATAAGGGATACAGAGGCCGTACCGGTATTCATGAGCTGCTGATGATTGATGATTCAGTACAAGAGTTGATTCACAGTGAAGCGGGTGAACAGGCGATTGAAAAAGCAATTCGTGGCACAACACCAAGTATTCGAGATGATGGCTTGAGCAAAGTTCTGAAAGGGGTAACGTCCCTAGAAGAAGTGATGCGTGTGACCAAGGAAGTCTAGTATGGCGGCATTTGAATACAAAGCATTGGATGCCAAAGGCAAAAGTAAAAAAGGCTCTATTGAAGCAGATAATGCTCGTCAGGCTCGCCAAAGAATAAAAGAACTTGGCTTGATGCCGGTTGAGATGACCGAGGCTAAAGCAAAAACAACGAAAGGTGCTCAGCCGTCGACCAGCTTTAAACGCGGCATTAGTACGCCTGATTTGGCTTTGATTACTCGTCAGATATCAACGCTCGTTCAGTCTGGTATGCCGTTGGAAGAGTGCTTGAAAGCCGTTGCCGAACAGTCTGAGAAACCTCGTATTCGCACCATGCTACTCGCGGTGAGGTCTAAGGTGACTGAAGGTTATTCGTTAGCAGACAGCTTGTCTGATTATCCCCATATCTTCGATGAGCTATTCAGAGCCATGGTTGCTGCTGGTGAGAAATCAGGGCACTTGGATGCGGTATTGGAGCGCTTAGCGGACTACGCCGAAAATCGTCAAAAGATGCGCTCTAAGTTGCTGCAAGCGATGATCTACCCAATCGTGCTGGTGGTGTTTGCAGTGACGATTGTGTCGTTCCTACTGGCAACGGTAGTGCCTAAGATCGTAGAGCCTATTATCCAAATGGGACAAGAGCTTCCTCAGTCGACACAATTTTTATTAGCATCGAGTGAATTTATCCAAAATTGGGGCATCCAATTACTGGTGTTGACCATTGGTGTGATTGTGTTGGTTAAGACTGCGCTGAAAAAGCCGGGCGTTCGCATGAGCTGGGATCGCAAATTATTGAGCATCCCGTTGATCGGCAAGATAGCGAAAGGGATCAACACCTCTCGCTTTGCACGAACACTTTCTATCTGTACCTCTAGTGCGATTCCTATCCTTGAAGGGATGAAGGTCGCGGTAGATGTGATGTCGAATCATCACGTGAAACAGCAAGTACTGCAGGCATCAGACAGCGTTAGAGAAGGGGCAAGCCTGCGTAAAGCGCTTGATCAAACCAAACTCTTTCCCCCGATGATGCTGCATATGATCGCCAGTGGTGAGCAGAGTGGCCAGTTGGAGCAGATGCTGACAAGAGCGGCTGATAACCAAGACCAAAGTTTTGAGTCGACCGTAAACATCGCCTTAGGCATTTTTACCCCAGCCCTTATCGCTTTGATGGCAGGCTTAGTGCTGTTCATTGTGATGGCGACGCTGATGCCGATGCTTGAAATGAATAATTTGATGAGCGGTTAATCAGTCGCTCATAGGACGTTAGTTTTTGGATTATCGAGACGAAGGACATCATTACCTTCAACTCGCTGTCTGTAATTTGGAGAAAATAATGAAAAATAAAATGAAGAAACAGTCAGGCTTTACCCTATTAGAAGTCATGGTTGTTGTCGTTATCCTTGGTGTTTTAGCAAGTTTTGTTGTGCCTAACCTGTTGGGCAACAAAGAGAAGGCGGATCAACAAAAAGCCATCACTGATATCGTGGCGCTAGAGAACGCGCTCGACATGTACAAACTGGATAACAGCGTTTATCCGACAACGGATCAAGGCCTTGATGGATTAGTTTCTAAGCCAAGCAGCCCAGAGCCTCGTAACTACCGTGACGGCGGTTACATCAAGCGTCTGCCTAACGACCCATGGGGTAACGAGTACCAATACCTAAGTCCTGGCGATAACGGCACAATTGATATCTTCACTCTTGGCGCTGATGGTCAAGAAGGTGGTGAAGGTATTGCTGCGGATATCGGCAACTGGAACATGCAGGACTTCCAATAAGCTTCGGCTTGTTGTCGGTTGATACGTTCCTGTTGTTTGATTCGTTATTGTCGCTTGATACGTTATTGATGGTAGTACGCAAAAAATGGAGTCTATAAGGTGAAAACTAAGCAAACACAGCCAGGTTTCACCTTGATTGAGATTCTTTTGGTGTTGGTATTACTGTCAGTATCGGCGGTCGCGGTGATCTCGACCATCCCTACCAATAGCAAAGATGTTGCTAAAAAATACGCTCAAAGCTTTTATCAGCGAATTCAGCTACTCAATGAAGAGGCTATTTTGAGTGGCTTAGATTTTGGTGTTCGTGTTGATGAAAAAAAATCGACTTACGTTCTGATGACTTTGAAGTCTGATGGCTGGCAAGAAACTGAGTTCGAAAAGATCCCTTCTTCAACTGAATTACCGGAAGAACTGGCACTGTCGCTGACATTAGGTGGTGGCGCGTGGGAAGACGATGATCGTCTTTTTAATCCGGGAAGCTTATTTGATGAAGACATGTTTGCGGATCTGGAAGAGGAAAAGAAGCCCAAGCCACCACAGGTCTACATCTTGTCGAGTGCTGAAATGACGCCATTTGTATTGTCGTTTTACCCTAACACGGGTGACACAATACAAGATGGTTGGCGCATTCGAGTGTTGGATAATGGTGAGATTCGATTACTTGAGCCGGGAGAAGAAGATGAAGAAGAATAACCGTTCTCCTTATCGTTCTCGCTGTATGCTTCTTGGTTCTCGAGGAATGACTCTGCTTGAAGTATTAGTTGCGCTGGCTATTTTTGCGACGGCGGCGATCAGTGTGATTCGTGCTGTTACTCAGCACATCAATACACTCAGTTATCTCGAAGAAAAGACCTTCGCGGCGATGGTCGTTGATAATCAGATGGCCTTAGTCATGCTGCATCCTGATAAGCTAAAAAAAGCGCAGGGCACGCAAGAGTTGGCAGGAAGAGAGTGGTTCTGGAAGGTAACTCCAATCGATACCAGCGGAGACTCGTTAAAGGCATTTGATGTGAGCGCGGCAACCAGTAAAAAATCTTCTCCAGTAGTGACGGTGCGCAGCTATGTTGTTAAATAAGAGCATGTCGGCAAATAAGCGTACGCCGCGTAAACAAGGTCTATCTTCCAAAGGGAGAGGCTTTACCTTAATTGAAGTCTTGGTCTCGATCGCTATCTTTGCCACGTTAAGTATGGCGGCTTATCAGGTGGTTAATCAGGTGCAGCGAAGTAACGAGATCTCGATTGAGCGCAGTGCTCGTTTGAACCAACTGCAACGCAGTTTAGTCATTTTAGATAATGATTTTCGCCAGATGGCGGTGCGACAATTTCGTACCAATGGTGAAGAAGCATCATCTAAGCTGATCTTAATGAAAGAGTATTTACTGGATTCCGACAGTGTTGGCATCATGTTTACTCGCCTAGGTTGGCACAACCCGCAGCAGCAGTTTCCTCGCGGAGAAGTAACGAAAGTTGGCTACCGCATCAAAGAAGAAACACTTGAGCGTGTATGGTGGCGTTACCCCGATACGCCTGCAGGCCAAGAAGGTGTGATTACCCCTCTGCTTGATGATGTTGAAAGCTTTGAAATCGAGTTTTATGACGGAAGCCGCTGGGGGAAAGAGTGGCAAACCGATAAGTCCCTGCCGAAAGCGGTAAGGCTCAAGCTAACCTTGAAAGATTATGGTGAGATAGAGCGTGTTTATCTCACTCCAGGTGGCACCCTAGATCAGGCCGATGGTTCTTCAAGTAATGACTCTTCAGGTAGTAGTGAGGGGAATAATGACTCGTCGAACTAACAAGCGTATAGCAACAAGGTCAGCCTTGGGACGCAAACAGCGTGGTGTCGCGCTGATCATTATTTTGATGCTATTGGCGATCATGGCCACCATTGCTGGCAGCATGTCTGAACGTTTATTTACCCAATTTAAGCGTGTTGGTAATCAATTGAATTACCAACAGGCCTACTGGTATAGCATTGGTGTGGAAGCGCTTGTGCAAGACGGTATTAGGCAAAGTTACAAAGACAGTGATACCGTGAACCTAAGCCAACCATGGGCGTTAGAAGAGCAGGTATACCCATTGGATTATGGCCAAGTTAAGGGCCGCATTGTTGATGCTCAGGCATGTTTTAATCTTAATGCCTTAGCCGGAGTGGCGACCACTTCAAGTAACCAGGTTCCTTATTTAATCACGGTTTGGCAAACCTTATTGGAAAACCAAGACGTTGAGCCTTATCAGGCTGAGGTTATCGCAAATTCAACGTGGGAATTTGTTGATGCGGATACACGAACCACCTCTTCGTCTGGCGTAGAAGACAGCACCTATGAAGCGATGAAGCCCTCTTATTTAGCGGCGAATGGCTTAATGGCCGATGAATCGGAGCTACGAGCGGTTTATCAGGTCACTGGTGAAGTGATGAATAAGGTTCGCCCATTTGTTTGTGCTCTGCCAACCGATGATTTCCGTTTGAACGTGAATACACTCACGGAAAAGCAAGCGCCTTTATTGGAAGCGATGTTTGCGCCAGGCTTAAGTGAATCGGATGCCAAACAGCTGATAGATAAACGCCCATTTGATGGTTGGGATACGGTAGATGCATTTATGGCTGAACCTGCCATTGTTGGTGTAAGTGCCGAAGTTAGCAAAAAAGCGAAAGCATATTTAACTGTAGATAGCGCCTATTTTGAGCTAGATGCAGAGGTATTAGTTGAGCAGTCACGTGTACGTATACGGACGCTTTTCTATAGTAGTAATCGAGAAACAGTGACGGTAGTACGCCGTCGTTTTGGAGGAATCAGTGAGCGAGTTTCTGACCGTTCGACTGAGTAGCGAACCACAAAGCCCTGTGCAGTGGTTAGTTTGGTCGACAAGCCAACAAGAAGTGATAGCAAGCGGTGAACTGTCTAGCTGGGAACAGCTTGACGAGTTAACGCCTTACGCTGAAAAGCGCAGCTGTATCGCTTTATTGCCGGGAAGTGAATGCTTAATTAAGCGTGTTGAGATCCCGAAAGGTGCTGCTCGCCAGTTTGATTCTATGCTGCCGTTCTTATTAGAAGACGAAGTCGCACAAGATATCGAAGACTTACACCTGACCATTTTGGATAAAGATGCCACTCACGCTACCGTGTGTGGTGTGGATCGTGAATGGTTAAAACAAGCTTTAAACCTGTTTCGCGAAGCCAATATAATCTTCCGTAAGGTGCTACCAGATACACTCGCCGTGCCTTTTGAAGAACAAGGCATCAGTGCATTACAGATCGACCAACATTGGTTATTGCGCCAAGGTCACTCTCAACGTCAAGGTAACTATCAAGCCGTATCAATCAGCGAAGCATGGCTACCGATGTTCTTGCAAAGTGATTGGATTGGCGCCAATGAGGAAGAGCAAGCGACGACTATCTTCAGCTATACCGCGATGCCGAGCGACGACGTTCAACAGCAAAGCGGTCTCGAGTGGCAAGCAAAGCCTGCTGAATTGGTGATGTCTTTATTGAGTCAGCAAGCGATCACAAGCGGCGTAAATTTACTGACTGGCACCTTTAAAACCAAATCTTCATTCAGTAAATATTGGCGTGTTTGGCAGAAAGTGGCGATTGCTGCTTGTTTGCTGGTGGCCGTGATTGTGACTCAACAAGTGTTGAAGGTTCAGCAGTATGAAGCGCAAGCCGAAGCTTACAGAGCCGAAAGTGAACGTATTTTTAGAGCGGTGCTACCTGGCAAACAACGCATTCCGACAATAAGCTACCTTAAGCGTCAGATGAATGATGAAGCTAAGAAATACGGTGGCTCAGGCGAGGGGGACTCCTTACTCGGTTGGCTAGCATTGTTGCCTGAAACCTTAGGACAAGTGAAGTCGATCGAAGTTGAAAGCATTCGTTATGATGGTAACCGTTCTGAGGTTCGACTTCAGGCGAAAAGCTCTGACTTCCAACACTTTGAGACCGCAAGGGTGAAACTCGAAGAGAAGTTTGTCGTTGAGCAAGGGCCATTGAACCGTAATGGCGATGCCGTATTTGGCAGCTTTACTCTTAAACCCCATCAATAACCTGCGTAAGGAGATCAGTGATGAGAAATATGATTGAACCACTCCAAGCGTGGTGGACTTCAATAAGTCAAAGAGAGCAGCGATTAGTTGTTGGTTGCTCAGTTTTATTGGTGTTGGGTGTCGTTTATTGGGGGTTATTACAGCCACTCAGTCAGCGAGCTGAACTGGCACAAAGTCGTATTCAAAGTGAGAAGCAGCTTCTGGCTTGGGTAACGGACAAAGCGAATCAAGTGGTTGAGCTACGAGGCAGTGGTGGCATCAGTGCCAGCCAGCCTTTAAACCAATCTGTGCCTGCTTCTATGCGCCGTTTTAATATCGAGCTGATACGCGTGCAACCACGTGGTGAGATGCTGCAAGTATGGATTAAGCCTGTGCCATTTAATAAGTTCGTTGACTGGCTGACATACCTGAAAGAAAAGCAGGGTGTTGAGGTTGAGTTTATGGATATTGATCGCTCTGATAGCCCTGGGGTTATTGAGATCAACCGACTACAGTTTAAACGAGGTTAATGTGAAACGCGGTTTATCTTTCAAATATGGCCTGTTATTCAGCGTCATTTTTATCGTTTTTTTCTCGGTAAGCTTGTTGCTGCATTTGCCTGCCGCTTTTGCTCTCAAGCATGCGCCCGTTGTGCGTGGTTTAAGCATCGAAGGCGTTGAGGGCACCGTTTGGCAAGGTCGCGCTAACAATATTGCGTGGCAGCGTGTCAATTACGGCTCAGTGCAGTGGGACTTCCAGTTCTCTAAACTATTCCAAGCCAAAGCCGAGCTTGCGGTTCGCTTTGGTCGTAACAGCGATATGAACTTATCCGGTAAAGGTCGTGTTGGATATAGCATGAGCGGTGCTTACGCGGAAAATTTAGTCGCATCCATGCCAGCAAGAAACGTGATGAAATATGCACCGGCTATCCCAGTACCTGTTTCTATTGCAGGACAAGTTGAACTGACGATCAAACATGCGGTTCATGTTCAGCCTTGGTGCCAATCGGGCGAAGGTACGCTTGCTTGGTCTGGTGCAGCAGTCGACTCTCCTGTGGGCTCGTTAGACCTTGGTCCTGTGATTGCGGACATAACCTGTGAAGACAACACAATTGCAGCCAAAGGCATTCAGAAGAGCGAGCAAGTGGACAGTGAGTTCTCGGCGAGCGTAACGCCAAATCAACGCTACACATCAGCGGCGTGGTTTAAACCGGGTGCTGAGTTCCCTCCCGCGATGCAGAGCCAGCTTAAGTGGTTGGGCAATCCTGATAGCCAGGGTAAATACCAATTTACTTATCAAGGCCGCTTTTAGCCCGGTATCTACTTCTGAGCTAGTATCTGTTGGTTAGTACATTTGGCGATCAAATCGCAAGATATAAAAATGGGCACCTCACTGAGGTGCCCATTTTGTTTGTTCTGAGAATCTAGAGGATATCTGACGGTTAAAGAGAGCAAACTCGCCTAATCTTTACTCTGAAGTATCTCTGACCAAGGTAAGTCTGCATCACCAAGAACAATGAAATTCGGGTTTTCTAGTGTCTCACGTTCGTTATAAGAAAGCGGCTCGAGTTGAGTGCTTAGGATTCGTCCTCCCGCTTCTTCAACAATACATTGCGTTGCTGCGGTATCCCACTCTCCGGTTGGTCCAATACGTAGATAACAGTCCACAGCACCTTCTGCGACTAAACATGCTTTAAGCGCTGCTGAACCTAGAGGAACCAAGTCGTAGTTCCAATCAGAGCTCATACGGTTAGTGATGCGATTGATGTCTTGGCGACGGCTGATTGCCATCGCGATCGACTGGTTTGGTAGCTCGTGACGATGCGTTTTGATTTTTACACTGTCATTGAGGTCTGGGATCTTCCAAGCGCCTTTGCCACTGTAAGCGTAATAGCTCACACCTGAAACAGGCGCGTACACGACGCCCATTACCGGCTTGTTATGCTCAATTAAGGCGATGATTGTTGCAAAGTCGCCACTTCTTGCGATGAACTCTTGCGTGCCATCGAGTGGGTCAACCAACCAGTAGCGATCCCATTGAGAGCGTTGCTCTAGGCTGATGTCGGCGTCTTCTTCGGATAATACGGGAATATCAGGCGTCAATTCACTGAGTTTTTTTAATATCAGCTTATGTGCTGCAAGATCGGCACTGGTTACTGGAGTGTCATCACTCTTAGTGAACTCTTCGTAATCCTTTTTCTCGTAAATCTCTAAGATGAGTTGGCCTGCAGAGCGAGCAATCTCAATGATAGAGGGTAGGAGGTGAGACAAATCTTTTGTTATTGGCATAAATATTCTCTTACTCTTCGAGCGAGCCTGAATGTTCTAATTATTGTTTAATACACGAAGGGCTAATAGTAGGGCTGTAATACTGCGAGCCTCACAGAAGTCGAGATGCGTTAACAGTTCTTCGGCTTGAGCAAGTGGCCAGCGCACAATGTCTAGTGGCTCTGGCTCATCACCTTCTAGTTTTTCTGGGTAGAGTTCTTCTGCGATAAACAGCGTCATTTTGCTAGAGAAATAAGAGGGTGCAAGGATTACTTCTTTTAGAGGAGTAAGCTTGTTGGCACCAAAGCCAATTTCTTCTTTTAGTTCACGAACGGCGGCTTGATTGGGCTGCTCACCTGGATCAATTAGCCCTTTTGGGAAGCCGAGTTCATAGCGCTCTGTGCCTGCTGCGTATTCACGCACTAACAGAATATCGCCTTGTTCAGTAATCGGAACCATCATTACTGCGTTGCGACCGCTGGGCTTCATGCGTTCGTAAGTGCGCTCTTCACCGTTTGAAAAGCGTAAATCGAGAGACTCGATAGAGAATAGTTTTGATTGAGCGACAGTTTGTTGAGCCAAAATTTCTGGCTTGGTCCTTTTTGTCATTGCGCTCGCTCCTTAGCTCATTGGAATTCTTTCTTATAAAGTCATTCTAATATAGGGGAAATAGAGTTGAGTTCCTAGATCCGAGTTTTCATATCCTGGAATTATTGGATCAGGAACCGATTGCGATCACTTGAATACCTTACTGCAAATGGTAACGCGCCCGTCATTATTGGCATTGAACGAGAAATAGACGGTTCGGAAGTGCTCTGCTGTTTTAAACATAAAAAAAGGTTGATGCTTGCGCATCAACCTTTTGATTGAATCTTTAACTTTCTACTGGCTAAGACTGCATGAGTGCTTAGTCGTAGGAGCTCTTAGTTGTAAAGTGCTTAGTAGTAAGAGTGCTCACCGCGATCGTGCTCAGTTGCATCACGAACGGCCGTCAATTCACCTTCGAATTGTTGAAGAAGTTCTTTCTCGATGCCTTCTTTAAGCGTTACGTCAACCATAGAACAACCGTTACAACCGCCGCCGAATGCAACGATAGCTGCGCCTTCTTCAGTGATCTCTACTAGGCTAACGTGACCGCCGTGGCCAGCAAGCTGTGGGTTCACTTGTGTTTGGATTGCATACTCAACACGCTCTATAAGAGTTGCGTCGTCTGATACTTTACGCATTTTAGCGTTTGGCGCTTTTAGCGTGAGTTGAGAGCCCATTTTGTCAGTTACGAAGTCAATCTCAGCTTCGTCTAGGAATGGTAGGCTTAGCTCATCAACGTATGCCGAGAAAGCGTCGAAAGAAAGCTTAGTGTCAGACGCTTCGATAGCATCTGTTGGGCAGTAAGAAACACCACACTCAGCGTTTTGTGTGCCTGGGTTTACCACGAACACACGAATGTTTGTACCTTCAGGCTGCTGTGACAGCAGATTGGCAAAGTGAGTTTGAGCTGTTTCTGTAATAGTAATATTTGACACGACGAATACCTGAGTAAATTTGTAGGTTATTAGCGCCATTCTACTCCTGTCAGATTTGTAATTCAGCCCTTTTTTGTTGGATTGCTGTACAAGTAGCGATTCACAGCAATTATCCAGAGGGCTCAGGAGTGCGGCAGATGCAGTAAATATCAATCCTTTTAACGCCCACTTCAAGTAGTAATTGGCATAATTGATACACTGTACTGCCTGTGGTTACAACATCATCAATTATCGCGATGTGAGGGTAATCAATCGCTGAGAAATTCGTATTATGCAGCGTGAAAGCATCTTTGAGATTGCTCTGTCTTGCTGATTTGGTTAATCCTTGTTGTGAAGGTGTTGAGTGAGAACGTCGAAATAAAACCGTATTTTTAACGTTCAGTTCCTGAGCTGTGTAATGTGCCAATAACTGGCTCTGATTAAAGCCTCGATGAATGTATCGAGTCCAATGTAAAGGAACACTGGTAATCAACGTTGCTGGGTGTTGAATTCGTGACGCTAGCAGTTTCGACAGATCACGAGCAAACCAAAACTTATCGGCGTACTTCATCTGTTGGATATAACGTGCCGTTGGGAAGGTGTAGTCCCCAACGCAATAGAGACGATGCCAAGGTGGAGGTTGAGATAAGCATTGACCACACTGTTCGACGATCGTCAGTGTTTTCAAGCCACATCGTTGGCAACGAGGAACTGACTCAAAGAGATTAAGACAAGAATCACACCATCGAGGGTGAGCATCGCTGTGCGACTTATCTAGCTTGCATAAGTGGCATTGAGGTGTGACCAGACGTGGTGTGTGTTTTTGTAGCCAATCGGATAACATAGCTTGTGATGCTTTTGGGTTATGGTGTTCCTTTTGCTCACCATACTGAAAAATGCAGGTTATTGCTGATGGAAAAAGTAGGGAATATTGAGAATGAGTGACGCGTTATATTGGCATGTTTCAGGGCAAGGAACTGATTTAGTTCTGGTTCACGGCTGGGGTATGAATGGTGCGGTATGGCAGCAAACCGTTGATGCGTTAGAAGCTAACTTTCGAGTGCATGTCGTCGATCTTCCTGGGTATGGACACAGCGCGCACTGCCACGCTCAAGATCTTGAAGAGATTGCTCAGCAACTATTGGTCGACGCGCCCAAGCAAGCGATTTGGGTGGGTTGGTCACTCGGTGGTTTGGTCGCGACGCACATGGCTCTCCATCACTCAGATTACGTAAGCAAATTGGTGACTGTCGCTAGCTCCCCTAAATTCGCAGCCGCAAAAGAACCCGTATTATGGCGAGGCATTCAGCCAAACGTATTAACCGCATTCACTGAGCAGCTAGTTGAAGACTATCAGACCACCATCGAACGTTTTATGGCATTGCAAGCTATGGGCAGTCCTTCAGCAAGGCAAGATGTAAAACAGCTCAAGCAAGCGGTGCTGTCTCGTCCGCTACCGAATCCAGATTCTTTGTTAGCGGGTTTGAAAATGCTGTCAGACGTTGACCTCCGTGAACAATTACCGCAGATCTCTGTGCCTATGCTGCGCTTATACGGTCGATTAGATGGGCTTGTGCCAATCAAGGTTGCAAAAGACTTGGGCAAAGCCTTACCTCATACCGAACAATACATCTTCACTCAGTCTTCACATGCGCCCTTTATGACTGAAGCAGATGCCTTTTGCAGTGAACTGGTCAGCTTCGCGAGAAAATAATCGCTAAATTTATCGCTGGCTTGGTCGATATATAACCTAACCAACGTGTTGAATGATACTCAGACCTCACTCTCTCCTGAGCTGATTGCGGTAAGTTGGGCTATGCCTGTTGTGCTGACTCACAGTACAACAGCGTTATAGCAATAACGATGGGCGATTCTTGAGGAGTTCGCGATGATTGTGTCACCTGCAACTGCAGTGAGTGTGCCACTGATCGCCCCATCCGTTAATGTGCAAACAGAGCAAGTTGCGCGTGATAATAGAGTTCGAGAACCTGTCGCTCCCGCCGTAGCATTGGCGAAAACCAATGCAGAGCGAAAGGTAAAACCGGACGATAAGCGAAGGCAGCAGTCGGCTTGGGATCCTTCAGACCATCCTGGTTATGAAATGGAGAACGAGTCAGAGGCCAATTCGATTAGCCAAGAAGAGCCACAAGATCCTTTTGATAGGTTGTTCAGCTTATTGGCACTGAGAACATACAGTGCTGATCAAGGAAAGGGCTATACCATGCGTTTCCGCCTGCCAAAGCATGTTTTAGATGCGGCGATTCAAGAGGGACAGATGGAGAAGCGACGTAAGGTCATAAAATATCATTATGGTCATGCTGTTGCGCCTCATGCTCCATCAGGAATGCTGGTCGTGTTATAAATCGAAAACTTATGACCCAACCAAACTTCGATGTCTTTTTTGAACACATAATAAAAAAACCTGCATACCCTAAGGGATGCAGGTTTTCTGTTTTTACAGGCTATTTATTTCACGACACGCAGTCGTTTCATTGACCTATTATTTCTTCGCTTTAGCAAAGGCAGCGGCAAAAGCACCACCCATCGCCGGGTTTTGTTGCGGTTCTTCACGGCGGCGTTGTCCACCTTGCGAATTTTGATTTGGGCGGTTTTGCGTGCGAGGTGCACTTGAACGTTGTGCGCGGTTGTCTTGGCCGGGTTCATCTTTCATACGCATGCTTAGCGCAATACGTTTGCGTTGAACATCGACTTCCATCACCTTCACTTTGACGATTTCCCCCGTTTTCACGACTTCATGAGGATCAGAGACAAAACGATCGGTTAGCGCTGATATATGCACTAAACCGTCTTGGTGGACACCAATGTCAACGAAGGCGCCAAAGTTGGCTACGTTTGAAACTACACCTTCTAAGATCATGCCGGGTTCTAGGTCAGACATGCTATTTACGCCATCGGCGAAGGTTGCTGTCTTGAATTCAGGACGAGGATCTCGACCCGGCTTATCCAGCTCTTTGATGATGTCGGTTACCGTAGGTACACCGAAGTTCTCATTGGTGTAATCAACCGCATGTAAACCACGTAAGAAGTCTGTATTACCCACCAGAGACTTGATGTCTTTCTGGTTTTTCTCGGCGATGGTTTTCACCAATGGGTAAGCTTCTGGGTGAACTGAAGATGCGTCTAATGGATTCTTACCATCCATGATTCTCAGGAAACCCGCACACTGTTCAAAGGCTTTTGGCCCTAAACGAGCGACTTTTTTGAGTGTTGTACGCGCTTCGAAGCGACCGTTTTCATCACGGAAGTCCACGATGTTCTGAGCGATGGTGGTAGAAAGGCCGGCTACACGAGTTAACAGTGCAGCAGAAGCAGTATTCACATCAACACCAACCGCGTTTACACAGTCTTCGACAATCGCATCTAGGCGCTTAGCGAGCATAGTTTGGCTCACGTCGTGTTGGTATTGGCCCACACCGATCGATTTAGGGTCAATCTTCACCAGCTCTGCCAATGGATCTTGCAGACGACGAGCAATAGACACCGCACCACGAATCGATACATCCATGTTAGGGAATTCTTTTGCTGCTAACTCAGAAGCCGAATAAACCGATGCGCCAGCCTCACTCACTATGATTTTTTGCGCTGTAAGGTTGCCACGCTTAATCACATCAGCAACAAAGCTGTCTGTTTCGCGTGAAGCCGTGCCGTTACCAATCGCAATCAAATCAACATTGTATTGACGAACCATTTGCTCAACAATATGAGCTGACTTTTCGTATTGCTTTTGCGGTGGGTGAGGGTAAATAGTCTCTGTTGCCAGAACCTTACCGGTTGAATCCACCACGGCGATTTTCGAACCAGTACGTAAACCCGGATCCAAGCCCAAGGTTGCGCGAGGGCCAGCAGGTGCCGCCATCAACAAATCTTTAAGGTTGGTTGCGAACACTTCAATCGCTTCGATCTCACCGCGTTCTTTCATCGCGCCCATCAACTCGGTTTCCATGTGCATAGAAACCTTGATACGCCACGCCCAGCTAATCACTTGCTTACGCCATGCATCTGCAGGTGCGCTGCTCAGGGTAATACCGTAGTGATCAGAGATGATGTTCTCGCAGTAAGAACCACGTACACCTTCTTCTTGCTCAGGGTCTGCATTCATTGCCAGCGTTAGGAAGCCTTCATTTCGGCCTCGCAACATCGCAAGCGCACGGTGTGAAGGTACTTTGTTGAGTGTTTCGTTGTGTTCGAAGTAATCTTTGAATTTCTCGCCTGCTTGCTCTTTGCCTGCCACGACACGTGAAACGAGTTCTGAGTTGCGCGTGAGGTGTTGGCGAATCTTTTCAAGTAGGTTTGCGTCTTCAGCAATGCGCTCCATGATGATCGCTCGTGCACCATCCAGTGCCGCTTTGGTATCAGCAATGCCTTTATCGCTGCTGATGAAGTTAGCGGCTTCGGTTTCAGGATCGTGCTGTGGTTCATTCCAAAGTGTATCGGCAAGTGGCTCTAAGCCTGCTTCGATTGCGATCTGACCTTTGGTACGACGCTTTGGTTTGTATGGCAGGTATAGATCTTCTAGGCGCGTCTTGCTGTCGGCTTGAGTGATATCACGTTCCAGTTCTGGCGTGAGTTTGCCTTGGTCTTGAATCGACTTAAGAATCGTTTGGCGGCGATCGTCAAGTTCGCGAAGGTATGAAAGGCGACTATCAAGGTTACGTAGTTGGGTATCGTCTAAGCCACCCGTGACTTCTTTACGGTAGCGGGCAATAAAGGGAACGGTGTTACCGTCGTCAATTAGGTTTACTGCGGCGGTGACTTGCTCTGAACGAACATTCAGTTCTTCAGCAATCAGTCGACAGATAGCTTGGCTCATCCGATGAATCTCTTATTTAATATCATGACAAATACATGGGGGTGAGCGTACGCTTTTTCTAGCTTTGGCTGTGTAATTATCGTGTCAGAAGTCGAATTTCCGTTTGTGATATCCGCTTTGTGCGAGATCTCTCACACGTGATGTAAGCCTAAGTCGCCTTAAACCTGTCAATATGTCTTAATTTAATTTTAAGTTGTTGATTTTTAATTACATGATTTTTTGGGGCGTATTTCTCACCTGAAATGTTTTTTGGGACTATCTAGGAAACTCGCCCAAATACCGTAATATTTAACTTGTCGACAGGGAGTTGGCAGGAACAGGAAAAAGCCTAATGGACTAGGTATCTTCAGGATGAAGATTTGATTACTTAGGATGAGTGGTCAGCAAGGAAGTAATAATCTCTGGATGAGATTCGCCAGTCAGGATGACAGGCTAGAATGGACACCGCTAGGATGGCGATGAACAAAAAGGAAATTGGTTAAAGGATTTAGCCACTATCAAGGACAGATGCAGGGAGCACCTTATCTCGAAGAGATAAACAGTAGCCGGATTGCTGCGATAGAGACTTAACCCCGCCAGGCGCAAGCCTAGCGGGGTTTTCTTTTATCTGGAGTTTGGGTTTGTCTGCTCGACCTGTGATGGCCGGTTAATCACGCTAAGCCATAAGCCATAAGCCATAAGCCATAAGCCATAAGCCAAGGCATAAGGCATAAGGCATAAGGCATAAACTTTACGCGTCGTCTGCGTAGCGAATCGAGTTAATGAACCACTCTTTATCGCCTTCTGGTGTGGTTACCGTAAACTCATCATCCACTTCTTTCTTGAGCAGAGCTCTAGCCATTGGCGAGTCGATAGAGATATAACCTTTCGCATCACCGTAGATCTCTTCAGGGCCGACAATACGAAACTTCTTAATTTCCCCATCATCATTCTCAATTTCCACCCAAGCACCGAAAAATACCTTACCTTCTTGTTGCGGTGAGTAATCAACGATAGTCACATCAGGTAGGAATTTTCTTAAGAAACGGACTCGGCGATCAATCTGACGAAGCAAACGCTTATTGAAGGTGTAATCTGCGTTTTCTGATCGATCTCCAAGGCTTGCAGCCCAAGTGACTATTTTGGTTATTTCTGGACGCTTCTCGTGCCATAAGTGGTCATGTTCTGCTTTGAGCTTGTTATAACCTTCGCGGGTGATAAGTTTGGTTTTCATAAATCTGACTTAATGAAATGATGATCTAAGATAGAATATATAGAAAGGCAACATACGTTAACAATTATTTAGGCGACTTTTTCTCCAATAATGTTACATTTTTAATGTCTTATACCAATATACAATTTACCAAGAATGCTTAACCTTAGGTTTAAGCTTTAATAGGTGGAACCATTACATGCAAGAAAACTACAAAATTTTAGTGGTCGATGACGATGCTCGTTTACGTGCACTGTTAGAACGCTATCTGTCAGAGCAAGGCTTTCAAGTGCGTAGCGTGGCAAACAGTGAGCAGATGGACCGCCTGTTAACCCGTGAAAATTTTCACTTGATGGTATTGGATTTAATGTTGCCGGGCGAAGACGGCCTATCGATCTGTCGCCGCCTAAGAAACGCAAACAACTCGCTACCAATCCTGATGCTGACCGCAAAGGGTGATGAAGTGGATCGCATTGTGGGTTTGGAAGTGGGTGCTGATGATTACCTGCCAAAACCATTTAACCCACGTGAACTGCTTGCTCGTATCAAAGCGGTAATGCGTCGCCAAGTAATTGAAGCACCGGGCGCGCCAAGCACAGAAGAGTCTGTGGTTGAGTTTGGTGAGTTCCGCTTGAACCTAGGTACACGTGAAATGTTCCGCGGTGAAGAGCCAATGCCTCTTACCTCAGGTGAATTTGCGGTTCTTAAGTCGCTAGTGACTAACGCTCGTGAGCCAATGTCTCGCGATAAGCTGATGAACATGGCACGTGGCCGTGAGTATTCAGCGATGGAACGTTCTATCGATGTTCAGATTTCACGTCTGCGTCGTCTAGTTGAAGAAGATCCAAGTAAACCTCGTTATATCCAAACGGTGTGGGGCTTGGGTTACGTATTCGTTCCAGATGGCAAAGCAGTCTAAGCCGGTTTTGTAAGCTCTATATCAGCTTCATCGGTTCTGTGAATCAGAATTCTATATTTACGGGTCATCTCATTAATATGCGATGGCCCGTTTTGTATTCAGCACAATGGTTTACAGCTATAGTTCCCATTATATCCCTTTATCATCCCCTCAATTTAGGTCTTCTATGCGCATACGTAGCTCCTTTACTCAGTCGATAGTACTCTTCTTAACCCTGTTGGTCGCTAGCCAAATCTTTTCTTATTACGCGGTGTTTAACTATGCATTGATGCCGAGTTTGCAGCAGTTTAATAAGATCTTGGCTCATGAGTTAAACCTTGTGTTGGACCAAGGCACTGACATGGATATCGAGATTGATGCGCCACTACGTCAACGTGTGCTTGAGCAGTTAGGAGTGACGGTTCACGCCAAGGACAGCGAAGCCGCGGGTGAGTATTACCATGCGGTAGCAATCGACCTGATGAGTGAGGAGATGACCAAAGAGTTGGGCTCTGAAACCGAAGTACGGCTGATTCTAGGCAAAGAGAGCTACGTGTTGTGGATGGACATCGCACAGCTGCCTAACTCCTTGATTCGTATTCCTCTGTCTGAGCTACAAGAAGAAGACTTTGCGCCTCTTTTCCGTAACAGCCTGATCATGGCGATGTTGATTGTCGCGGGTGGCTGGCTGTTCATTCGCTTGCAAAACCGGCCTTTGATAGCGCTAGAGAAAGCCGCCCAAGGTGTGGGGCGTGGTGATATTCCACCACCGCTACCAGTACAAGGTGCGCAAGAGATCCGCTCGGTAACTCGAGCCTTTAATCAGATGTCGAAAGGTATCCAAGAACTCGAAGAAGACCGCGCTTTGTTGATGGCAGGTATCAGTCATGATTTACGTACTCCGTTAACGCGTATTCGCTTAGCGACCGAGATGATGTCGCCAGAAGATAGCTATTTAGCGGAAGGGATCATCAGTGATACCGAAGAGTGTAATGAGATCATCAGCCAGTTTATGGATTACCTAAAGCCCGTTGATCGAGATTCATTCCAAGAGGTATTTGTCGATGATATTGCCCGAGAAGTTTCTAGCTCTGAAGGTGGCTACGAGGTACAAATTGAAACCGATATACCAGATTCGATGAAGCCTGCACTAGGGAACCCGATCGCGATGAAGCGTGCCGTGAGTAACTTGGTGGTGAATGCGCTGCGCTATGGCAATGGTTGGGTCAAGGTATCGACTGGCATGACGGCCGATAATAAACTGGCTTGGGTGACCGTTGAAGATAATGGCCCGGGGATCCCGCAAGACCAAGTCGGTAAGTTGTTTGAACCGTTCACGCGTGGTGACACCGCTCGTGGCAGTGAAGGGACAGGTTTAGGCTTAGCGATTGTGAAACGTATTGTCAGCCAGCACCAAGGTGCCGTGGTGGTTAATAACCGCAGTGAAGGTGGCTTAAAAGCGCAGATCAGTTTTCCTGTGAAGCCTTAAATATCATCAGTATGTATTATGGCGACGGGGTCGGTTCGGGGAACTGTTAAGAGATCCCCGACTCGGTCATTCTTCCCTCTCGGGGATGACGAATTGCTAACCATGGACTTTGATGATGAAAGTTTACTTTGATCGTCATTCCCTATCGTGAGGAACGAGCGAATAGGGAATCTCGCTCTTACTTGATGAAAGTAACGCACACTAAAAAGGCTTCCTTAAGGGAAGCCTTTCTACGTTCTGGGCGATGGTAACTTGGCTAATTAAGCTTTAGAGTAAACATCGCGTTCACCCAACCAACGGTTGATGATCGCCTTGGCATTGTCTGGGTAGCTATCGTGAATATGACGAGCAATACGTTGCACTTCTGGGATTAAACGTTGGTCACGAATTAGATCAGCGATCTTAAAGTCGGCCAAGCCAGTTTGTTTGGTACCGAGCAATTCACCGGGGCCACGGATTTCTAAGTCGCGCTGTGCAATCACAAAGCCATCGTTACTTTCACGAAGCACACCTAAGCGCTTCTGAGCGGTTTTAGACAGTGGCGAGTGATACAGCAGTACACAATGGCTTGCGACTGAACCACGGCCAACACGGCCACGCAGTTGGTGCAGTTGTGCTAGGCCAAGGCGCTCTGGGTTCTCGATGATCATTAAGCTCGAGTTCGGTACATCCACACCTACTTCGATGACGGTTGTAGCGACCAACAGGTGCAGCTTGTTCTCTTTGAAGTCTCGCATCACCGCTTGTTTCTCGGCGGGTTTCATTCGACCGTGCACTAAACCAATTTTTACGTCAGGCAGTTTGCGTTGCAGCTCTTCGGCGGTATCAGCTGCAGCTTGAGCTTCCAGTACTTCCGATTCATCAATCAACGTACACACCCAGTAGGCTTGTTTGCCTTCATTGAGACACGCATTTTTCACGCGCTCAACAATGTCATCGCGCTTGGTATCAGGAATCGCCACGGTTTGAATTGGTGTTCGCCCTGGTGGCAGTTCATCAATAATAGAAGTTTCAAGGTCGGCATAGGCCGTCATTGCTAACGTTCGTGGGATTGGGGTGGCGGTCATGACTAACTGATGGGGGTAGTAGCCTTGCTTTGCGCCTTTCTCACGTAGCTCTAATCGCTGGTGGACGCCAAATCGGTGCTGTTCATCAATGATCACGAGACCAAGGTTTTTGAACTCGACATGCTCTTGGAATAGGGCATGAGTACCGACCACCATCTGCGCTTCACCACTGGCAATACGTTTTAGTTCAGTTTCACGAGCCTTACCTTTGAGTTTACCTGCCAGCCAACCGACTGGAATGCCCATCGCCTCAAACCAATTGGCAAAGTTAATCGCGTGCTGTTCTGCCAATAGCTCGGTTGGTGCCATCAGTGCCACTTGCTGACCATGTTCGAGTGCGCGAACGGCTGCCAGTGCGGCGACTAAGGTTTTACCTGAACCTACATCACCCTGTACTAAACGCATCATAGGGTGTGGCTTTTCAAGGTCGGCTTCGATCTCTTTAGTCACCCTTACTTGAGCATTGGTTGGTGAAAACGGAAGTTGAGCTAACAACTTATCTTTGAGGGTGTTTACCTGAGGGAAAGGCATCGCTTTGTCTTGCTGTCCTTTGCTACGAACAGACAGCATCGATAAGTTCTGAGCCAGTAGCTCTTCCATAATCAGGCGTAGCTGCGCAGGGTGTTTACCTTCATCAAACAACTCTAGGTCAATGCCTGGAGGTGGCCTGTGAATGGTATGCAGTGCTTGCGCGAGGGTAATTTGGTGATCGTATAAACCTGATGGTAGCAGCTCATTCACCGCGGCTTTATCGATCAGTTCTAATGCTTGGTCGGTGAGGTTACGCAGCGTGACTTGTCTTAGCCCCTCCGTGGTTGGATACACTGGAGTCAGATTGGCTTCAACATCTGGCTGTTGCCTAGGCGCAAAGAATTTGTAGTCGGGATGGACAATCTCCAGCCCCATGTTACCGCGCTTGATCTCACCGTAGGCATGCACTTGTTTGCCTTCGACAAAGTTATTCTTCATTCCTGCAGTAAAGTTGAAAAAGCGTAGGGTAATGGTGCCGTTACCATCGCTGATCTTTACCGCCAACATCTTACGTTTACCGAAAATGGTATCGACATGCATGACCTTGCCTTGCACTGCTGCCCATAAACCTGCATGCAGTTTTACGATGGGATAGATACGCGTTCGATCTTCATAGCGCAAAGGCAGGTGAAACAGCAGGTCTTGTACATTGTTAAGCCCAACCTTCTCTAGTTTCTCTGCGACTTTAGCGCCGACTCCAGATAAAGAGTTGAGAGGGATAGCAGATAAAAGCTGTGACATAACAAGGCTCATAAACGTAAGAGAGATAATCTATTCAAGCATTTTACTGGATTTTTGTACAGGGTAAAGCTTAGAAGCAGATGAGGGATGAGAGTGCACGAGATTCGAAGGGAATAAGAGCAGATGCGGGATACGGGTAAACGAGATGCGAAGAGATTAAGAGCAGATTCGAGATGCGAGTAAACGAGATACGAAGAGATAAGAGCAGATTCGAGACTTGGGTAAGCGAGCTAAGAAAAGAACAGGGCGGTACAAAAAATTAAAGCAGACTCGAAATACGAAGAGTTGAGGTGGTGAAAAGCTTTTGCTCTTCGCATCTCGAGACTCGTATCTCTCATCTGCTTTATTTATCTGCTGTTAGATCTAGTTCTTACGACGTTTTACTTTCAGCGCGTGTGGCATCACACGTAGCTTTTTCATAATACTTGCAAGATGAACACGATCTTTGGTCGTCAGCAAGATAGTCACTGTGTACAGGCGTCCATCACGTTCTTCGGTTGAAATACCGTGAATGTTTGAGCCCGTTTTCGAGATAACGTTCGTTAACTCTGCCAGTGCACCTTGGTGGTTTTGGATGTCGATCTGAAGTTCAGCTGTGAACTCTTGATCGTAATCGTCAGACCATTCCACCGCCATGTATTTGTCTGGTTCTTTTTGGTAGCCACGGACGTTTGGACACGTTTCGCGGTGAACCACAAGGCCACGACCTGGAGATACATGAGCAATGATGTGATCGCCTGGGATCGGGTGACAACAATTTGCAAAAGTCAGTAGTAGACCTTCAGCTCCGCGGATAGCTAGTTTCTTCCTAGGCGCATCGCTGTTGTTTTTCACTTCAGTCAGTTCGTCAGCATCACCCAGTAGGCGACGAGCAATGACGATACTCATCAGCTCGCCAAGACCAATCGATGCTAGCAAGTCTTCAACGCTTTCTAGACGTAAGTCAGACAATACATGCTCAAGGTTCTCTTGGCCAATATCGGCAATAGAGTGTTCACCAAGTGCGTGATTCAGTAGACGACGGCCTAGGGTAATCGACTCTTCACGGCGCATTGTCTTCAGAACCTGACGGATCTTAGTACGAGCACGAGAGGTCACCACGTAGTTGAGCCATGCTGCATTCGGACGTGCGCCCGGAGCACTGATGATCTCAATGGTTTGACCGTTCTTCAGCGATTTGCTGAGTGGGTAAGGGTTCATGTCGACACGAGCCCCTACACACATGTTGCCGACATCGGTATGTACCGCGTAAGCAAAATCGACCGCTGTTGCACCCGCAGGAAGTTCGACGATGCGACCTTTCGGCGTGAACACGAAGATCTCATCTGGGAACAGATCAGATTTAACGTTTTCAATGAATTCGAATGAGTTACCTGCGCTTTGTTGAAGCTCAAGTAAGCTCTGCATCCAACGCTGTGCTTTAACCTGTGCGGTTGTCCCATTACTACTGCGTGAGCCACTGCCTTTATAAGACCAGTGTGCCGCGACACCTTTGTCGGCCATTTGCTCCATATCTTCGGTACGGATCTGAACCTCTACAGGTACCCCGTGAGGGCCGATCATTGACGTATGAAGAGATTGGTAGCCGTTGGCTTTTGGTACCGCAATGTAATCTTTCATGCGGCCCGGACGTGGCTTGTACAAGCTGTGAGCCTGGCCAAGTGCGCGATAACAAGTATCTGGGGTATCAACCACTACGCGGAAAGCGTAGATGTCCATAATGGTGTGAAAGCGCTGCTCTTTGGTTTTCATCTTGTTATAGATGGAGAACAAGTTCTTTTCACGACCTACGACGCGAGCAGACAAACCGACTTCTTCAAGACGGCCTTCAATTTCGCTATGGATACGTTGGATCATTTCCTTACGGTTACCACGCGCAGCTTTCACTACATTTCTGAGTACGCGATAACGGTTAGGGTAGAGGGCTTCGAAGCCCAACTCTTCTAGTTCGGTCTTGATGTTATGAATACCAAGACGGTGAGCTAGCGGAGAATAGATCTCTAAAGTTTCACGAGCAATACGACGCTTTTTGTCAGGACGAAGTGCCCCAAGCGTACGCATGTTGTGAGTACGGTCAGCTAATTTGATCAAGATAACGCGGATGTCTTGCACCATGGCGAGAACCATCTTACGGAAGTTCTCTGCTTGCGCTTCTTTGCGATCACGAAATTTAAGCTTATCCAGCTTAGATACACCATCAACCAGTTCAGCAACGGTATTGCCGAATTGAGCTTCTAGCTCCTCTTTTGTAACTTCAGTATCTTCAATTACATCGTGGAGTAGGGCGGCTTGCAGGGTTTCTATATCCAGACGCATTTCTGCCAGGATTCTTGAAACAGCAACAGGATGGATTATGTATGGTTCACCCGTTGAACGGGTTTGCCCTTCATGGGCATTTCTCGCTACCACATAAGATTGACGCAGAGCCTCAATTTGAGGCTCTGTTAGGTATTCTTGGGCAACGTCTTTGAGGCTATCGAATAGATACAAATTAAAGGCCCGGAAGGTTAATTAGTTCGAATGACGTTGATTCTATCAGCGAGTGTGAGCGATGCTGCTTACTGCTGCAAGTTCAGCCGCTTCTTGCTCTTGTTGCTCTTGACGCTCACGAGCATCTAGTACGTCTTTAGTGATAAGACCTTCTTCGATTTCGCGAAGAGCGATAACCGTCGGCTTATCGTTTTCTTCAGGCACTAGTGAATCTTTGCCGCCAGTTTGCATTTGACGTGCGCGGCGAGCCGAAATAAGAACTAGGTCGAAACGGTTGCCAACTTTTTCAACAGCGTCTTGAACAGTTACGCGTGCCATGAGGACTCCAAATAGTAATTAACTAATAAATTTTATATGACGAGAAAGTATACAAGTTTAACTAGAGACTTTCTAGCTCACCGTATACTTATCTCAATGGAAAATCCAGTTATACCAATCACAGTAAATAAGTGCTCAGAGATAGCGCCGGAAAAAAGTTTGAGAACAAGGCAGAACTTTTCGATAAGTAGTGACCCTACAATCAAAAATTATAACGACGTTATCAGGCTTTTTAGCAAGCTAGAATGACCAGTTGTTTACTACGATTGGTATCAGAGATTATTCCGCTAGTAGTGCTGTAAGCATGCCGCTGTATTTAGCTGCTTGCTTATCTTCTTTTAAGCGTTCCGCACGAATGATTGCTCTGAAGTCCATTAAGGCTGCATCAAAGTCATCATTCACGATCACATAATCGTATTCTGCATAGTGAGAAATCTCTGATTTTGCTTCGCTCATGCGTTTCGCAATAACTTCGTCGCTATCTTGACCGCGAACATTTAAACGACGCTCTAGCTCACCATTTGATGGTGGAAGAATGAAGACACTCTTCGCTTGAGGCATTTGTTCACGGATCTGACGAGCACCTTGCCAGTCGATATCTAGGAATACATCGATACCGCGGTTTAGGTTTTCTTCAATCCAAACACGTGACGTACCGTAGTAGTTGCCGAATACTTCAGCATACTCTAGGAACTCACTCTTCTTGATGAGATCTTCAAAGTGATGTTTCTCTACAAAGTGGTAGTGAACACCATTTTCTTCACCAGGGCGCATACCGCGAGTGGTGTGTGAAACAGATACCTTCATTGCGTAGGTTGGATTGGTTTCCAGCATTGCTGAGATCAAGCTCGATTTACCTGCGCCACTAGGTGCAGATACGATGTAAAGAGTACCTATGCCCATCTGTATATTTCCACTGTTGGTTGGATTGAGTGAGGGCGATAAACCGACACTATAAAAGATAGCACTGACCCTAATTTTTGTTCCGGTGGTGCATCTACTAATTGTTTCGGTGGTTACATCTATAAAGAGGTAACGAGTGAAACTAATCGAGACAACTGGTGAAAATTAGGTCAGAAAAATGGAGGCGAAGAGTAGCATATTTAGATGATTGAGAACAACTGGCTTGATCGTTATTTATCAGCGAATGATCTTTTCAAGGATCTTTGTATAACTGCAATGACTCGTCATCTTCACTTTTTTATGTGATCTGGACAAAATTTGTTGAAGTTTTAATCTCAATCCTTACAATCCGCGCAAACGATTAAATGCTGTATATATCTAGTGATATGGACTAGATGTTTCTACTACCGAGCCTACCTTGGTGACTACAGTTTTTAGTGTAGAGACCCCTCTATTCTCACAGCATTTGAATCTCAAATTTTTTAATTTATTACATAGGTTTTGTTGTGAATACCGACTCCACCCTGAAAGCCCAGAAAACATCTGGTTCGCTTGACACCATGTTCAAACTCTCAGAGAGAAAGACCACGATCAGCACTGAGCTATACGCAGGTTTTATTACCTTTCTAGCGATGAGTTATATCTTGGCGGTTAACCCAGCAATTTTGGGTGGTATCCCGGGGATGGACAAAGGGGCTGTATTTACGGCTACCGCTCTTTCTGCTGCTATCGCAACGCTTATCATGGGCATTTGGGGTAACTACCCAGTGATGCTGGCGCCAGGTATGAGCATGAACGGCTTCTTCAAAGGCTTACTGTTAAGTGGTTCAGTCGCTGTACTTTGGAATGAAGCGCTATTTGGCATCTTCCTATCGGGTATCCTTTATCTCGCTTTCTCATTGACCAATATTCGTAAGTCGATGATTGAATCGATTCCTGAAGATTTGAAGTTGGCGATTACCGTATCTCTCGGCTTATTCATTGCTTTCTTAGGACTTAAGAATGCAGGCATCATCGTGTCTAACCCGTTTGTACTGGTTGGCTTAGGTGACATCTCAGACCCACAAGTGGTTATCGCTTATGTGAGCATCTTCATCGCTCTGGGCTGTATGGTTCGTGACATTAAGCTGGCAACGTTTATCTCGTTTGTTTCAGCGATTGCATTGACGATTTTGGCTGATGTGTTCTTAGGTACATCAAACGCACCAATCCCAGATCAATTCGTTTCTATGCCACCAAGTATGGCGGGCAGCTTCGGTGCGATCTTTGATTTCTCAGCTTTCACCCCTGAGAAAATGTTCGACCTATTGTTCATCGTCCTTATCTTCCTGATTGTCGATTTCTTCGATGGCTTAAGCACGATTGTTGGTGTTGGTCGTGATGCGGGTATCATCGACAAAGATGGCAAGGTACCAAATGCGAAATCGGCTTTAGTTGCTGATGCGGGCGGAACAGTGATTGGTTCGATTCTTGGTACCACATCGATCACTGCTTTCTCTGAATCGGGTATTGCCTCTTCTCAAGGTGCGAAAACAGGTTTAGCGGCAGTCATGGTGGCTGGCTTATTCCTAGTGTCTCTATTCCTATACCCAATCTTCTCTATCTTCTCAGCGGCAATGGTCGCGCCTGCGATGGTAGTGGTAGGCATCTACATGGTGGGTCGCCTTGGTCAGATTAACTGGGAAAAGAAAGAGTCACGCATTGCGGCTTTCTTCACCATCATGTTTACAGTGCTAAGCTTCTCACCAGCAAACGGCATGGCGATGGGCTTCATCAGCTACGCATTTACTATGGTTGTGGCAGGTAAGCGCAAAGAAGTACACCCACTTATCTACGGCCTGTGTGTGGTGTTCTTAACTTACCTGATTCTTCTATAAGGTTAATTCGCCACTACCAATTAGCCACTAAAAAGTCGCTAAGTAAAAGACAAACAGATGGCTCTGCAGTGAATGTGGGGCCATTTTTGTATCTGTTGTATCTGTTGTATCTGTTGTATCTGTTGTATCTGTTGTATCTGTTGTATCTTAAATTTATGCTCGTTCTTGCTGAACGTTGAGTTCAACTTACCGCCATTCTGCTGATGTTCATCTAAAAAGGGCGACGGTGGTCGCCTCTTTACGTTTACTAGCCAACGAAGTGTTCGTTATTAGAATTTGTACGTTGCGCCAGCGTAGAAGCTACCAAGTTGGACGGTCACATCATTGTATAACCAGTGGCCAGTATCAACGCTGAAGGTATCAACTTCGTAAGCCACACGGAAGTTTAGGTTCTCAAGGCTTGCTGGTGTGTATTCTACACCTGCGCCCAGACGCAATGCTGTTTCATCTTTGCTACCATAGTCATCAATATCAAATGAAAGCTGCGTTAGACCTATGGTACCAAATGGACGCCAACCGCTATCAAAGGTATAGCCAAGGTTTGCAGCAATAGATATGCCTGCTGTCTCGATAGCATAACCTGACAAGCCTGGTGCTGTTATATTACTGTATTTGGTGAATTGTGTTTCAACGCCAACAATGCGGTTAAATTGATAGCCACCAATCAACTTAACCGTTGAGTATTTTGTTTCTAGTGTAGAAAACGCGGCATCGTCATCGTAAGTTGTGGTACCAAAACCACCACCTAGGTAAAAGCCAGATACGTCTTTCTCAACTGCTTGCTCTTGGGCACTGGCAAAGGCAGAAAATGCTGCCAGAAGGATCACTGCTTTTTTCATTAAATTCATCTCATCGGGGATAAAAAGTGGTGTGCATTATGTGTTCAATGGCAATATAAAACTAAAGATGGAATTCATATAAACTTCATGAGTTGTCGGTTTATTGATGATTTTCCTTTTATATGTTTTTATCTTTATTGCATAATTCATTGATATAGTTGATGTTGTATTTTTTCTGTAGGAACTTTTGCTTTAGGTAGATGGATTGTACTCAATGCTTACGCAGTTGACTTGGTAATGGTAGGATCCAGTTCTTCACGCGTGTGTTTTTTTGGTTACGTGAGCCCTAATTTCGGTAATAGTGAGTGTATGCATAGAGTCTGTTTTTCCAATTTGATTCTCGATCCAACGACTCTAACTTTATCGAATGCCGATGGTGAATGTATTCAATTACGCCCGCTTCCATATGCAGTGTTGAGCTTGTTACTTGAAAACCAGGGTGCTCACGTTACTCGTGAACGACTATTTGAAACGTGTTGGGGGGGCGCATTAGTCACTGACCAAGCGATAACTAATGTCATTTCAGGTTTAAGGAAAAACTTCGAGCAGTTGGGCGCGCGCGATGTCACCTTGAAAACAGTCAGCAAAATTGGCTACGTTCTGAACATTCACAGTGGCAAAGAGCCGATTAAGAAAATAGGAAACCGAGCAATTCGGGTTAGCCAAGAGCAAGAAATCGTTTTAGAAGAGGTGAGCCTTAAGCCTGCCCCTACCTTGAAAATGAACATGTATTCTTGGCATGGGTTTGTAACGGTATTGCTGCTAGCCTGTTTGGTGTTCGTTTTTTTTACTAAGCCTTTTATCCGAAAGCCACAGTTTCTCCAGCCTAGTGAGTATCAACATTTTCAGATTGGCGTGACCGATTTTTATCTTTATGACAGTGCTTATTTAATAAGTGACGGTCGACTGCTCGCATATGAATTAGCGACTCAATCGTTTCCAACCTGTCATGCGGATATGTATCTGCGAATCGCAGAGTCTGCTTATGACGACGACGTTTATATGATTAAAACTTTTGCTTTTGCGAAACACGGCAGTAAGAACGCAAGCTACGTGAATCATTCGGTGAGTATTGATGATTTATCAGAGACGGTGGTGAAAGCAATTAGGAGGGCTCGATCAATATGCGGATAAAATCGGTCGTCGTTTTCAATATTGCGCTTGCTACCTGTGTCATCGGTGTGGCGTTGTATCAGTGGAAGTTTGAGCAACAACAGTTAGCGGGTAGTCGTTGGGCATGTGTTCAGCTTGATGAGGGGTTTGTTTCGCAAGGGTATCGTCACTATCAAGAGATCGCTGATCGCTCTATTTTAGAGTTTACCTCAAATGACAGTTTGCTGATTTTTCAGAAAGGTTATGTTCAGACACTTGTAGGAGAAACCAAGCCCTACGAAGTCTATTATGAAGCAAACTACATTGCTGAGAATGGTCTCCTATCGGTTGCCTATCAACATATCGACTGGAATCTAAAGCCAACTGGCAATGAGATCTTTGTTCGTGATATGGACGCTCTGATAAGAGCTAAAATTGAACTGATGTATAAAGTGAAAGGTGACCAGTTGTTTTTGTTCAGTAAAGGGCATGCAGAAGAGAGGAATCATATCTGCTATTCCAAATGACGATTTTGAACCATAGTAACTCCGATATCAGCGTGTACTATTATGACACTTTCAAACCTAGGCACTTAATTTAATTGAGTTTATTTTTATTGGTTTTGGTTTGTATAAAGAAGTGCATCCACTTATCTACGGCCTGTGTGTGGTGTTCTTAACTTACCTGATTCTGCTTTAAGGCTAATTAGCCACTAAAAAGCCGCTAAGTAAAAGACAAGCATATGGCTCTGCAGTAAATGTGGGGCCATTGTTTTATCTGTTGTTTCTTACCTTTGCTTCTTCCTGGTGGTTACCGATGAATTGATGGCGTTATCCCCAAGTCGATGCTTTGACAGTACGCGACTTATATTGATGCATGCTATTGTAGAGACTGGATTAATTATTTTTTGAAGAGTGACTATGCCTTCTAACTTGCCTAAATCTTTTAGTAAGCCGTTTTTAAAAGTATTCCACATTATGGAAGCGGTATTGCTGGTGGCGATCACACTGGCGACCTTGTTTGCGATGGTCGAAGAGTTCATGCATGTCTTCGCTGAACGCCGAGTGCAATTGACCGACATTCTGCTGATGTTTATCTATTTAGAAGTGTTGGCGATGGTTCAGCAGTTTGTGATGAACGGTAAGATCCCAGTGCGATACCCCATCTACATCGCGATGATGGCAATTGCTCGTTATATCACTTTAGGCATGAAAGAACTCGATGCGGTATTGATCGTTTGGTTATCTTTAGCGGCATTTATCTTGGCCGCAGCAACACTCTTGATTCGTGTTGGGCATCATTATTGGCCATATGTCGATCTAAGAACCAAGCAGCCGGATGAGTAAATCAATCAGGTTATAAGCTAATAAGAGCCCAGCCATGTTGCTGGGTTTTTTATTGCCCTCGACGTGTCTAAAGGACATAAAGATGTCTTTTTAATTACGGTAATTGTGCTGTCAATAAGACTCTAATTGTTGTTTTTACCTTGATGTACAAGGGTTTGTGTCTTGGCATGAATGTTGATTAGTAAGTAATAGACTCATATAAGGAACACGCTATGCATTTTGAAAGCACTCATTATAAACCTGAAATCTTCTCCGAAAAGGTTGCACTTCTTGTTACTCGACTTCTCAAAAAGACACTTAACTTGTTTTATGGAAAACACTTAGCCAAACGAGCCATGCTGTTAGAAACCATAGCGGCGGTGCCGGGCATGGTGGCGGGAGTGTTCAACCACCTCAAAGCTCTGCGCCGCATGAAAGACGATGGTGGTTGGATCAAAGAGCTACTGGACGAAGCGGATAATGAACGGATGCATTTGATGATTTTCCTTACCGTTACCAACCCGTCCATTATAGAGCGCATTTTAGTGATGCTATTACAGTTCATCTTTCTACTCATCTATGGATTGATTTACTTAGTCTCATCTAAAACGGCACATAGGATTGTTGGGTATTTTGAAGAGGAAGCTTGTAATAGTTACTCCGAATATATCTCGAAAATTCAAGATGGCACGTTGCCCAATCATCCTGCGCCTGAAATTGCGATTAAATATTATCGCTTACCCGAGAATGCTACGTTTTTGGATGTGCTTTTCTGCATAAGGGAAGATGAAGCTAAACATAGAGATAAGAATCACGACATTGCCGATCTCTATAAAACCCAAGACTTACCCGATCATCAGTGCTAATCATCAAAAAGACATAATGATGACAAATAAAGCTCAACAACCAGAAAATAAGGTCGTCTTAATTACTGGTTCAAACCTGGGATGGGGTTGAGCTTTTCTATGCATACTAGAAATACGGACTTACCTGAGGGGGAGTGCTTAGAGAGTCGTACTATGAGTAAATTTCTTAAGATCAAAGCGTTATAAATGAGCTTAATGGCGTAGTAGGGCTGTAATTTAAGCCAACCGAACAAAAAAACATCAATTATTTTCAAATAAAGCTTTACAACCCGACCCAGATCACCAAGAATGGCCTCGCTCTGTTTTCAGAGTTATTAAATGAAACATCAGTTGTAAAGTAAAACCCTTAGTATTGCTTCATTGTTATTCTCAGTGTTTCCCTTGGCTTCATAGATACATTAAATAATTCAAGCTTTCAGCGCATCGCACTTTTGGCGATTAATTTTTTATTTTTATATAAGGGACACATCATGTCTAACAAAACAAACGGCGTAGTAAAATGGTTTAACGAAGAGAAAGGTTTCGGTTTCCTAACTCAAGACAACGGCGGCGCTGACGTATTCGTTCACTTCCGTGCTATCGCATCTGAAGGTTTCAAGACTCTTAAAGAAGGCCAACAAGTGTCTTTCGAAGTAGAGCAAGGCCAAAAAGGTCTTCAAGCTGCAAACGTTGTAGCTCTATAAGATTTTAAGTCGGCGCAGGTTGCATTAGCAACTTGCGTCACTTTCTCCCTTAAATCTTTCCCCTCTAGTTCCACCTGTAATACCCCCTCAAAATATTCTAAAATCCTTTGCTACATCCGCTTCTCTGTTCTATCTATAGCTGTGTCTATCTTTATCTCTTGCTCCAAACAAATCTCCTGCGTAACAACCTGCTCACTTACTCATCCTGATTGGCATTATTGTATCCATAAAAAAAGCCCCTAAAACTAGGAGCTTATCTTGATCTAATCAACACTGTTAGTTAATCAACACTGATTCAGCTAATGGCTTATTCACAGCGTGTTACTGACAAACTGTTATTCAATATTCTGGATCTGAATGTTGATTTGTTTATTAAAATCTACTTATATCAATTCCTTAGTTTTGAAATTTTGGTTTTTATATTTTATAACCACCATTTTAACCCCCGCTTGGTGTTGTTTGTGCTTATAATTTTTGAGCGGGTCGTTTTTTACTATGTTTGTTTTTATACATATCTTTATCTGCTCTCTCTATTAGTTGCTTTACATCTAAATGTTCAGTTTCGCTTGTTTTGTGGTGCACGTAAGAGCCAAATGAAACAGAAAGGTAGAAATGCTCTCCATCAATACGTATCGGCTCCTGAAGCTTAGTTTTTGTTTGTAAGTAGTTGCACCAACTTGTGGTCTTTTTTTGATCGTAGTTTGGGAGAATTGCGATGAACTCATCTCCTCCAAACCTAGCTATTGTTTGATTTGGTAGTTGCATTTTTTTCAAGATCTTACCTAATTTCTCAATCATCCTATCGCCGATAACATGCCCTGCAGAGTCGTTAATTTTTTTCAATTGATCTAAGTCGATAAAGACCAGTGAGAAGGTTTCAATACCATTATTTTTTATTAGAGACTCTATGTGTGTAATACCTTGATCACGAGAAGATAAACCAGTCAATAAATCAATACTTAAACGCTTCTCTAAAAGTGAAACTCTATTTGTAAGCCGTTGGTTTTCAAGCTCTAAGGTTGAAACTTTGTTTAATATGTTTTTAAGCGCTTCATCACTATAGAGGGGCGTACTTTTTTCATCGATAAATGAAATGCTACGGGCATGAATATGGCTTTTACTTTTTGACATATCGTTACCTTCAATACCTTGATTGATATTAGGTTACTTTTTTGTGCGGCAACTTGTGTCGTAGTGGACTATCAAATGAAGCTATTGTTAAGACCACCTTTTCAGCGACATAAGTTGTCGCATTCAATCGTAGACTGTGTGATTAGTAGTGGAGTTTTGTTTCTAATTTTATTAGTTTGTATTGAACTCATTTTATATGAGCTCTCGAAACATAAGCAAAATGAATAATTTTTATTAGTCACTTCGTAGTGCTCTAAGAGAGCGTAACCTCTTAATAAAAAAGACCTTTAAAGAGTCGAACCATTAAGGCTGTTCTGTTGTGAGTATGGTGGGCTCTGAAGCATAGTTTTTAGAGGCTGTATGTTTTAGTCGTATTGATAGGTTGTTTTACTACAAAATAAACAACGTCGAGTTAACAGTTGGTAAGGAGTAATTATGGGATTTTTCGATTCATTGGTTAGTGCAGGAAAATCGGCAGTTAAAGCAGCAGGTGATGCCGCTTTGACTCAAACATTGGAGCAGTGGGAAAAAGTAAACCGAGCACCAAGTGAGCGAGTCAGGGACTACTATGATAGAAATAATCAGCAAGAAAGAAACTCTCCTTTAAAAAGGGCTCTGGCCATTGCTGCATTACAAGACCGTAATCTGTTTTTAAAAGATCAAGAAGCGAAGAGATCTCTTCTTCGCTTTAGAGAAAAAATAACTTTGGAAAATAGTGAGAAAGCAAAAAGCTTAATTAGAGCTATCGATAATTTAGAAAGATAATATTATTAATTTTCTCTATACCCCTCATGGCTAAAGGTTATGAGGGTGTGACAATGTTCTCTACGCAGTCCCATTAGATGTTTCATCTAACTCTTCTCTAGCGCCCTAGTTTTGTAGCTGATATCCGCTAATTCACGTCATAGATATACCGCACTAAGTAACGTTATTTTTTGAACTATTTTGGGGTGATCTTTGTACGACATAACTCGTCGCTAAACCCAAATATAATTTGTGTGCATTGAGTCACATGAATGATTAGTTGCACATGTATAGTATCAGCGTTCTCATTTGTGGAACACATATCACAGTTGGTTTGAATCACGGAATTATTTGGCTTTGTCTAAAAGAAAAAGTACACAAGACTCATTGGTTCTTGTGCTCGAGATACTTAAACGAATACCTAAACACAGAAAGATAACCGCTCTGGAAATACGAGAGCAGTTAGAAGCTATAGGTATTTCGAGAGATATAAGAACAATACAACGCAACTTAGAGATGTTGAGTGAACACTTTGCCATAGATAGGGATACTCGTTCTAAGCCTTATGGATATAGTTTTGAAAGAAGTAGTCACACCTTAGGAGCTAGCTCGCTCAATGCACATGAATCTTTACTCTTGGCTCTAGCAGAGAAGCACTTAAAGTTATTGCTACCAAAAGATGTAATGCAATCACTAAGACCTCACTTTACAGAAGCTAAGTACAACCTCGAGTTCGACCCTAAAAATCATAAAGATCGGGTGTGGAAAGACAAAATTAAAGTAGTGACAGAGTCTCAACCTCTTCTAGCGCCAAAAATTGATAACAAAGTTTTAGAAAGTATAAGTAAAGCATTGTATGAAGATCGTTTATTGACCGTAACCTATCATAATGCTAATAAGCAAGTTAGGACATCTACAGTTATGCCGTTAGGCCTTGCACAGCAAGGGGTTCGACTATATCTAGTGTGTCGGTTTGAAGGGTTCAATAATGAAAGAAGCTTAGCCGTTCATCGTATAAATGATGCGATAGTCTCGTCATTTAACTTCAAGAGACCGGAGAGCTTTTCATTGGCTAAATACGATTCTGACGGAAGGTTTGGTTTTGGCGAAGGTGAGTCGTGTCAAGTTCAGTTTGATATAGATAAACAAGCTGGATACCACCTTGTGGAGACACCGTTATCGGAAGATCAAGCCATAGAAGAGTTGGAAAGTACCTATAGAGTGTCAGCCACAGTCATTGATTCATTCTTACTTGATAAGTGGCTTAAGAGCTTTGGAACTGACGTTTGTAATATTTATAAAAAGAAAGGAAATAGCAATGTTTATTCAGCATCTTAATGATGAACAACAAGCTGCATTATATCACTTCTCCAAGGAGTTAATTGCAGCAGATGGATACGTTGATGAACGAGAAACGCTACTATTGGACGGAATCATTGCTCAATGCAATAACAGTGCAGATTTAGAACAAAAATTTGATATTAAGCAGATTCCTGAAATTTTTTCAGAAAAGGCGCAGAAAATGGCGTTTCTCATTGAATTAGTTGGTGTTGCTTACGCGGATCAGGTGATTGAAGAAAATGAAGACAATTTGATAAAAAATGTAGCGGAAGCTCTAAGCGTGGAGCTGTCACTCATCGATGAGTTAAAGGATTGGGTTCAACGCCAGATGGCTCTTGTGTTCGAAGCAGAAAAATTTTTGGAGAAATAGACATGCCATTACCATTTATTTTAGCAGGCGCAGCTGTTGCTGCAGCGAGTTATGGAGCTAAAAAAGGCTATGACGGGTACCAAGATAAATCTGAAGCAAGTGATATTATCGAGTCTGCAAAGAGAAAGTACGATGAAGAGAGAACGATCTTTGACGAACAGAACGACCAGACAAATAAAAGTTTAACCAGTCTCGGCGAGTTCCAATTACAAGTTGGTAATGATTTTAAAGAGTTCAGAACTATTGCAGAAAAGCTTTTAGTTAAATTGAACCAATCCAACTCTAAAGACCTAGAAATTGACTTCCCTCAGCATAAGCTTGATGAGATAGATGGTCTCGCGTTATCTACAACAGCTTACATGAGTAAGGTTGCTGGTGCTGGTGCTGCTGGTGCTGCCGCTGCATATGCTGTATATGGTGGCGTTATGGCTATGGCTGCCGCTTCAACAGGAACACCGATTGCCGCTCTATCTGGCGCAGCTGCATACAATGCAACTATGGCCGCTATTGGAGGAGGTTCCCTTGCTGCTGGTGGCTTCGGTATGGCTGGAGGTGCGATGGTTCTTGGTGGTGTTGTTGCAGCTCCTATTATGGCGATTGCTGGGTGGGCTTTTGCCTCTCATGCGGAAGAAGCATTGAGCGATGCAAGAGAAACTCGAGCAGAAGTTAACGAAGCTGTAGGCAAGATGGTACAGGGGCGCAAACAATTAGCCAAAACTAAGCTATATGTCGATAGGATTTACGCAGAAATAGATCGTCTGTATTCAATATTTAGAGAATACTTTGATAGCCTAAAAGCTTTTGAACAATTGATCTCGAACAAAACGGATATTTCCAAATTTGAAGATGAAGTAATTCTTCTAATTAAAAATGGCTACCAAATTGCAGCAATCCTCACTGATATCATTACAACACCGTTGTTTAAACCTAAAAAAGATGCACAGGGTAATGTGGTGTTAAATGATGAAAACATCGTTGAAATCGAAACCGATAGCGATGGAATGCAAGTGATCAATGAGTTTGGAATAAAAGCTACGCTTGCAAAGTCGAGTAACACTCAAAAATAAGTATTGTTCTCGCGGGGATATAAATTGAAGGGAGGCTCTCTCCCTTTTCAATGGAGCAGTATGGTATGTCAGAAAACAATTCACAGCACTTCGCACTAGTCGATGAGCTAAATAAGACGGTTACTAAAAGTTTGGTGACGACATTTGGTTTGGATTTTTTACTGTTTGAAGACAAAAAAGGTGGTGATGTTGCAACCATTCACAATGTTCGCCAGAACCAAAAAGGTGACACTGAAATCTATGTCTCAAAGAGTGTTCAAGCAGAGTATGCGAATAAAGGGGATTACAAACCAGTTAAACATCATGCTGACGGAAGTGTCGTAACTGATAGAAAGAACAAACCCAAAAGAGAAGCTCGCTACCACTCTCATCAGAATTATAAGGCGAAGGGAAAAGAAGACAAAAAGCTGCAACATGATGGTAATTTGTCAGACGAATATCGTAACCAGCTTATGTCTCAGGATGAAAAACGCCAACTAGACCACATCATTTCATCGCATGAAGTCCATAATGATGCGGGAAGAGTGCTTGCAGGGCTAGACGGCGTAGAACTTGCCAATCAGAACTCAAACTTTCAATCGACACATTATTACATCAACAATCTCAAGTCAGATCATTCTATGGATGATTTCTTAGGAACCGTTGTACCAAGGACAATTGAGAACAAGCGTAACAATATTGAAAGAGATAAACTGCGTTTGGCTTCTATGCCCTCGGAAACTAAACAACAAAAGCATGAAAAACGTAAACTAGCAGATAAAATCACCAAGCAAAGTGAACAGGTTGCTGTTCTTGAAAGTCTTGATGAAGATAAAATGCGTGAGGCGGATAAGAGAGCAAGACAACAATACGACAAGCAGATCAATTTCACTTACTATACCAGCAGTAAGTTTTTTAAGAGTACTGCGATGGCGTCTAGTAAAGCTGGTTTCGCTATGGGGGTTAGACAGGCTTTAGGGCTTGTTTTTGCCGAAGTTTGGTTTGAAATAAAAGATGCAATCCCTCAGCTATTTAAAGATAAAGAAGAAAATTTCACACTTGATAAGTTTCTAAATAAGCTAAAGGCTACCGCCGGAAAAATTTGGGGAAGGGTCAAAGATCGATTTAAAGATATTCTAGATGAGTTTAAAAACGGGGCTTTAGCGGGGGCCTTATCTAGCTTAAGTTCGACCTTAATGAATATCTTTTTTACTACCGAAAAGTTGATCGGGAAACTCCTCCGTGAAACTTGGTCAAGTCTAGTTTCGGCTGCTAAGGTCTTGTTCTTTAATCCGGAGAGCCTTAGCCCTGGATCTTTGGTACGAGAAGTTACACGCATTCTGTCTACTGGTGTTGCGGTTGCAATGGGAGTGATGCTTAACCAGCAATTAGCCTCGCTAATGACATTCCCTCTCGGTATTGAATTAGCCTCATTTGTGAGCGCGGTGGCTACAGGCATAATGACCATAGGTATCACATACTTTTTAGATCACAGTAAATTAATGCGAAAAGTGTGGGATTATCTAGATCAGTTTAAGTCAGTAGAAAAGAGAACATTGGAATACTTTCAGACAATAAATGCTGAACTTGATCGATACTTGATTGAGCTTTCCAAAGTCGAGTTTAATCTTTCACCTGATGAGTTGGCTGGACTTGTCGATAACCTTGAATCTGTGAGTTGTGAATACGAAAGAAGCATGATGTTGTCGAAAGAGATAAGTAGACGGGAGATAGAGCTACCATTTGAGGATAACAACCTTGATAGTACTCGAGCTTGGTTGATGAGCTTATGAATCAAGTTAACCTTAACCCTTTCCCTTGCTATTCATGTGGTAAGTGTTGTGCGAATGTTGATTTATCTGCAGAGACCAAGAGCTTGGACAGAGGTGACGGCATTTGCCGTCACCTCAATGTGGAAAATAAACAATGTCGTATCTATGATACGAGACCGGATATTTGTCGAGTGGAATTGCAGTATAGAAGGCATTATGCCTCTACTTATACTTGGCAGGCGTTTGTTGATATAAATCTATCAATTTGTCGGAGCCTACCCGATAAGTTGGCATAAAGTGTTCTACAGGATACATTGAGAGCCTGCCTCAATCACTTAAGCTGCTCATACTTCTCATCAATGAGCTCTTTGATTACATCGCTAATATTCGAGTCGTCCTGTTCTACCAGCTTTTGATGAGCGCTTTTACTTTCTTAACTGACAACTTCGCCATAACCTACCTCTAATAGTGCATGATCTTGGTAGATATTGTTTTACCCACCACATTAATCACCAGTTATAGTGTCTACAGTATATAAGGTAAATTGACCGTAGATTATATTCTTAAGAGCAAGGTTTCTTACGAGGTAACGCTTGACGAATATATACAATGGTTACGGGTTTGGTTACTTGCAACTATTCAGACTTTAATGAGCTAACTAGTTGTTCGAGCGCTTTTGTTAGCATTAGATTTCTTTGCTCTAGCGACTCCGTTTTATCACGCATTTCTCGTAACTGAATCTCTTGCTTTCGGTTGCTCTCCTGCAATATAGGGAAGTCTTTGAGCTGGTTATGTAATAAGTCATTGGCATTTTCTAGCCTTCGAATCTCTCTTTTAAATGCCGTTCCATCGATAATTGATTCTACAGATTGACCTAGATTATTTAATCGCTCTTGCTTTTTAATAGTCTTAAGAACTTTATGGGTACTGTCATCAACATAGACAGTATGTACACTATTATCTCCTTTTGTTCTGCGACTGTATTGCGCCCAAGACTTCTTCATCATCGACAGTTTCTCTTGCCTTAAAGCCTGATCTTCAATCCTGAAAAATTCAGCTTGTTCTAAAATACCGTCTTCCTGAGAGTAGGTATTTATATCTTCTACGGAAGGGAGCTTTTTAGGTATCCCTTTTTTGACAAAATACTGAGCTAGCCATTGGACCATTTTCTTGTTCTTAAAATTAGCCCACTCCCTAAAACTATCGACTTCTTTACTCATTATATTTTCTCGGTTTTGTTTTTGCTACATGTAGTTTTACATGTAACTTTAGTGCGGTCAAAGTGAATGTGATATCATGTTTTATAATGGGTATTATATTTATAAGGTATTGATTTATATGTGTGTTATTTTTCAACCTTGGAAAGGGCTGAAACCTCAAGATAAAGTTGTTTATTTTCACTGGCTTCTTTACATAGGTAAAGGTCGTGGAAAGTCTTTATCTATTGCAGAGATAGCAGTGGCACTACAAATAAAAGAGTCAACCATCCGTGGCTCTGTGGCCCGTTTATGCTCAAGTCGAAAGTGTAATAATGTAAATTCTAACGATGGTCGCATATCCTATACACCGTTTTTCCCGTCCTCTTTAGATGTCTTCCCATCTCTGGGAGAAGGTAAGTTAGCCAGCATAAGGGATATCCTTGGCGTAAAAAAAAACTTGTCAAATGAACGAGCGGAGACATTATCGAAGCGACTACTTAAAGCTATCTTGGTTTCCTTGAGTGATGATTTAGGCGTTATTGAAAGCATTAGCTTTTCTTATCTTTCCTTTATCACAGGAATGACGGTGCAGAGGTTACGTCGTTACAAAAATGAGTTGGTAGATGATGGGTTTATTTTGAAATTTGTGACTGGTGGTAATGCTCCTACTCTGTACAAAAAAGTTAGCTCGATTTGTATCATTGACCCAAAAATATTTGGCGGTAGTAGAATCGAATTAAAGGAATTTAGAGTTGAGAAGCTGCTTAGTTGTGAGCCTAATCAACAGGTAAAAAGCGGACTTCAGCAAGGTAAAAAGGAACTTAGTTTTTTAGTTGATGAGATCAATCGACATAAACTCGCGGGTAGGCTACACCACTTTTTTGATGAGCTTGTTTCGCAAAGTATTCGAGATAAGCTAATACCTGAGTACCAGTCTCGTTGTCGAAAGATCATTTCTATGACGAACTTGGAGTCGATTAATAACTCTCTTCGTAATAGATGGACTAGGGATATAAGTCTTTTCTCTGATTTTTTCTTGAGTATCGTTCGTCAACAGATTGCAAAGGATGAGTCAAAAGGGCCTTTCGATATCTACTTTATTAGAACGGAAACCTCTTGTTACTTACTGTCTAACATCGGTGGAACATACTCAGGTGAGATAAAAGAGATTGATGATTCTGTTGTGTTTAAGCCTGATTCTAGTGAAAAACCTTGGGTGATTTAATACAGTAATTTTAGGTATGTTGATCTGTTTTTTAGACACAAAGATATCGTTTATATGATCTCGAATATTGGGCTAAACCTGACTGGAAATAGTAGTACTTTGTGTAATAACTTGAGAGTGAATTTCATGCTATGTGCGATGCAAGAAGTCTTGTTGGAGCTGGTTTTATACCGAGTAAAAAGCCAATTTTAAGTGACGGTATGGTTAGTATATGTAGGCAAAAGAGTCATCTAGAAGAACCATACCTACCTCAAGTAGGTTAGGAAGTAAGGTAAAAAAATATATGAGTAGAGATACCTGTAGATGAACAACACAGGAATCAATCTCATGAAGAAATCTACCTACCAAGGATTACCAACATTAGGCTCATCCTATGGGCTTAACAACGATTACCTAGAAGTTATCCGTGTACCAATGGATAATGCAATGGATGAGTACCCGCGGGTTTTTGCTGTTAGGTTCGACCTTCGTCAACCCCAAGGTGCTTTGCTTGACTGTCTTAGCCGTGATGAAATCTTGGGTAACGAAGCTTCAGGTATTTATCGTACAGATTTAGCTACTCGATTTGTTCAGTCGTTCAAGGCCAAACTTAAGGCGCATGAACGAAGATGTCACCGCAAAGGAACAAGAGTTTATCCCTGTACTGTTAGGTTCGCGTGGGTTAGGGAGCGCGATAAATCGGCACACGACCACTATCACTTTGTCTTATTCCTGAATGAAGACCGTTTTGGTAGGTTGGGCAATACTACAAGATCAGGCTCTCTAGCATGGACTATCACCAGTGCTTGGGCTAGTGCATTGAATTGTGATGTTAGTACTATCCGCCGTCTTGTGCACTTCCCTGACAATGCCAGTTATCTCCTTGATCCAAAGAGTAAGGATTTTATTAAAGTATTTAAAGACTTGTTTCGTAGGCTTAGCTATTTTGCTAAGTATGACACGAAGCATTATGACGAAGGTCATCGATGTATAGGTCGAAGTATTCGTTAGGTTCGAACCTAGGTCTTTATCTAGAAAGCAAAAAATAAAGGGGAGTGAATCCCCTTATCCTTTGTGACGATGTCTTAAATCCCATACACGCCACTGACTCGCTTTAATGTGCGCATGAGCGTCACGTTTAAGCTGAGTTAATGTAAACGTGTTTGAGAATATGTCACCACTTAGACAGTGGCTACAGAACTGATGGCAGTTTTCATTTAACAGGGAGTAGTCTGTTTGTACACCAAGCATAGCTCCTGCTATTTGAGCAGTAGACTCATTGCCAACGGCTCTACCTTGGGTATTGCAGCTTACGTAAATCGAAAGGGCTGTGGTATCCGCCAGAAACTGACGAATTGATGCAGCTTCGATAAGGCCTTTGCCATTACGATGAATGATACGTCCATTTCCCATGTAGACACCTGAATGCTCAGCATATCCAAACGCGAGATCGCAATACACAATGCTCCCCCTAATTGGGCTGTTGGTTTTCCAGAATAAATTTTGAATTAAACTTTTCGATAAGTTGCCGACTAGAAAGCTGCCTATTGCGTTATATGGATTCATGTTATTTGATCTCCAATGTGGTGATGACGAAACTCAAAAAGGCTCTGAGCTTAATGTTTATAAGGGATTAGCGGTCCCGCCCCCTGAGTAAATGATTAGGTTTAAAGTTCAAGAGAAACGAAGTCCTTATCAACCTCATCTTGAGTAATACCGATATAGCGAAGCGTCACGCCTTCTGAAGTATGGCGAAGCATTTTCATGACACGGCCTATATCTTTTGTGGATTGGTAAAGAAAGTAGCCTCGCGTCTTTCTCATCGAATGAGTACCTAAAGCGATATTCAGCTCTTGGCCTACTTGCTGAAATGCCATGGACACAGCGCGTCGCGAGATTGGCTGGGGTGGTTTGTTTTTCAGCTGTTGGCATCGGTGGGATTGAAACAAATAGATGTGGTCGGGATGTTGCTCTCTCAATCTAGCAATGTACTGCTGTGCTTTGGTATTGAGCTGAATGTTGGCGAACTTGCCAGTTTTACTTTCACGAATAATGACTCGGTCGCCATGAATGTCTTCAAAGCGAATCGACAACAAATCAGAAATTCTCAGTGCTAGGTTTAATCCGATATGCCATACATCGGCCATTTGTGGATGACAACGAATACTCAATAGGTGACCAACCATACGTATAGTGCCATCGTCTTTGACTGCTTGGACCTCAGCCATAATCTGCTTCCTTTTTTGTCTGTAGAAGGGTGTTTTGGGAAGCACAGAGCAGGCGATATTAAAGAGTCCTTATACATCAAGGGATTGATGCTTCCCGTTTTAACAATATGGGAAGCAGCCTCGTTTTGGCTCTGTGCTGGTGGTTGTGTTGAATGCTTGTGATATGGAGTTGAGCAAGACGGTCAGTGGATATGATTGTTACGAGTGATGATTAACTGTACTCAACCTGAATTTGGTCGTAGGCGTTCATTTCTACATAAGCTAGAAAGTTACACTCCCACATTTCATACAGCTCGGTTGTTTCTTGGAGGTACATACCAAGCCATCCGCTGAAACGAGCGAAAGCGACGCTGTTAGCAAAATCAAAAGCCAAGTCAGGAACGAGTTCTGGTGTACTGGCTCCCACATAAACAAGGTCAGTGATTTCAATAAGCGCGATATGGCTATCTTTGACATCCACCGTAATAGAGACAGGGTGAAAGCCGCCTTCTTTTGGGTGGTAATTGGTATCTTGAAAACAGATGGTCATTTTTCCTCGGTAATTAACACCATCAATAGAGCGTTTGATTAGGTCTTTCAATTGATGTGAAGGCTTAGCTCGCTTGCACGCGAACATAGCCAGATTGGCTGCTTGATTCATAGGAACCTCTTTGAAATAGGTTAGGATTAACGAACGGATGTGATGTTGATTGAGATAGCTGGTTGCGTGATGAGAGTGTGAGTGATGGCTTTAAGCCAGCTAGCAAGTAAGGTTTGAACTTCTGGCCGTTGTAAGTTGCACTGCTTAATCTCTGGGTGGTAGAACCAACACCCTACGAAGTTGAAATACAGCGATAACTCTTTTTGTGGCTTACCAGTAACCATCACATCAAAGGTGGCAATAAAGCGAAGTTGCCAAGGTGTTTTGCTTGATGTTCGCTCTAATTGAATTTCGATTGGTTGAAAGCGACTATTTATATCTTTAGAGCGTATGTTTAACGCTACCCGCTCGACTGTGTTTGGGATGATGTTGTCAGACATAAGTGCTTCAAGAAAACAATGCATGGGACTAACGAGTTCATCATTTACCCCTGAAATAACAAACTTATTCATACCCACCCCTTTTCTGCAAATGACACACAATCCTCACCCACAACGATGTGGTCCAACACTCGGATATCCACCAGCTTGAGAGCATCCACTAAACGCTGTGTAATGCGTCTATCTGCTTGAGAGGGCTCAGCAATACCTGAAGGATGGTTATGAGCAAAAACGACGGCAGCAGCGTTATGGTTTAGTGCTGCTTTGAGTACCTCGCGTGGGTAAATAGAGGCAGCATCGATAGTGCCAAAGAACAACTCTTCAAAACTGATCAATTGATGTTGATTATCAAGAAACATCACGGCGAACACTTCGCGGTCATGAGCCCCTAACTTGAGCTTTAAATATTCCTTAACATTGGTTGGGTTAGTGAACGTGCCTTCTCGCTTGTATTTCGCAGCCAGTGCTTCGGCTGCACGCTCTAGCAGTTCATTTAACTCTGAAGTTTTGAATGGGTAATCGTGTTGGTTGTTGGCGTTACGCATAAGAGCTCCTGGGTTATCTGTTTGGTTATGCGTACTGATGAAATATATCTGAGAGCATTTTGAATCGGGGTGTGAAGAGGGAGTATTTCCAGAGACAGGTAAAAAATAACTCTCTTGCCGTTGTTATGTAGCAATCGCAATAAAGCGACGAATGAACAATCAACACAATCAGCTGGTGCAAAGGATGTATCGGCTTTTTAGTCTCTGGAGAGTATAAAAATGAAAAAAGAAATTTATGTAGAAGCAGCCACCGCAGAGAAGCGAAGAGGACGACTCTCTGCTGGGGTAGGGCTGGTTGTATTCGATGACTATGAAAGAATAGCGGATGAAGACTGGCTGCTCCTTGATAGCATCACAGACCGTAATTACGCAGACTTATCAGCACTTGCTTTTGGGCTAGAGCGTGCTTGTGATGGCGATATTATTTATTTAAGCAGTGACTATTGCGTTGATGGTTTTAATGAATGGCTTGATGGTTGGAAACGTCGAAATTGGCGTAAATCAAATAAAAAACCGATAGCTCATCAAGACCTTTGGGAGCTAGTGGATAAACGAAGTGCAGATAAACAAGTTGAGGTGAGGAAAGCAGCTGCTTGCTCCGCAGGAAGAGATGCCGCTTATAGATACGCTGTCGCAGTGGCGAATGGTCAGTTGTAATAATGAATCACTTGTTGGCATAGCCAGCAAGTGATTCCTGTTTTTGTGCAACCCTAATATGTCTGTTTAGCCATCTCCTGACAGTAGGTTAGATAGGTAAAAGTAAAAAATAACGCAGAGGCCTTTGTTATGAGTTGAACTACATAACAAGGTTTCAAAATGAAATTTCTTAAATTACAACAAGTCATGGATAAAACAACACTCTGTCGAAGCAGCATCTACAACTTGATTAAGGCTGGTGAATTTCCTAAGAATGTAACCGTGATGGGTAAGCGAAAGGCTTGGCTGGAAAGTGAGGTAGAAGATTGGATGGTGAGTAAAATCGGGATCTCAGAACTTTAAATTTACTATAAAGCCAACGCTAAAGAAGTTATATTAATCATTGACATTTAAGGGCTTTAAATGTCAATGATGAGGCATCAAGAGGTGCCAATGCTATAGAAAGATACCTACCATGACATATCACAGTAAAAGATTTAGTGAGGGGGTCTCTAGTCAGCAATAGTTTAAAACCAGCCTTTAAAGGCCGGTTCTAAGGAGAGATAGTGAGTAGTGGCCAAACAAAAAATGCAGCTCTAACAACCGCATTAGCATTTCATTATCAAGTGCTAATTGGGTTGCATAAGTGTTTTTTACTTGAAGATGGTCAGTCGATTTGGTTCGAAAAGGATGGCGATGTTAGTTTTATTTCGCCTGATACTTTGGCATCAGTACAAACCGAAGTAAAAGATTATGCGGTGCCACTGACGGATCATCATGAAAATCTTTGGAAAACGCTTAAAAATTGGCTCGCTTCAGATTTTGAACACATCCAGTATGGTGCTTTAGTTCTTCATACTACCCAAGCGTTTGGTGCAACAACTCGCTTAAGGGACTGGAACACACAAAGTGCTGCAGGGCGCTTGGACATACTAAAAACGATTTTTTCAGAACGTACGGAAGAACAGCTTAAGGCTGAGAAGCCTTCAGCGATTATCAAACTACAGCAAGCTGTAATGGATGCTGATGAGCTACTTCTTGAAAGTGTACTTGCTAAAGTCACGTTATTTACACTAGCAGACAATGGAGAAGTGCTGGAAAAACAAGTGCTTTCAAAGCCTGTGGGTATTCCTAAGAATAATTTGAAAAGTTATCTTCATGGGCTTATTGGCTTTGTATATGCGCAAGCAACACAGCAATCTTGGAGTATCAAGCATCAAGATTTTTCTGCAAAGTGCGAAGAGCTCACTGCGCTTCTTTGCAAAAAGGAGTTCACTTTTCCTGCCTTTACGGGGCATGAGGCATCTGAACTAGAAATGGAAGTCTACCAAGATAGGCCGTTCGTGCAAAAAATTACTGAAATTGAGCATCACGAAATGATACCTGATGCCATCGGTAATTGGCTTGAATTACAAAACTCTCTGCTTGAGCAATTAGATGAGTATCCATTATATAAAGATAAAACAGTGGCTTATCAGAACCAATTGATTAAAAAATATAAACTTGCTCATTCAAGTGCGCAACTTGAAGCAACAGATGCAACTGCAATTAAAAGTTCGAAACTGCTGTATAACAAAACCATAGGTGAGCAGCCTTTAAATATGGGTAATGATATACCACCGATTGAATACAAAAATGGCTTGATACATGACGCAATGGATGACGAAGAACGTGGCTTAGAATGGAGAGTGGAGTCATGAGTAGTATTGTCGACGCCTTATACGAATTAAAGTACAACCCGTTTGAGTATGGTGAGTTTCTGGCCTCATTTTATACGGCTATGGATGAATCGGAGGATAGTTTACTACTCGCCCCTTTGGTTATCCCACTATGCAGCCACCCTCTTTTTAGTCGAAAGCTATTCAATTCTAACAAAAAGAGCACTATTTGGTCGGTTTTTGATGACCGGAGCAAGCTCTATGATCTGCAAGAACGCATTGATGGATTTCAAACTTTGACTGAACAATGTATTCAGTACTGTTTAATCAATGATTGGTTATCTGTAAACGAACAACGTTTGTCTCTTTGTGCATGTGATGGTGCTAATTCAACCTTTACAAGTCAAAAAAATGCGCAGAAGTTAGGGCGATTACTTAGTGGACATTCAGTAGTCGAGATTTATGCATTTTTAGGAGTAAAGCCACGATGAAGACATTAATTCATGAGATTGGTGTTATTGATAAGCTGGGAAATAAGCATCCAGTTAGTTTTAAGAAGGGGCTCAATGTTGTCACTGGTAAGTCATCGACGGGTAAAAGTGCTTTAATTGAAATATTTGACTATTGCTTTGGTAGTGGTGAAAACACTATACCCAAAGGTGTCATTACCACAAATGCAGCTATTTATTATGTTGCGCTTGCTGTCAATGAACAAGATATGGTGATTGCTCGTGATCCTGATATCGCGACTAAAGCCTTTTTTCGTCGTGTTGAGTCGTTTAACTCTGCCGATATTGTCCGTGATTATTTCAATAGCAACTATTTCCGTCCATTAAGTGAATTTAAGAAACATCTAAGAGGTTTTTTCTTGGATATAGATGATGTGGATGAGTCTTTGGCTGCCAGAGCAAATCGACGCAATAATGCTAAGGCTGCGACTCCATCCATACGTAGCTTTTCATCATTTATGCTCCAGCACCAAAATCTTGTAGCTAATAAACATGCGTTATTCTACCGATTTGATGAAAAAGAAAAACGAGATCAAGCAATTGAGCATACCAAGATATTTTTAGGCTTAGTCGATCAAAAATTCTTTCACTTAAAGCAAGAGAAAGAACGATTAAGTATGGATATCAGACGTTTGGAGCGCCAGAAAGAGACTAACAAGCGTACGTCAGAAAAGTATAAACTAAATGTTGGTCCGGTTTTAAACCAGTTGTATGCGCTGATGGGGTTTAAGGAGGAACCATTATCATTAGAAAGGTTATTACGCCACCCTCAAGATGGAAAAGATCAACTTGATAGCATTATCGTACCCGAAAAAATTAACCATAATTCAGACGCTATCACACTGCGGTACAACCAGCTTAAACTAGATCGTAACAAAAAAACTGCTGAACTCAGGAAACTACAGCGTCAAACTGCTTCAATTAATAAGCACATTCAAGAAGAAGAGCTTTTCGTCGGTAACGTAAAACAATTTAGCTCACCTGGACATGTACACATATCTTCTTCAGTTTGTCCATTTTGTCACACCGAAAAAGACAATTTGCGAGAAAGTGCAGAGAAACTCCAGAAAGCTATTCTTAAAGTATCAGGAAACCTTGCTCAAGCCCGTCCAATGAAAGCAAAGTTTGAATCGTCTTTAGTTGATGTGAAGCGTAAGACAGAGGCTGTTAGCCGAGCACTTACTGAGTTAAATCAGCAAGTAATGGAAATTGAGAAAACAGAAAAGCAGTTAGTAGAGCAAAAGAGTCTGTATGAAAGTATTTTGATGCAGAAGGCTAAACTATTTGCACTGATCGATACATTAAATATGGCCGATGATGCAGAGCTTGAAAAGCAAGTTAAAGATCTTAGCAAGCAGATAAAAGACATCACAAGAGACCTTAAAAAATATGATGTGCAAAAAGGGTTAGAAAAGGCATCAGCTGACGTAAACACATATATGGCTGATATTGGTAGCTATTTCGAATTTGAAGCTAGCTACAAGCCTATCAATCTCCACTTTTCATTCGAAACATTCGACCTGTATCACCTAACCCCTACAAATGAAAAAATTCACTTAAGATCAATGGGGAGCGGCGCAAACTGGTTGTACTGTCATGTGACTTTATTTTTAGCCTTACATAAATATTTTTCGCTGCAGGGGAATAGTTGCGCTATCCCTTCAATTCTGTTTTTCGACCAACCTACTCAAGTTTATTTTCCGAACTTTAATCGTGATAATGCTGATACTTTCGAAGAGCAAAAGAATCTAGAGTCTGAGCAGCGAACAAAAAAAGAAAGGCATGTAGATGAAGATATCAAAGCTGTTGAGAACTTGTTTAGCCAGTTTTCAAATTATTGTAGTGAACTAGAGTTGGATAACGGGTTTAGTCCTCAAATCATAGTGACAGATCATGCTGATAGTTTAACACTATCTAATGGGGTACCTTTTGAGGATCTAGTTAACGGAAACCGGTGGCGCTCCCGAGGGCTTATTGAACCTGTTCACGATACGGGGGAAGAATGAGATTCAAATATTTAATCGTTTTAAACCTTAGAGTTCAGCTCTATAGGGATATCAAGGAATATTGTTGAAAGCTTATGAATAAGATTAAAGTTGCCGTCCCTAATATTAAATATGATGACAATGGTTTTAGCCAAATTCTCAAAATCATGGAGACTATAACGTCTGACCCTAAGAGAAATTTTGACTTTGATTTTAGTAAATGCTCTCGGTTAGATCATCATGGGGTAGTCATGTTGGGAGGACTAGCAAGGTACGTCAACTTTCAAAATACAAAACTAGCCAGGTCTTTAATTTCTATTTTTGATGGTCAATCATTCGCAACTGCCGGTGTAATGTTTGATGTCAACTCTATGAGTGACTTAATCAGAAGCCGACTTATATCTAATAATTTTCTTAGTCACTTTTCTCAGGAGAATTTCGAAGGCTATGCAGGGGGAGATTATATAGGTTATCGGGAGCACACGACTCATTTGGATGAAGATAATATCGCAGAACATTTAAATGAACAGTGGCTATCTGATGATAAAGTTAAACTTAGTGATATGCTAAAAAATGAAATTGTCAGTAGAATATTTGAAATTTTCATGAATGCGTATGGACATGGGGCTGCGATCCAAGATTTAAAACAGCTAGGTGTCTATAGTTGCGGACAGTATGATCGAAAGGAAAAAACGCTTAGCCTTAGTGTTTTGGATTTTGGTCCTGGAATTGTACAGAATGTTAGGCGGTTCAATGGTGACATTGAGAGTGATATTGATGCTATGCAATGGGCGTTAGTTAAAGGAAACTCTACAGGTACTGATAGTGTGAAGCAAGGTATGCCAAGAGGCTTAGGTTTCGATCTATTGAGCGAGTTTGTTAGAATTAATGAGGGAGAGATGAGGATTTATAGCAATAAGGTTTATGCTAAAATCTCAAAAGGGAACGCTTTTGATATAGGTGTTTCTCAGCATAACTTTCCCGGCACATTAGTAAGTATTAAAATCAATTGTGATAATAAGCATTACCGCTTTAAATCTGAAGATGTTTCTCAGGTTAAATTTTTTTAGGAGTTGCCAATGTTAAACGTTAAAGTCTTTGATTTGGTTGGTAAAAATGCAATATCAATGCAAAGCGGAACAAAATTGAATAACGCTATTTCCTCGGCGTTGATAGAAGGCCAAATCGTAGAGATTGATTTTTCAGGTGTGTCTTTATTTGCATCACCATTTTTCAATGCATCAGTAGGTGTTCTACTAAAGGACATGACTATTGAGCAGTTAATGGAGAGAATGAAGATAGTAAATTGTAATGATATAGGACTAAGTTTACTCAACACTGTTATCCAAAATGCAATCCATTATTACAGTGGAGAAAGCAAAGTGACTGATACATTGAACAAGCATGAAGAGTGATAGGTATGACTAGAATTGTTAACATAAAAAATAGAGTCGATCTACATCATTCAGACAAATTTTTCATTGATACAAATGTATGGTTCTGGCTCACATATGCTGCTTCTAATGAGATACAAACTCAAAATGCACCAGCTAGATACCAACTAGAAATATATCCTGAATTTATTGAAAAAATACTAGATGAAGGTGCAAGTATTTATCATAGTCCTTTAGCTTTATCGGAGTTGGCTAATATCATAGAGAGAACGGAATACGATATATTTCAATCAAAACAAACTGAAGACATTTCTCGTAAAAGTTTTAGGAAAAAAACAGATCATAGAAAGAGAGTGATGGAAGAAGTATCCAATGCTTGGCAGCAAATCACCCAAATGTCATCTCCTCTCGACATTACACTAAATTCGGCCTTATCACAAAACGCTCTTATAACTTTAAATCAGCACTGTCTGGATGCTTACGATGCTTTTTATATCGAGTCGATGTCTAGTTATGAAATAGTAAATATTTTGACTGATGACAGTGATTTTGATGGGCTAGACATATCCCTATACACTGCAAATAATCGTTTGATTTAGAGTCAGTTATTTAAGAAAGACATAAAGTGTCTTGCTAAACGAGTTAAAGCCTCTCTCCGCTCTTCCAAATAATCATACTGGTCATAAATACCTTCAACACCCTTTAACTTGTGATTCAAGCATCTCTCGGCCACATGGCCGGGAGTGCCTTGTTTTGCCAATAGAGTACGACAAGTGCGGCGTAGGTCATGCACGGTGAAGTGCGTCATATCCCCCATCAAATTGGGTGGCTGCTTCTTCTTGCCAGCCTCATGACCAAATAGCTTGGTAATGGCTCGGTTAAGCGTGTCGGGGCCCATGTGAGGGCTCTTGCTGGCTCTTCTACTCGGAAACACGTAATCAGAGCCAAATCCCCTTATCTTCAACTCATCGAGCCACTCCAACACTTCTGGTGCTAATGGAATAGTAAAACCCACATTGGTTTTACTACGCTCCTTTGGTAAGTGCCATAAACCATTCTCTAGCTCAAACTCTTCCCATTTAGCTTCACACAATTCAGATTTACGCACACCTAAACAAATCAATAATGCACAAGCTAGATAGTTATCGCGGCTAAAGTTGGTGCTGTTCTTTCTAGCGATACTAAAGAACTGCTTTAGTTCATCTTCAGTCAAGAAGCGATCTTTACTTTGCTCTATGCCGCCAGCGTCTCTCACAGTAAATGCAGAGGCTGGATTGCCTTGCAGAAGGTCAAGCTTCATTCCGTGATTAAATAACTGTTTACAGTGACCTAGAGCATCATTGGCTATAGTCGGGCGACCAGAGTCATTAATCGCAGTGATTGTTGTGCGAATATCACGTGCGGTAATCTTATCGAGAGGGATGTCACCTATGTGTGGTGCTATATCTTTAGTGTAAACACGTTTGGGGATATTAGGGTGTTTAAGGCGCTTAACTAAGGTGGGGTACCAATCTTCGAATAAGTCATTAACGGTTTTAATGCTTTCCTGTTCGGCACGTTTGCGTTGTATGAGGGGATCAAAGCCTTCTCTCACTTGTTTCATTTTAGTGGCGGCTTCGAGGCGAGCGTTAGATAAGGAAAGGTCATTGACCTTACCAAGCGTCATTTCACGGCGCTTTTTATTAGAGGTAAAGCGTAGCATCCAGCTTGCAGTACCTGACGCTGGAACCACTAGGTATAAGCCTTCACCATCAGCATGGCGTTGTGTTCTCTCGCCACCAGCCTTAATGAGCGCTTCTACTTTCTTTACGGACAACTTAGCCATAACTCACCTCTAATCGTACCTGATCTTGGTGAATACTTTTTTACCCACCACCTATCTTGATGGTAAGTCTATCATACCCACCACATTAACCACCAGTTGGTGGTGGTTAATAGTGTATTAAAGAATACAGTGGTGGAAAGTGTTTTTATCTAAGTTGTTGTATTTTAATGATGTAAATGCAGTTAAATACAAGTGTAACTATTATTCAATGTTCTGGATCTGCTCACGCATCTGTTCGATAAGAACCTTAAGCTCTACGCCTGATGCTGTGATGTCTGTGCTGATAGACTTAGACGCTAGCGTGTTTGACTCACGGTTGAACTCTTGCATCATGAAGTCAAGCTTACGGCCACAAGCACCACCCTTCTTCAATACGACATTTGCTTCTTTCACGTGAGAGTCTAAACGGTCTAGCTCTTCTGCTACGTCTGACTTCTGCGCAAGTAGGATAAGTTCTTGCTCAACACGAGAACCTTCAAGTTCAATTTTAGCATCTTCAAATTTAGTAAGAAGGCGCTCACGTTGCCATTCTAGGATCTCAGGCATGCGTGTACGAACTTTAACCACTTCTTCAGTGATCGCATCTAAGCGCTGTACGATTAGCGCCTTCATGTTCTCGCCTTCACGAGCACGAGCATCAATGAACTCTGCGATGGCATCGTTGAATGCTTCCAGTAGATCTTTGTTGATGGCATCCATGTCTTGCTCTGGCGTTTCCATCACGCCAGGCCAGTTCATGACTTGGAATGGATTCAAACGGCTGTCTTCACCTGTCATGGTCATTACTTGGTTCGCAGCATTGATTACTTGCTGAGCCAAACCTTCGTTAATGCTTAGCTCGCCTTTCGCTGCTGGGTTTGCTTCAAAACGTAGGTTACATTCAACCTTGCCGCGAGCTAGACGCTTACGGAAACGCTCACGCAAGATCGGCTCTAAACCACGGAACTGTTCAGGCATACGGAAGTAAGTTTCAAGGTAGCGTTGGTTTACACTACGGATTTCCCATACTGCTGTACCCCAATCGCCTTTTACTTCTTTGCGTGCGTACGCAGTCATACTATAAATCATCGAATTTTCCTGTCTTTTATCATTCTGAAAATAACGCGCACGCATAGTATCACGATACGGGGTGCACCCGAAGCTTGTCTCTTTTCCGCGATAAATAGCCTTTCACGGTAAGTACCTTTGAGTCGTAAGTCTCCTTAAGTCGTAAGTCGCTTTGAATGGTAAATAGATTTGAAAGATAAACTGCTATATAATCTTGCCCCAATCAAAACTGTCTCACCCCTTTCTTAGGTGATGCACTCTTTCGATAGTAAATCACTTCAGACTGTTAATAAGGTAGATACCAATGCGTCCAAATGACCGCGCTGTAGATCAAATTCGTCCAATTAAAATTACTCGTAACTACACAGCTTATGCTGAAGGTTCTGTATTAGTTGAGTTCGGCAACACTAAAGTTCTATGTAATGCGACGGTAGAAGAAAACGTGCCGCGTTGGTTAAAAGGCCAAGGAAAGGGTTGGGTAACCGCTGAATACGGTATGCTTCCACGAGCAACACACACTCGTAACCGTCGTGAAGCGGCGAGCGGTAAGCAAGGTGGTCGTACGATGGAAATCCAACGTCTGATCGCGCGTAGCCTACGTGCTGTTGTTGACCTGAAAGTAATGGGTGAAATCATGATCACTGTCGATTGTGATGTTATCCAAGCAGACGGCGGTACTCGTACTGCTTCTATCTCAGGTGCAAGCGTTGCAATGGCTGATGCTATCAACAGCCTACTAGCAAGCGGCAAACTGAAAAAGAACCCAATGAAAGGCCACGTAGCGGCAGTTTCAGTGGGCATCGTTGGTGCACAAGCACTGTGTGACCTTGAGTACGTTGAAGACTCAGCAGCTGATACCGACATGAACGTTGTAATGACGGAAGACGGTAAGATGATTGAGATTCAAGGCACCGCAGAAGGCGAACCGTTCAGCCACGAAGAGCTGATGCAGCTTTTAGCCCTGGCGAATAAGGGCATTACCGATATCGTCGAAGCGCAGAAAGCTGCGTTGGCCGACTAGTTTTTAGATAGCTCCCACATCGGGGGCTATTTTTTTATCTTCGTCGTATTCGCGCCCTCCGCGTTGTTAACTGCGCTTGCTCACCCGAATCACTTACTACTCGTAAGCTCACGAGGTTCGCAAGCTTGTTGCCTAGCGGAAAGCACGACTACTTAGAAGATACTAAGAAGAGTTTAAGTTAATTAAGTTTTATTGAATAAACGTAGAGGAAAAACATGAAAGCATATCAACGTGAATTTATTGAATTTGCACTAGAGAAAGAAGTACTTAAGTTTGGTGAGTTTACTTTAAAGTCTGGCCGTAAGAGCCCTTACTTCTTCAATGCTGGATTGTTTAATACAGGTCGTGACCTAGCACGCTTAGGTCGCTTCTACGCAGCAGCATTGGCAGATTCAGGTATTGAGTTCGACGTACTATTTGGCCCTGCGTACAAAGGTATCCCAATTGCAACGACAACAGCGGTTGCACTTGCTGATCACCACGATGTGGACACGCCTTACTGTTTCAACCGTAAAGAAGCGAAGAACCACGGTGAAGGTGGCAACCTAGTGGGTAGCGAACTTGAAGGTCGTATCATGCTAGTGGATGACGTGATCACTGCAGGTACTGCGATCCGTGAGTCGATGGAAATCATCCAAGCAAACGGCGCTGACTTAGCGGGTGTTCTGGTTGCTATTGACCGTCAAGAGAAAGGCAAAGGCGAGCTGTCTGCGATTCAAGAAGTTGAACGTGACTTCGGTTGTGCGATTATCTCAATCGTTAGCCTGACTGATCTGGTGACTTTCCTTGAAGAGAAAGGCACAGACGCAGCACATCTTGAGTCAGTAAAAGCGTACCGCGCTCAATATGGTATTTAGTTCGTAAACTGAAGAAGTTGAACCTGATGGTTTAGCGCTCTAGGTTAAGAATCGAAAAAGCAAAAAGGCCCGAGAGATAACTCTTTCGGGCCTTTTACTTTTCTATGAGGTGAGCTGCTTTCTTATCTGAAGATAGGCGCCGGCTACTCTATTTATAACGGCTACTCTATTTGTAACGAATGCCGCGCTCAACTTCTGGGTCTTCCATTGTTTTGAAGCGCTTGTGTAGCCACATCCATTGTTCTGGTGCTCGTAAGATAATTTTCTCAAGATAGCGGTTTAGATAAGCGGCTGCGGCTTTTTCATCTTTGCGTGGATAGTCATCTTCGATTGACTCATCCGCCATGATTTCATACTTACCATCGGCATTCCTAAACCCTGAACCCGGAACAAGAGCGCATCGGCTAGTGTAAGCCAGAATACTGGTGCCTGTTGTGGTACACGCATCTTCTACAGCGAAGAAAGGCACAAACACAGACTTGTTGCGGCCGTAGTCATGATCCGGCAGGTAGAAAAGGATCTCACCCTGACGCAGGATTCGAATCATACGCTTCACGTCTTTACGGTGGATAAGGCGGTTGCCGTTCTGAGTACGACCACGGTATTGAATGAATTCATAAGCTGGGTTGTTGTGCGGGCGATAAACCCCTAAACCAGAAATACCAAGAACGGCCATTGCTCGCGCAGTGATCTCTAAGTTCAAGGCATGCACACAGCATAGAAGAACACCTTTACCGTTGGCTTTGTGCGTACGCAGTGCTTGAGTGTCTTTATCGACAAGGATTCGCTTGAAACGCCACGTTGGCCAGAACCATGTAATGCCGGTTTCGATCAGCGCCATACCAGTATTCTTAAAGTTCTCACTGACCATGGCAGCGACTTCATCTGCAGGCTTGTCTGGGAAGGCGAGTTCCAAGTTACGTGTTGCGACCGCTACGCGCTTTTTACCATAGCGAGCCCCAAGAGAGCCCAATGAACGACCTAGCAGTAATAATATACGGTAAGGGAGAACATTAACGATAAGCGCCAATAGCCCAAAACCGAACCACACTCCCCAGTATTTAGGGTGGAGCAGTGCCAGAGTAAAAGGTGGCTTAGTAATAACGTGTTGTGCCGTGCTGTTTGTCGGAGAAGTTTTCGTCGTCATAACCATCACTTAAGATTTGATTGCTACTGAATTTGATTGCTACTTAATCTGAGCGCTCAGCAGTGCCCAATAAGCATCAAAGTTTTCTGTCGGTTGATATTTGAAATCAGAGCGAACAAATCGATTCAGACTGCCTTCAACCTGACCGAGCAGTTGAGCCGCTAAGATCTTCTCATCAACAGGGAACGATTTCCCTTCACGAAGCTTCCTTTCACGTAAGATCTGGCGAAGTTGAGTCTCAATACGCTCAAAAAGCTGATTGATGCGTTCACGCAGGCGCTCATTCTCAAACATTAGGGCATGGCCCGACAAAATACGAGTCAAACCAGGGTTGCGCTCAGAAAAGACTAAGATAAGTTGCATCACGAGGCGGATACGCTCAAGAGTGTCTTTTTCTTCATCGAGAATACGGTTGATTCGAGACATCAACGCTTCTTCAATGAACTCGATCAGGCCTTCAAACATGCGAGCTTTGCTTGGGAAGTGGCGGTAGAGCGCAGCTTCAGATACGCCGACTTGCTTGGCCAACTTTACCGTTGTGATACGAGAAGCACCTTCGGTCGATTCCAACATTTGTGCGAGAGCTTGTAGGATTTCTTCACGACGGTTTGATTTTCGAGTACCAGCCATCTATTTACTTCCTTTCCTAAAGATGAGGATTGAGTGAAGCAGGATTATAAACACCATTCAATTCTGTTTCCTAGTTTTGTGAGCCCTAGGTCAACAGAATCGAGAGGTGTCAGCAGATTGTCAGAGCAAATTTGTGCGTTTATGCACCAATAAGCTGTTGGATCTGATCGAGGATCTGGAAACCAAGTGTGTCTTTGCTATCCAGTGGCAGAGATTTATCACCGTCTTTCCAATAAAGGTGCAATTCATTACTGCTGCTATTGAAGCCTTGGCCTTCGACAGAGACATCGTTAGCACAAATCATATCGAGGTTCTTTCTTTCCAGTTTGCCGCGCGCGTACTTCTCAACATCTTGAGTTTCTGCAGCGAAGCCGACAGTAAATGGACGGCCTTCTGTCATTGAGGCAACAGAAGCGACAATGTCTGGGTTCTTAACCATTTGAATGGTCATGTCGTCTTTACCATCGACCTTTTTAAGCTTTTGGTCTGCAATGGACAGTGGACGATAGTCGGCTACTGCAGCGCAGCTAATGAATATATCGTGTTGAGCTGCATTGGTACTCACAGCATCAAACATCTGTTGTGCGCTGTCGACATCAATACGATTAACCTGGTTTGGCGTCGCTAATGAGACAGGGCCACTGATTAGAGTCACTGTTGCGCCTTGTTTCGCGGCCGCTTCAGCCAGTGCATAGCCCATCTTGCCTGAGCTGTGGTTAGTAATGTAACGCACCGGGTCGATGGCTTCACGAGTTGGACCCGCAGTAATCAACACCGAACGGCCAGCAAGCGGCTTAGGTTGGAAGAAGTCTTCGCAACGGTGCACGAGCTGCATTGGTTCTAGCATGCGACCCATGCCGACATCACCACACGCTTGTTCGCCTGCGGCAGGGCCCCAGATTTCACAGCCTCGACGTTTTAGCGTCGCGATGTTCTCTTGAGTTGCTGGGTGGCTGTACATCTGTTGGTTCATTGCCGGAGATACCGCAACTGGCGCATCGGTTGCTAAAAGCAGCGTGGTCAGCAGGTCGTTGCCCATACCCGCCGTCATGCGCGCAATAAGATCTGCGGTTGCTGGCGCTAATAACACGAGGTCAGCCCATTTCGCGAGCTCAATGTGCCCCATGGAAGCCTCAGCAGCAGGATCAAGCAAACTATCAGACACTGGCCTTCCAGAGACGGCTTGCATGGTGAGAGGAGTGATGAACTCCTTGGCTGCATTCGTCATGACGACTTGTACCTGCGCACCACGTTCAATTAAGCGTCGAGTCAGTTCGGCACATTTATACGCAGCGATACCACCACTAATGCCAAGGAGGATTTTTTTTCCAGCTAGGCCTTGTTGGTCAGCGTTACTCAGTTGATTAACCAATGTTTGCATGATTCTGTTCCTTAATTTCTCTGGGACTTACGATATCAGAACAAAGGATTAGTGCCTAGAAGCAGAATTCGAACAGACTTGATGCTCATCAAGTTGGTGTTATCAAACCTATCAATTACACGGTTTTGCTAGCGACTCGTTTCCTTTTCTCTTTATCAAAGGATCTCTGGTGACAAGCTCATTAAGCTGACGGGTCGTATTAATGACCCTAAATAGCCTTTATATGCCTATAAGTAAGATGCCTGTTGAGTCGATGCCAAGAGAAAAACTACTGAGTCGAGGGCCAGACTCTTTAAGTGATGCGGAGTTGTTAGCGATATTTCTTCGAACCGGCACACAAGGGATGAACGTTTTAGAGTTATCTGACAAGTTGATCAAAGATTTTGGTTCGCTGCGCCAACTTTTTTCTGCAACCGAGACTGAGTTTTGTGCTCATAAAGGGATGGGGCAGGCGAAATATGTCCAGTTGCAGGCCGTTTTAGAGATGACGCAACGTTATTTGGCCGAAACTTTATCTCGAGGGGACGCATTAACCAGTCCAAGTCATACCAAGTTGTATCTTTCGAGTATATTGCGTGATCGCCAGCGAGAAGCCTTCTATATCTTGTTCTTAGATAATCAAAACAGGGTAATAAAGGATGAAGTGATGTTTGAAGGAACCATCGATGCAGCATCAGTTTACCCTAGAGAAGTAGTGAAACGGGCACTTCATCATAATGCAGCAGCATTAATCCTAGCGCACAACCATCCTTCTGGTGTTGCGGAGCCAAGCCAAGCAGATAGGCGAATTACACGCAGATTAACCGACGCATTGGCGCTGGTGGACATCCGAATTCTCGACCATTTTGTGGTTGGAGATGGCGAAGTTATCTCTTTTGCAGAGCGCGGATGGATTTGAATCACATTTTAGGTTGTTAGTTGCGTTAAATCTGCTATCATTCCGCCCACATTTTAGAACCTTAAATCAGCTCTGATTACTCAAATAGCTGCCCTGTTCAAAAAAAGATCACGAAATCCTTAAAAAGGATCTGTTCGGGTCTTGAGCAATGCATGTCAAGTTAGTATAATACGCGACCTTTGATAGCCTTGAATGGATTTTCCATTATGGTTTTTACCTCTATTTTCAGAATTGATAGAGAGGTTCGGCCACCAAGGTTGATATCGAGCTGAAACGATTTGGAGAGACATTCATGTCCCGAGTATGTCAAGTAACTGGTAAGCGTCCAGTAACGGGTAATAACCGTTCACACGCACGCAATGCTACCAAGCGTCGTTTTCTGCCGAACCTACAAACTCACCGTTTCTGGGTAGAGAGCGAAAAACGTTTTGTTAAACTACGTCTAACTGCTAAAGGCATGCGTATTATTGATAAGAAAGGCATCGATGCTGTTCTTGTTGATATCCGTGCACGTGGCGAAAACGTTTAAGAGGAATTAAGCAATGGCTAAAGGCATTCGTGAGAAAATCCGTCTAGTATCTTCTGCTGGAACTGGTCACTTCTACACAACTGACAAGAACAAGCGTAACATGCCAGGCAAATTTGAGATCAAAAAGTTTGATCCAGTAGTTCGCCAGCACGTTATGTACAAAGAAGCTAAAATCAAGTAATTGATAGCCCCTTTGTCTCTTCTTTTATAGAAGAATAAATTAAAAACCCAGCTTATAGCTGGGTTTTTTTATGCCCAAAATTTAGGAAGCCCCAGTATTTTGAGAAACCTGAGGTTTTTTGAGAAGCTTAAGCTTTTTCGAGAAGACTCAGTGTTTTTGAGAGGCGTAAGTTTCATTGGCTCAATTTGGCACCTACCGCACAGACGTTACACTTGCCGATGGGCTTATGTGATAGAAAACAGCGCAACATAGAAAGTATCGCCTTTTTCACGATATACTGAACACTCAATAGGTTAGATGAGCAGAATCAGATGAGATATCGTGGACGCCGATGGAACAACATACTCATGTTCAGTGTGATTGCTTTTATTGGGGTGTTAAACCTTCCAACATTGATCAAAGCTTATTTGATCGAGCCCGAACCTGAAGTTACGGTCAGCAGCTTTTATCCTTCTCTTTTAAATCCAGCAGCTGAGCTTCAAGCTTTGCACTTTGCTAATTGGTCCGTTGTGCTAGAAGACGATCATTGGGTTTATCAATTTAAAGATACAACACTTCCTCAAACTACCAATGCGCAAGAGTTGTCGCAGCGATGGCAGGAACTTGTGGGCACCGAAGTCGATTCTCAAACCTATACCGACCTCTCACCACAACTGAATACCCCGCACACCATCGAGGTGTGGTATCAAGATCAAGAAGAACCACAACGCATTACCTATTATCAACTTCCTCAGTTCTGGCTGCTAAAAAACTGGAATGATCAGTGGTTGGCGGTGTCTATTGAAGAGAGCTACTTGTTTCCAAGCTTTAGCTCAGAAGATTCATTTAAATCAGACCATATCTTTAAAGCAGACAAGCTATCTATATCAGACAAACTACCTAAATCGGACGACTAACTATGCCTGAATTACCCGAAGTTGAAGTAAGCCGCATGGGGATCTCGCCTCATTTAGTCGGTGAGAAGATAAATACTCTGACTTTTCGTACACCGAAACTACGTTGGGATATCCCTCAAGAACTTAAGCAACTAGAAGGACAGGTGATTCGCTCTATTTCACGTCGAGCTAAGTACCTATTGATAGAAACCGATACCGGAACAGCCATTGTTCACCTTGGGATGTCTGGTTCACTGCGCGTGTTAGACGCAGATTTCCCGCCAGCAAAACACGATCACGTGGATCTTAAGTTAACCAATGGCAAGATATTGCGTTACAACGATCCGCGTCGCTTTGGTGCGTGGTTATGGTCGGCGCCTGATGAGATACATACTGTACTACTTGGCTCTGGTCCTGAGCCGCTAACTGACGACTTCAACGCAGACTACATCGCTGAAAAAGCTGCAAAGCGAAAAGTGGCCGTCAAACAGTTCATTATGGACAACAAAGTAGTGGTAGGCGTGGGAAACATCTACGCCAACGAAGCATTATTTTCTTCAAGAATTCATCCACTTCGTCCTGCTAACAAGATAACTCAAGCCGAGTGGATCTTGTTAACTCAAGAGATTAAAGAGGTACTTGCCACTGCTATCAAACAAGGTGGCACCACTTTAAAAGATTTCGCGCAAGCAGATGGCAAGCCGGGGTATTTCGCCCAAGAGCTACAAGTCTATGGGAAAGCCGGTGAAAAGTGCCCTAACTGTGAAGCTCTAATCCAAGAGTTAAAAATAGGGCAGAGGAATACGTTCTTTTGTGAAGAGTGCCAGAGCTAAGAATTTTGGTGGCCCTGCAATTTTTAGAGCGATTGTCCTGATTTTTCAAAGTACTTCTGAGCAACAAGTAAGGATATGAGTCGCTCTTGCTTTGTATCTTTAAATTGTTCGACCCATTTGTTTGCGTTTCGGATTATGGCCTCTGCTTCTTCTGGATGGTCAATGAAGTACCCAACTTTGTCAGGAAGATCTGAATAGTCGTTTTTTAGTTCTACGTAGTGATGCCCAGCAAGGAGTTGACCTTCCATAAACCAAGTTTCATATTTTGGCTTAGACATTAATACTAGCGAGTTTGACGACATCGACCATTTTAGGTTAGTAGCTACATCGTTTCCTTCTATCGCCAAAAGAAACTTGTATTGAAGTTGTTCTTCAATAGACATAAAACCTTTTTCCCAAGGTTGGCCTTCATGGGGGCGAGTTTGGCCTAAATTACACATTGGGTGATTGTAAAATTGTTTGATCACTACTTGTCTGTGAGGCTGAAAACCGACGCCTCTCCATGCCACCATATCCTTTTTATCTCTAAAGCTTAATTTGTCATCAACAAATTGGAAGTGACGAATTGCATTCAATTTCAAAACAACACAGTTCTGATTTTTACCTGTAATTGGTCGGCTTTTTAAAAAGCTTGGCTGTTCGGGTATGTGCCTAATATCACCGTTTAAAACCGAAAATCGATTTTCAGGGTCAAAACCTTTAATTACTTTAAATAAATCGAAGTAGTAAGTATTTCCCCCCGTTTTCTTGAAGTTTTTTACAGTTTGTACTTCGTTATTTAGTTCAAAGGGTTGAGTAAGTTTGTTGTAATAGTCAACGCGACTCATTACTTCCTCACGCCTTTTCTGTTCAATATCGGTGAGCAATTTTTTAGCTCTATAACGAAAAACAGCTGGAGGGAGGATTGATATCAGCCCATGAGTTACATAGTACTTAAACTTTGTCAGGCTCATTTCGTAACCTTGTCGATTATAGCTGTGTTGACTGTATTCGGGACAAAGCCACTGATGTCTCCACCATGAATGGCGACTTCTCGAACTATAGTTGATGACAGAAAGGCATATTCTTCAGATGGTGTTAAAAATACACTTTCAATGCCTGGCAATAGCTTCCTATACATACTGGTTAAACCAAATTCATATTCAAAATCTACTGTTGTTCTTAAGCCTCTAATCAAGATATTTGCATCTTGATCTTTAGCAAAGTCCACCAATAAACCGCTAAAGCCGGCAACAGAAGTATTGTTTATATGCGACGTTGCCTGTTCTATTAACTCTACTCGCTCAGGCAAACTGAACATGGTTTTTTTTGAAGGACTAGCAGCCACACCAATTAGCACTTCATCGAACATTTTTGCAGCACGCTCAATGATGTCTAAGTGACCGTTAGTGATAGGGTCGAATGTTCCAGGGTAGATAACCTTTTTAGTCACAGCCTTTCTCACTTATAAATTGGTTGATTCCATTTTGACAGAAAGTAAGTTTTTGATTGACTGTATTATCAAGAATAGCATCGTTTTCGGGCAGAGAACCTCGCGAGTTTTCTGGGTGGTAAAGGTGATAACCAATCCCAGCAAATTTCAAATATAGTCTATTAGTACCCTTATTGAGCATGCGGTGTACAAATTCACTGTCTTCTCTTCCCCAACCAACAAAATCTTGATTAAAACCATTTACATCAATGACATCTGATTTCCAGAAAGCCATGTTACATCCGCGAGTTGCTTTATCACTGTTCCGGATATAGGAAAATATTCTCGCAAGAAAAGGGTTTGATATGCAGTTTTTACGATTACGAATATCTTCGGAAAATAGTGTTGGCATTGATTTTGTTCGCATCAGTCTTTCGCTGATTTCTTCACCGAGTAGAGCTCTACCGCCTTGGACAAATTGTTGCTTTTTAGCCGCTTGAACATGTGACTCAATAAATGTTGGGGAAAGAAGAATATCGCCGTCGATCATGATTATATAATCGCCGCAAGCTTTTGCTATTGCTCTATTTCGACTCATGGACAAACGGAAGCCATTATCTTCGTGCCACGAATGAATAAGAGGTACCGGGAAAGAACCTTGATATTGTTTAACTAACTCTGCGGTGTCTTTTTTTGAACCATCATCGGCAATTATGACTTCATCTGGTAGTGTGCTTTGTATGGTGACACTATCAAGAACGGCACTTAATGCTTCCTTCCAGTTGTAAGTTGTTATAATTAAACTACATTTCATTTTTTTTCTGCTCTGATCGTAGATACAAATCGATGTATTTGATAAAAGTTGAATGAGTTGCTAACCAAGCAAGAATAAACCCATGTTTCCCGTCGAGAAAGCCTCGCTTAATGATATACATTTTTACGAAACAACCTAACGCATGGATTAAAGCTGTAGATAGGCCTGCTTTTTTCTTTCCTTCACGTTCGTCTGTCCAAGCTTTCAAGTAACCAGTCGTTTTATTGATATAGTGATGCAGGTTGTCATAAGTGAAGTGGAGTAATCGACCATTGAGTTTTTGAACTGTAATGTCGTTATCAAGAATCACTTTCTCGTGCACGAGTGCACTATTGTATTTGCCATCCTTTATATTATAGAGCCTAACTACCCAGTCAGGTGACCAACCGGAATGGTGAATTACTTTACCAAATGCATCGCTTAGTCGATTTATTTTGTAGGCAGTCTTTGGTAGGGCTTTTTCTATAACATCTATGATTTCTTTTTTTAGCTCTGGAGTGACCCGTTCATCTGCATCTAACCAAAGTACAAAGTCAGAGGACACATGTTGCTGAGCTAATTGACGCTGTCGACCAAACCCTTTCCAGTCTTCATTTACAAAGAACTTGTCAGTATATTCAAGAGCTATACCTTTAGTATCGTCCGTGCTTCCTGAGTCCAGAATGATAATTTCATCAACCCAGCCGTGAACCGTCTCTAAGCAATCTCGAAGGTGCTTGGTTTCATTTTTTACAATAAGTGCAACTGCAAGGGTTGGTTTCGCCACTGTAATTACCTAAATTTAGTTAAATATCGAATTATACAGAAATATGGACCACACCATATTTAGCCATGGGAATTATGGTTCGCTTGCTTCAATTACAAACGAAGATCTTTAGCCACTGATTCAAACATATCAATGACTTTTTTACTGGGTATCTTCTGCATTGCAAGAGGATCTTTTACACGAGTTCGCCAATCCAATTGATCTGACGGTTTATTATGCTCAGCTTGGATTGCTTCTTCATACGCTGAAACAACATACTGTTGATAGTTGTATGGGCCAGTTCTATCAGGGTTATGGTGTGCATATAAACCGATAACTGGGGTGCTCATAGCATTAGCCATATGAGTCGGTCCAGTATCTGGTGCTATTACCATTGTAGCGTTGTCAATGAGAGCTAACATTTCAAGTATGCTGCTTTTGCCAACGAGGTTTAGACAAGGTGCGCCTAATTTTTTTTGAATATCTTGAGCTAATTCGACTTCAATTTTAGCAGGGCTTCCTGCTAACGTGACATGCCACCCTGATTGCCGTGCATGGATAATGACATCAACGTAACCTTGCACTGTCCAATTCTTATAACCTTTGCTCGCAGCAGGAACAATAACTAGTTTTTTGTTTGATCTGGAGAGTTGTTCTTGTGCCCATAATTTGTCTGCTTTGCTGTAGCTTAACGCCCAAGTTGGTCGTGCTTTTGGCACACCTAAAGTGTGAGTAAAAGCCATTAAACCATCGAGAACGTGCATTGTGGTCGGGGAGGGAACCTTTATATTGGTGAATAAAGTCTGAAAGTCTTGGCTACGTAAAGCATCAAATCCTAATTTATATTTGGCGTTGATGCCTAGGGTCGCAACGCTAGCTCTTAGGGCGTATTGCATGTGCAAGAGAGCATCAAACTGTCGACCCTTCAAAGATTTCCAGAGCTGAATATAGCCTTTTATTCCTGCTTTTTTATCGAATACTATGACTTCTACGTTGTCTATAGATTGAAGGAGTTGAGATTCAAGTTTGCCTGTTATCCAAGTTATCTTTGTTTCGGGCCAGTATCGCTGAATCGACTGAATAGCTGCAATGGTGTTACATACATCGCCAATAGCAGAAAGGCGCAAGACACAAAGGGATTTTGGAGCGGACTTGAACAAAGACATATAGCAAACTCTATCGATATGATTAATAAGAATTATGCAGTTGAGACCTAGGAATGTAAAATAAAACGATCTATTAAGACAGGTATCCTTGTATGCAAACACTTAGACTCGACAATCAGATAATTTGGTTTGATCAAACAGTGATTGATGAAAAGCAAGTGCAGTTTGCGTTTGATGCTGACTATTGGCGAGAGAAAAGTTGCATTGTTGGCAGTGCATTAGGGCGAGGAACAACTTGGTTTGTTCAATTAGATTCGGTACAAGCCGCATTACGCCACTACCGACGCGGTGGATTGTTTAGTAAACTAATTGAAGATAGTTATTGGTTTAATGGGGAAGAAAACACTAGAAGTTTCCAAGAGTTGACGCTTCTTAATTACCTTCGGGAGTCTAATGTCCACGTACCACGGCCAATTGCTGCACGTGTTGTAAAAAGCGGATTTACTTATAGAGCGGATTTGTTAAGTGAAAAAGTGGCAGATGCTCGAGATCTTGTTGCTATCCTTAAAGAGAAACCATTAACTAAAACTATGTATCAGAAAATCGGTAACGAGATTCGTAAAATGCATGCCGCACAAGTAAATCATACTGACTTGAATATCCATAATATTCTGATTGACGGTGCTGATAAGGTATGGATTATAGATTTTGATAAGTGCTATCAACAACAAGGCGATACTTGGAAGCAAGGTAACTGGTCAAGATTAAAAAGATCTTTTGAAAAAGAGCGTTTGAAAAACGACATTTTTTGGACCAGTACCGAGTTTAGTCAGATGACTAACGACAAGGTCAATGTAGATGATTAGTTACGCTTTTGCTTGTGTGCCGACTTAGATTATAAATTATTAGAGTATAGATATTAATATGAATGCCATTCTCCCCCTTATCGGTCGTACCGAATCCCTTTTTCCTAAAGATATCTCTAGTAATGAATCTGAGTTATCACGAATCGTTTCTGAATCTCGCTTCCTTGTGCTTGGCGGTGCAGGTTCAATTGGCCAATCTGTAACCAAAGAAATTTTCAAACGTAACCCGAAGAAGCTGCATGTTGTTGATATTAGCGAAAACAACATGGTGGAGCTGGTTCGAGATATCCGTAGCTCATTTGGCTACATCGATGGTGATTTCCAAACATTTGCCTTAGATATTGGTTCTCTAGAGTATGACGCGTTTATCAAAGCAGATGGCAAGTTTGATTATGTGTTGAACCTATCAGCACTTAAGCATGTTAGAAGCGAGAAAGATCCTTATACATTGATGCGAATGATCGATGTAAACGTATTTAATACAGATAAAACCATTCAACAATCTATTGATGCTGGCGCTAAGAAGTATTTCTGTGTATCAACAGACAAAGCAGCGAACCCAGTCAATATGATGGGCGCATCAAAGCGTATTATGGAGATGTTCCTAATGCGTAAAAGCGAGCAGATGGCTATCTCAACAGCGCGCTTTGCCAATGTTGCATTTTCGGATGGTTCATTGTTGCATGGTTTCAACCAGCGTATTCAAAAGCGCCAACCTATCGTAGCTCCAAATGATATCAAGCGTTACTTCGTAACTCCTCAAGAGTCAGGTGAGCTATGTCTAATGTCGTGTATCTTTGGTGAAAATCGTGACATTTTCTTTCCTAAGTTGAGTGAAGCACTTCATCTCATTTCGTTTGCTGATATTGCCGTGAAATATTTAGAGCAACTTGGCTATGAGCCTCACTTGTGTGAAACAGAAGAAGAAGCTCGACAATTGGCTCATACACTTCCTGAACAAGGAAAGTGGCCATGTTTGTTCACTGCGAGTGATACAACGGGTGAGAAAGACTTTGAAGAGTTTTTTACGGATAAAGAAAAGTTGGACATGTCTCGATTTGCAAATCTTGGAATCATTAAAAACGACCCACTTTATGACCAAGAATTACTAACCTTATTCGAAGGCAGCATTTTAGCGATGAAAGGCGAGCGAGCTTGGACCAAGGAGCAAATTGTAAAACTCTTCTTTACCATGATCCCTGATTTCGGGCACAAAGAAACGGGTAAATACCTCGATAGTAAGATGTAAGCGGAGTAAGTAATGAAAGCGACATCTATTGTTGAATTTGTTAGAGATACTTATAAAACTAATGAATTCATTCCGTTGCACGCACCAACGTTTAATGGCAACGAAAAAGCCTATGTTATGGAAACGATTGAAAGTACTTTTGTTTCTAGCGTGGGCAAATTTGTTGATGACTTTGAGCGAAAGATTGAAGCATATACAGGTGCAGTTAAAGCGGTAGCGACAGTCAATGGTACTGCAGCACTACATGCGGCCTTGTACATGGCTGATGTTCAACGAGGAGACCTTGTTATTACACAAGCTCTGACTTTCGTTGCAACTTGTAACGCTCTTTATCATATGGGTGCCGAGCCTATTTTTGTGGATGTTTCGCCAGTAAGCTTGGGTCTATGCCCCAAAGCCGTGGATGCATTCTTAAGTGAGCATGCTGAAGTAACCAAGACGGGGTGTATTCACAAGAATACAGGCAAACGAATTAAAGCGGTTGTCCCTATGCATACCTTTGGTCACCCTGTAGAGCTCGATGAGCTGGTCGCAGTTTGCCTGAAATGGAATCTTGTTCTAGTGGAAGATGCAGCAGAAAGCCTAGGTTCTTTCTACAAAGGTAAGCACACCGGTACTATTGGTGATGTTAGTGCAGTCAGCTTCAATGGCAACAAAATCATTACCACTGGTGGTGGCGGTATGGTTCTATGTAAAACTCAAGAATTAGGAGCACGAACCAAGCATGTCACTACGACAGCGAAAGTGCCTCATCCTTATGAATTTTTCCATGATGAGCCAGGTTTTAACTACCGCATGCCAAATCTGAATGCTGCGCTTGGTTGTGCGCAAATAGAAGTGATTGAGCACTACCTTATTCAAAAACGCAGTCTTGCTAATCAATATATAAGTCTATTTGAAGGGACTGACATTAAGTTTGTTGTCGAACCCAAGTACGCTAAATCCAACTATTGGTTGAATGCCATTATTTGTCCTGATGTTGAACTTCGTGAACATATACTGCAGGAGACGAATGCTGCCGGTGTCATGACTCGCCCAATCTGGAAGTTAATGCATCGTTTACCAATGTTTGAAAATGCCATGTGTGGTGATCTAACTCAATCTGAGTTTATTGAAGCGCATTTGGTTAATTTACCTAGTACTCCAATTCTTAGAGCTGAATGATGACGAATATTACCATTACAGATTTGCCGTCAGACATATACTACCAGCGAGAATACTCTGCGCTATATGAAGGCGATGGTGAACATTTTGAATTTCAGTATGATGAGGATAGCTCTTATGTTCGGTTTAGTGCTTTAAAACGTCCAATCCGAAGTGTTGCTGGGCAAGATATCGCTGAAGAGTTGTATGACTTAGAAACACCTTACGGTTACGGAGGTCCAATTTCTAACTCTTCAGATACGTTATTTTTACAGCGTGCATTTAGTGCCTACAGAGAGCATTGCAAAGCTCAGAACATTGTGTGCGAGTTCATCCGTTTTCACCCTTTTAATACTGTCGGTGAAATGCCGTCGTTATTTGACATGCATTATCCTGAGCGCCAAGTCGTTATTGTTGACCTTGAAAAGAACACAGAAGAGCGCCGAAAATCATACTCAAAAACAACAAGAAACATCGTTAAGAGAGCTGAGAAAAACTTATCTGTCGATACAACATCAGTACAACTCTCTGATTTTATGGAGATGTACTACGAAACAATGAAGAAAAACTCAGCCAGTGACTTTTTTTACTTCCAAGAAAACTACTTCAATGATTTGAATGCTTTAGATGGTGTGTCTTTACTCGCCACAAAGAAAGAAAGTACATATGCTTCAGTGGGCTTTTTCATGTGCGGTAAAGAACTCGCGCACTACCACTTGTCTGCTAATAATCAGGATATCGCCAAGGAAAATGGCAATTATTTGCTACTTGATGCCGCTTTTGAGCATGCTAAAAGCCAAGGTTGTCGTTACATGATGCTAGGTGGAGGTCGAACATCTTCTCCTGACGACAGTTTGTTCAAGTTTAAGTCGAAATTCTCATCTTTAACGATGCCATTTTATATTGCAGGGTTGGATTTTTTGCCCGAAAAACGCCAGATGTTGAATCAAATATGGATTGACCAAAGTAAAGATTCTACTACTCCGAAACTATTCCAGTTATACCGAGCTTAGAGGTAACTATGACAAACAAGACTTTTATTATCGCAGAAGCCGGTGTTAACCATAATGGCGATATTCAATTGGCAAAACGGTTGATTGACGTAGCAGCTGAAGCTGGAGTTGATGCTGTTAAATTTCAAACTTGGAAAACCGAGCTGCTCGTTACAGAAGATGCAAAAATGGCAGAGTATCAAATTGAGAATACTCAAGTCGAGGAATCTCAATTTCAAATGCTAAAGCGCCTTGAGCTTAGCTATGATGATTTCTTTGAGCTAAAAGACTACTGTGATAATAAAGCAATTACATTCATGTCGACTCCAGATGAAGAGCAAAGCGCAACCTTTTTAGATGGCTTGCAAGATGTTTTCAAAATTGGTTCTGGAGAGTTAACAAACATTCCTTTTCTTCGCCATATTGCACAATTTAAAAAGCCAGTCATTCTTTCTACTGGAATGAGCTATCTAGCAGAAGTAGAGCAAGCCCTAAGTGTTTTAGTTGAAGGAGGGTTATTGCTATCTGAAATTACAGTTTTACATGCGACTACCGATTACCCGACGGCACCCGAAGATGTAAACTTGAAAGCGATGAAGACATTAGAACAGGCTTTTCCAGGTATCCAAGTCGGTTATTCAGATCATACGTTGGGAATTGAAGTACCTGTGGCTGCAGTTGCGCTAGGCGCATCTATCATTGAAAAGCACTTTACGCTTGATCAGAACATGTCCGGCCCGGATCATAAAGCAAGCCTTAGTCCTGAACAGCTAACAGCTATGGTTCGAGCGATACGAAATGTTGATGTCGCTTTGGGGCATGGTTTTAAGATACCTACTGTGATCGAGAAAGAAAATCGAAAGATAGTAAGGAAGAGCATTGTAGCCGCTGTTGATATTATGGAAGGAACAGCAATTACTGAAGACATGCTCTCTATCATGAGGCCAGGTGGCGGTTTAGCGCCTAGCCGTTGGAATGAAGTGATTGGTACTCCAGCTCGCAAGTCATATAAAGTTGGAGAACTTATATGATAAAAAAGATTTGTGTGGTCACGGGAACTCGAGCTGAATACGGAGCGCTAAGATGTTTACTCCGTAGAATTCAGTTAGATTCTGATTTAGAGCTCCAGCTAATATCGACTGGAAGCCATTTGTCGCATGAATTTGGTTATACCCAGAATCAAATTGAAGCGGATGGTTTTGAAGTATCAAAAAAGATTGAGATATTACTGTCTTCAGATTCCCCTGTTGGTGTTAGTAAGGCTATGGGGTTAGCTCAAATTAGCTTCGCAGAAGCATTTGATGAACTCAAACCTGATATTTTGATTATTGTTGGTGATCGTTATGAATTACTTCCGATAGCGTCTGCAGCTAATATTGCACGGATACCCATAGCTCATGTCAGTGGAGGTGAGTTAACCGAAGGTGCGATTGACGATCAAATTCGTCATGCTTTGACTAAGCTCTCAAATGTTCACTTCACTGCAATGGAAGAATATTCAAATCGCGTTGTTCAAATGGGAGAGCAACCTAGTACAGTTTTCACTGTAGGAGAGATCGGTTTAGATAACCTCCTAAGTATGAACTTGTTAGGGAGAGACGAGTTTGAAGATTCTATTGACTGTCAGTTGAAGAAGAAAAACTTACTTTTTACTTACCATCCAGTAACTTCAAACTCAATTGAAGAGACTCTGGCTGACTTTGAAGAGATATTGTCAGCACTCGATTGCCAAGAAGATACACTTATTATATTTACGAAATCGAATGCAGATGTAGGCGGAAGAGCGATAAATCAATTAATTGATGAATACTGCGCTCAGAATACAGATAAAGCCATCGTTTTTTCTTCTCTTGGACAGCTTCGTTATTTATCGGCCTTACAATTTGTTGATGCGGTGATTGGGAACTCTTCGAGTGGAATTTGGGAAGTTCCTTCTTTTAAAACAGCGACGATTAATATCGGTGATAGGCAGAAAGGTCGTGTCATTGCTGATAGCACGATTAATATTGATGCGAGTACCGATGAGCTCTTACTTGCCTTAGACAAAGTATACTCGGATGATTTTATTCGATTATTGCCTAATGTTATTAACCCATATGGTGATGGAAATAGCTCTGGTAAGGTCATCGAGATTATCAAATCGTTAGATTTGAAAGGGCTGACTCGAAAATCGTTTTATGATACAGATAAATAACGAGTAAAAATAACTCTAGGTAATTATATGAGCCATAGTTGGAAAAAAATTCTAATTCAGCCATCAACAACGTTGATCGAAGCTCTGAAAGTGATCAATACAGAAGCATTAAGAATTGCCGTTGTGGTTGACGAAGATAAGAAGCTACTAGGTGTGCTGACCGATGGCGATATACGAAGAGGGCTGCTTGAAAATCTTCCTTTAACAACGGAAGTAGTTGAGGTGATGAATAAACAGCCCATCGTCGCAAAGTTGGGAACGCCTTGCGATGATCTGATTGCGGTAATGGAGTCTAAAGAGATTTTATCCATACCGTTAGTTGATGATAACGGAGTCGTTGTTGGTTTAGAGACACTTCAACATGCACTTAGCCACCCCGAGCTAGCTAACCCTGTCTTTATCATGGCTGGGGGGTTTGGAACTCGTCTGCGCCCTTTAACTGATACTTGCCCTAAACCAATGCTCAAAATTGGTGATAAGCCTATTTTGGAAACAGTTATACGAAGTTTTATTAAGGCTGGTTTTGTGAACTTCTATATATCAACACACTATATGCCAGAACAAATCCAAGATCACTTTGGTAATGGCGATGAGTATGGAGTCTCTATTCGATATGTTCATGAGGAGCAGCCTTTAGGTACAGGGGGAGCTTTAGGGTTGTTGCCAGATGACCTTCCTAAAGAGTTGCCAATTATTATGATTAATGGGGATGTGTTAACCAAAGTAGACTTTAATCGTTTACTAGAGTTTCATTTAGAAAATGATGCAGACGCAACTATGTGTGTTCGAGAGTATGACTATCAAATCCCTTATGGTGTAATTAATGGAGAAGGTAATAAAATCACAAGTATGGTTGAAAAGCCCGTTCAACGATTCTTTGTTAATGCTGGTATTTACGTGGTATCTCCTCGAATTATAAACTCTGTCCCAAAAAACTATAATATTGATATGCCGACTCTGTTAGAGCAGCATATGAAAGAAAGAGAAAAAGTCCTAATGTTTCCTATTCATGAGTATTGGTTAGACATAGGACGTATGGATGACTTCAACAGAGCGCAGGCTGATATTCATGCATTGGGAATGTAGTTATGTTAAATGATAAGAAGATAATGGCATTTATTCCCGCTAGAGGTGGGAGTAAACGTTTACCTAGAAAAAATGTTCTTCCTTTAGCAGGTAAACCGCTAATTAATTGGAGTATAGAGGCAGGAAAAAAGAGTCAATATATAGATCGTGTATTTGTCAGTACTGATGATAAAGAGATTGCGGATGTTGCTTGTCAATTGGATGCTGAATTGCCTGAGCTGAGGCCTGCTGAACTAGCCTCTGATACTGCAAAAACAGAAGATGTTTTGCTTTATAGTTTAGAAAAATTTGCACCTGACGTTGATGTTGTGGTCTTACTTCAACCGACATCTCCTCTACGAACAGCTGAACATATTGATGAAGCTCTAGAGCTATTCATGGAACAGGAAGCATTTTCAGTTGTATCTGTTACGCCTTGTGAACATCCCCCTCTTTGGTCTAATACACTGCCTAAAGATAATTCTATGGGTGACTTTATTAGACCTGAGGCTCTATCAAGATCTCAAGACATAAGTCAATATTATCGACTCAATGGAGCTATTTACATCTTTAATGTGAAAAAGCTCCGTGAATACAATGAAATACGTTATACATCAGAGACCTATGCTTACGTGATGGATAGTGATGTTTCATTTGATATCGATACTGAAATCGATTTTGACTTGGCTCAGTTTTTTATGGAAAGGTCTATTTTGCGATAAATTCCTTTATGTTGTTGCTTAACATCTGTTCCTTTAATTCCAATTCAAAAGCCTTATCAGGATAGTGACTCGAGATTGAATATATTGGCATTTTGGGGTAGAGAAGTCGACATGAGAACATCACGGTTGAGAATGTCCCGATAAGTGATGATAGATTTATTTTTTTGTCGATAAGCTCTATTTCTAAAGGGTACTCACTACAATGGTACTTTACTTTCCCCGATTTAATTAGCGCATCACGGACTGATTGTTTTTCTGTTCGATGAGGAAAGTAAAGGATCTCTCTTTGTGCATCATGTGAAACCTTTAATATCTCTGCTAAATATTCATCGATAGTTTTTTGGTTTTTGTCACCAATGGCACCTTGACCAATAAAGCCTATTGGAGCCTTTTCATCATACAGTGCGGGGTGCCCATATTTACTCTTTAGGCTTTCCAGAGAATTTTTATGTATGGTGAACTTACCGGGTTTTAAATCAAACATAGTAAATATTTCTAGATTGTCAGATTGAGCTAAGCGACCTACCGGCTTGCTACCATTACAACGAACGACAAAATCTTGAATTAGACGAGGTCGATAAAATTCACTCTCTGTGAGAATGAAATTTTTGTACTCAAGAAGTGTTAATGTACCGTCATCAAAATAGATTTCTTTGTCGATGGGAAGGTTCCGAATAAGTAACTTCGTCCACCAAGCGTTATACTCAGCATAAAAAAAGTGAGACAGCCTTTTTGTATTAAGGATCTTTTTAACTTCTTTAATTACTTTAGGAAATACAAAGCTTCTGTTTCCTCGCTCGATTTCAATGACATGATCCCAATCTTTTAGGTTTACGATTTTTCGTTGTTGAGTTAGCCCGTGAGTGCCATTTTGATTCATGAGAACTAGAATGTTATTTTTGCAGCGCAAGTGTTCTCGAGCTTCAACAGCACAGATGTACTGTAATGGAGATGTCACTAAGAAAAGGTTCATACTAATACTCATTAACTAATGTGGTTGTTTTATCTAAAGAACCGCTATTTTCGGTCATAAACTTAAGAAGCTTTCTTGATTGCTTGTAGCGTTCCTCATGCTCTAAGAGCAATCTAGATATATCACTTCCCAAGCTCTGAGGGGTTGATACTTGGATTGCTCCAATATCAATTAGGCTTTCAACAATAAATGAAAAGTTATAGTAGCTTGGTCCTGTGATAGTAGGGATACCTAAAGCTGCTGGCTCCAGAACATTATGTCCTCCGACTTCATTTCCTATTAAACTGCCACCCATGAAGCACACGTCGCTAGCGCCTAGAAAAGTTAGCATTTCACCTATTGTATCCCCGAGGAATACTTGGACACTTTCTTCAATCGGTATTTTTGATGTACGCCTAGTGGTTTTAAATCCTTCATTAGCACATAGATAAAATACATCATTAAATCTTTCAGGATGTCGGGGAACTAATACAAGTAATGCGTTAGGAATATGCTCTAAAATATGTTTGTGCGCATTCAAGGCTAGAACATCTTCGCCTTTGTGTGTGCTTGCTGCAATCCAAATAGGACGTTCGCATCCGAGGCGTTGACGTAGTTTAGTGCCTAGTCGTTTGGATTGAGGTGATATTTCAATATCAAATTTGATCGAGCCAGTGATTTTTAACTTATCTTGAGGTACACCTAAAGACTGGAAGTGTTCAGCATCAGTTTTATGTTGGCATAGTACTTGAGTCAAACATGGCTCGATGATGTTAAAAATTGGTTTGAATTTGGCGTAATTGTCACGAGATTTTTGGGATAACCTAGCATTTACAATGGTAACAGGGATACCAAACTTGTTTACTTCATAAAGTGTATTTGGCCAAAGTTCAGTCTCTATTATCAACATCTTACAAGGCTGAGTTGCTTTTAAAAAAGATCGAACAGCAAAGGCAAAATCTATCGGCATGTAGCGATGTTCGACCAAAGAACCAAGCTTTGAAATTTGTTCCGCGCCGGTACTTGTTGTTGTTGTAACTAAAATAGGTTGTGTCGGATTTTCATTTTTCAATGCTTTAATTAATGGGGTAGCGGCGATGCACTCACCTACTGATACTGCGTGAATCCAGATCGGGCGATCATTTGATTTTAGTTTCTGGATTATCCCAAAATGTTCTTTCCAACGATTTCCAAATTTTGGCTTGTTTGGCTTGCTTCTATAGAGCCCAAATAATAGTACAGGGGAAACTAAAGTGAGAAATAGAGTGTAAAGCGTGCGAATTAACATGAACTAACCGTAATCGCTTCAAGTCTTTGAATACTAGAGAGTACTTGTGCTGGTGATAGCTCACTCAAGCACTTGAGATGGTTAAATTGACACTCACGCTTAAAACAAGGTCGACAGGCAATATCGGTATGTACGATTTCAACTTTCTTTGCTAAAGGTGGCGTGTATTTGGGTGATGTGGACCCATAAACTGCTACGACTTTACAACCAACCGCGGCAGCAACATGCATTAAGCCAGAATCATTCGCGACTACAGTTTGACATGCTCCAAGTAAGTCAACGGCTTCAATCAGACTCGTCTGACCCGCTAATACATGTATATTGTGGCGTAGACCTTCAGGTACCAATGCCTTAATATTATTACAAGTTTCGAAATCTTTCTGTGAACCAAACAGCCAGACTTGTTTGTTTAGTTTACTCATTGCAGTTGCAACTTCTGCGTAGTGCGTTTCAGGCCATTTTTTTGCAGGGCCAAATTCTGCCCCAGGGCAAAGGCCGATGATACCGCCATCTAGATCTAGGTTGAACTTTCTAATGGTTGCGAGTTGCTCTTTCTTGTCAATGGTTAAAGCTGGTCGAGGTAAATGTTTAAGTCCACCAAGTGAGCTAGAATCAAGCATATTTTCTTTAGGGTGTGCTAATGCGACATAGCGTTCGACCATATATTGAAACGACTTTTTATTTGGTCGAAGGTCGTTCAATAGTCCATAGCGCATTTCCCCCTTCCATCCCGTTCGTTTTGGGATATTAGCAAACCAAGGGATGAGCGCCGACTTTGCTGAATTGGGACAAATGAAAGCTTGGTCGTATTGAGTTGCTCGTAGTGTCTTACCCAAAGCACGACGACCAAGGAAATTGAACTCTCCATGGCCGATAGGCATATCAATTGCTTGGTTAATTTCTGGCATACGCTCCAAAATGGGTTTACACCAATTTGGAGCGATAACATCTATAATCGCGTCTGGATATTGTTGCTTCAGTGTTGTGTATAGAGATTGAGACATCACCATGTCACCAACCCAAGAGGGCCCTATTATCAGGATTTTCATGATGTTATGGTCTCTGGTTTGATATTGTTTGAATAGGCGGCCCCAAAAAATATTGCAGTGCCTATTGTGTAATAAAGAATACCTGAATGGTGTGCGAGGTAATGTTGAGTCAAGCTAAAACCAATCACTGATGTTATGTGGACAATGCCCGCGACTGCAAAAAAGTATTGGTTATCTCTAGAGCCTGATTTTTGAACTTTTTTCCATAATAGATAGAGCGGAATGCCAAAGAAGGCAAGCATAGCGAATAATCCAATCAATCCTTTTGTTTGAAGCTCTTCAAAAAACTGGTTGTGAGCTCGTTTATAATTTAAAACACTTTTGTCAACTAAGCCTTTTTCTACCTGCTCTTTTTTTGCTTGTTTTACGCCTTCAAAACCTTGACCGAATATGGGCTTGTCTAAAGCTGAATAAGTCGCTGATTTCCACATCTCTAAACGAAAGCCTGAAGATGTTTGAGAATCGTTGTTTTGATATTCATGAATGTCTGAAATCATAGAGCTGATTCTGGGCTCAATAGTAGGGTAAGAGAAAATCACTACAGCAACTATTGAAAATACAGATATCGCTTTAGAGCGAAAAGAAAAGTAGTTTCTATAATAATAGAATAAACAAGCAATGATTAAAGGAAGCAACAACCAAGCTCCACGGGCTCCCGCAAGTAGAGTTGCAGATAATCCAAGGATTGTGCTTATCATTGATACTAAAACCAACGCACGATCTTGAGTATGCTTCGCATAAATTAGAGATACAATGGACAACAAAGCTAGAGAAGAGGCTATCCCACCTGCTTGAATTACCATGTATCCATTGTCAATAAATGCTCGGCCCCCTGAGCTTATAAAATCATAAATCGCAAGGACTCCTGCAATACTCGCACCTAAGCATATGGAGTGAAAAATTATTTTTATTGAAGGGGGAGTAGTCGAAATAAATAGCATTATAATGGCTGCAAATATGACACGGGTAGGCATATCTAATTGGCCTAAATCACCACCATAAATTATTAACGATAATGCAGTGACCACAAAATAACCAAGCAGGGCACAAATCGCTGCTTTAATCTCAGGGTTGCTTTTATGGCGAATAGTCCATGGTAAAGAAAACAAAGCAACCAATAGAAGAGGGGTCGCCGCAAGCTTATAACTAGAACCCGTTAATAGTAAACACGAAAAAAATACCCCAGAAACAAGTGAACTGGCGTTAAAGCGAATATTGGAGGATATTGTCATTTCTGGTCTTGTTCTTATTTTTTATGGTTAGTGTAATTGTATGAATCGACTGTCCAGTCACTGTCATAGCGAGGTTTAAACAAGTTATAGAAGTTCGTTCCATCTTGCTGTGTATAGAGAAGCTGGAGAATCCACATGTATTGTTCTGGCTTTGGCTCAATAAACGTCTCAATAGCTTGATTCATAGCTCGAGCATCTGCCTGATCTTCACTCTGAAGTTCAAGGACGGGTAGTACTTCTAAGGTGTACTTTCCTGTTTCAGGGTCGATGGATGCGAAAAGCGGAACTATCTTAGCTCTAGATAACTTAGCCAATTTACTTAGCCCTGGTAGGGTAGCTTTCGTTGTATCAAAAAAGCTAACGAACTCACTAAGCTCAGCTCCATGGTCTTGATCTGGAAGGTAATACCCCAAATAGCCATCTTTTATTGATTTGATAAATGGCTTTATTCCACCAGAGCGTTCATACACACGACCGCCATATTGAACTCTTTGACGATGCATAAGCCAATCAGACACAGGGTTCTTTTGCTTCTTTGCCATTGCAGAGACAGGGAGGCCCATCGACGCAAGCATTACTGCTGGAATATCAATAGCCCATGAGTGTGGGACTAATAATATGACATTTTCACCGTTATCAGTGTGCTTGGTTAGGTTTTCTTTCCCAACGAATTCACATTGCTCTTGTAACCAATATTTTGATTTTAAAGTCAGTAAGCTAAAGCGAAGTACAAAAACACTAGCCGTGTATAGCGTCTTATAAATTAATTGCTCACGCTCTTGAAAACTAAGATTCGGAAAGCACAGTTCAAAGTTCACCCGGGCTCTATGAGCTGGGCCTTTTTTCGATTTAGATAGCTTTAAAGCAATAATGCGCGCTAACCATTGATGAAAGCGTAATGGAAGTAGGGCTACTGGGAGTGCCAATATAACGGCTAACCAAGTTCCCCATAGCTTAGGAGCGAGGAATGCCCATCGAAAGCTAGGGTTGTAAGCTTTTGGATCAAAGTCATCGCGTTGATTTGTCATTTAAAATCACTAACCTTAAAAGTTACTTAGCTTTTCTATACCACTTTACATTTATTGTATTCGAGGAAGATATAGAGTACTTGCTTGCAGCACTAATCTAATTTTTGCCTTGCCTGGTATAAGACGTCAGGAGGGCGGGGAGTGTTGTCCCCGTCCTCTAAATTTAATGTGATGCTACTTGTTTACAATTTGCATATATTGATCAACGCCTTGCGCTACGGTTTTAAATACCACATCACAGCCAGCTGCTCGAAGTTTCGTAAGATCAGCCTGAGTAAACTCTTGGTAAGCGCCTTTTAAATGCTCAGGGAAAGGAATCGTTTCGATTTCACCTTTACCGTGGTGCTTAATTACCGCTTTGGCAACTTCGTCAAAAGACTCAGCATTGCCGGTACCTAGGTTAAAGATGCCAGAAACACCATTTTCTAAAAACCACAGGTTTACTGCTGCAACATCACCGACATACACAAAATCACGCTGGAATGTTTCGCTACCTGCGAACAGTTTCGGGTTCTCACCGGCGTTCATTTGGTTGTTTAGGTGGAAAGCAACAGAGGCCATGCTGCCTTTGTGATCTTCACGTGGACCGTAAACATTGAAGTAACGGAAACCAGTAATTTGAGGTAACGTCTCGTTATGCGCTACAGCATCCGCGGTTAGGCGACGAACGTAGTTATCAAATTGTTGTTTAGAGTAACCGTAGACATTTAATGCGCCTTCATACTCTTTCTCTTCGATGAAAGTCTCTGTCTCACCGTAAGTGGCAGCTGAAGAGGCATATAGGAAGGGGATCTCACGCTCAACACAGTAGTGCAGTAACTCTTTTGAGTACTCATAGTTGTTAAGCATCATGTATTTACCATCCCATTCAGTCGTTGCTGAACAAGCACCTTCATGGAAAATAGCTTCAATAGGGCCGAAATCATCGCCAGCCATAACTTGAGTTAGGAAGTCGTCGCGATCCATGTAGTCAGTGATGTCTAGGTCTACAAGGTTCTTGAACTTTTTACCGTTCTTGAGGTTGTCGACAACTAGAATATCGTTGTGGCCTGCGTCATTGAGTGCTTTCACAATATTGCTGCCGATCATGCCAGCACCACCAGTTACGATAATCATATTTTTCCTACTCTTTTGAATATAAAACTACCGCGAGTATAGCAAGGAATGACAAAGACGGGCTAGTGGAATAATTCCTTAAGCGGAGTATGATATGAGCAGATTAGTCTTAGGTAAGTGCGCAGTAAGCACTCGAAATTATAGGTATTATCATGAAAATTGCAGTTGCGGGTACCGGTTATGTAGGTTTATCCAATGCGATGTTGTTAGCGCAGAATCATGATGTTGTTGCAGTTGATATCGTCGAAGAAAAAGTATCGATGTTGAACAACAAGCAATCGCCAATCATGGATGTAGAGATTGAAGAGTTTTTGGCTAATCGTGCTTTGAGTTTTCAAGCCACAACCGATAAGCAAGCGTATCAAGATGTAGATTTCGTTATTATCGCTACGCCAACCGACTATGACCCTAAAACGAACTACTTTAATACCAGTTCTGTAGAGTCGGTGATTAGTGACGTAATGATGGTTAACCCGAATGCCGTCATGGTGATCAAATCAACGGTACCTGTTGGTTATACTGAGCGCGTTAAGCAAGATTTGAACTGTGAAAACATTATGTTCTCGCCAGAATTTTTACGTGAAGGCAAAGCCCTGTACGACAACCTGCACCCATCACGAATCATTGTTGGTGAGTGTTCTGAGCGAGCTAAAGTGTTTGCAAACCTTCTTGTTGAAGGCGCAGAAAAAGAGAATATCGACGTACTATTTACTCACTCCACAGAAGCGGAAGCAGTAAAGCTCTTCTCAAATACCTACCTGGCGATGCGAGTTTCTTATTTCAATGAGCTTGATTCTTACGCGGAAGCGCATGGCTTGGATTCTCGTCAGATCATCGAAGGTGTTGGCTTAGACCCTCGTATCGGCAATCATTACAACAACCCTTCATTTGGTTACGGTGGTTACTGCTTACCAAAAGACACCAAGCAACTATTAGCAAACTATCAAGATGTACCAAACAACATTGTGGGTGCGATTGTTGATGCAAACCGTACCCGAAAAGACTTCATTGCGGATTCAATTATTAAGCGCTCGCCTAAAATTGTCGGTATTTATCGTTTGATCATGAAGGCGGGCTCTGACAATTTCCGTGCTTCTTCCATCCAAGGGATCATGAAGCGTTTGAAAGCTAAAGGTATTGAAGTGGTCGTATTCGAACCTGTGTTGGAAGAAGAGCATTTCTTTAACTCGAAGGTGTATTCTGATCTCGAAGAGTTTAAAGCCGTATCAGATGTGATTGTATCCAACAGAATGGTAGAAGAAATCGCAGACGTAGCAGATAAGGTGTACACACGAGACCTGTTTGGCAGTGATTGATTCCAGCAGCGATTAATTACAGCTGTGATTGATCAAAGGTGTGATGGATTGAAGGTGAATTTTAGCGTTTGCTAATTCGACCAGATGTTATCAGCTCGATCTATCCGCTTAGTGGCGATATACTGAACCACTAAACGGATAGGGATACTAGTAACTAATGAAAACACGTGACAAGATTGTTTACGCTGCTCTAGAGCTTTTTAATGAGCACGGCGAGCGTAGTATTACGACCAATCATATTGCTGAGCATATCGAGATTAGCCCTGGTAACCTCTACTACCACTTCCGTAACAAACAAGAAATTGTACGTGATATCTTCACCCTCTATTCAACAGAGTTGCTTGAAAGGTTCACGCCGATTCAAGGCCAGCAAGAAAGCCTGACGCTATTAAAGACCTACTTAGATTCTATCTTCACGCTAATGTGGAAGTACCGATTTTTCTATGCGAATCTGCCTGAAATATTATCACGTGATGAAAAACTCCACCTTGATTACATGGCTGTGCAAGAAAGATTGCAAACCAACCTTGTCGATATTATGAGAGCCTTTGTTGAGTTGAACTTGCTCAAAGCAACGGATGCGGAAATGAAGTCGATGGTCACTTCTCTTCACTTGATCGCATCGGGTTGGTTGGCGTATCAATCTGCGATGTCTCCAAAAGCTCAAATTACTGAGCAAGTTGTACATCAAGGAATGTTGCAGATGATCGCGACCGTTAAACCGATTGCGACAGCTCAAGGCTTTGAGCAGCTGACATTGTTGGAAGATGGTGTAAGGGCGTTGAACTCAAAGTAGAAAGATACGAGTAACGAAGAGCTTAAAAGCAGATGCGAGTAACCGAGATTCGAAGAGCGGTGGTTACTCATTAATACGATTACTGCACTCGCTTTTTAAAGCTCTTGGTTAACATGTTATTCGTATCGATGTCTTCTATCACGCATTGTAAATAGCGACGTCATTCCCTACAGCGAGGTACGAGCGTGATAGGGAATCTTTGTGTTGTGGTGAATTAAACATGACAAATAATATATGAGACTGAGATTCCAGATATTTCGTCCCTCAACTCTGGAATGACGAGGTTTTGTACGTGACTAGTTCAAGGCCTCTTAACTCTTTTGGGTTGCTCAAGATTAATTAGTACCTTTTCCTCGTACCTACTTTAACCCTTCTGTATCTGTATCTGGAGAATTCGCATTCGCATCTGCTTTTAAGCTCTTCGCATCTCGGTTACTCGCATCCTGCATCTGCTCTTTATCGAACTAACCAACTCTTCGGGTTCTGAGCTTGGCTGTTTCTGCGAATCTCAAAGTACAGTGATGGGCGCGTTTGGCCGCCAGTGTCACCTGCAAGCGCAATGGCCTCACCAGCTTTAACTTTATCACCTTCTTTTTTCAGTAGCGCTTGGTTAAAACCATAGAGCGTCATATCGCCTTTACCGTGGTCAAGTAGTACTACTAAACCATAGCCACGAAGATATTCTGCAAATACAACTGTACCTGAGTAAACCGATTTTACCTGCTGACCGTACTTGGCGTTGATCACCATGCCTTTCCAATTTACTTGGCCGGTTTGGCGTGAACCATAGTTATGTAGTACTTTGTCTTTGATTGGCCAAGGTAGTTTGCCTTTACGTTTTGCTAGGCCATCCATAGGGACGGCATTACGTCTCTCTCGAGCCGCTTTTTCTGCTTTTGCTATTTCAGCTTTCAGGCGAGTTTCATTTCGTTGAAGTTCAGCCAAGTAGTTTTTGTCGCCAGAAATATTCTTCTTAATACTGCCAACGGTTTTCTTACGTTGTGTTTGGGTTTTGGCTAAGGTATCGCGCTTGGTGGTTTGTTGTTTTAACAGTGTTGCTATCTGTTCTTGCTCAAGTTGACGCTGTTTATGGCTTTCTTCTAATTCAAGTTGCGTCTGTTCAATCGTTTTGATTGTTGCGGAGCGAGCTTTGGCGAGGTGCTGGTAATAGTGACTGATGCGATCTTCTTCCACACCAGTGTTGAGGATGTGAGAAGACGCTTTAGCTCGACTTGTCATATAGTAAGTCTGAATCAGTTGCTCTAACTTATCGGTATGGATTTTTTTCTGTGCTGTGAGCGCTTTAATCTTGGTGTCTAAGTTAGCAATATTAGCATTAGCGGTATTGAGTTGCTTTTTACTGTCTAGAATCGCCTTTTCAAGCGAAACAATGGATAGCTCTTGTTTCTTGAGGTTTGCCTGTAGGTTGTCGAGTTTTTTCTGCTGTGAGGAAAGGTTTTTTTGTTGGCGAGATATTTCGCTTGAGACGCCTTTCAGTTCCCCCTGAGAGGCGGCAAGTGACGATGTAGATAACAGAGCAGCGCAAAGGCTGGTAGATATCAGAAGAGTCCGGCTAATGGCTCGAATTTGTTTCATCATTATCGTCATTTAGTTGTATTCATCTGCTCTTAATTTTTCGAATTTCGCTAATCGAATCCCGCATCTGCTTTTAAGCTCTTCGTATCTCGGTTACTCGAATCTGCTCTTAAATCCCATCACCATGGATGAAGTTCTGAGAGCGACCATTGAACCCTTGGTCCATATCTAAAGATGGTTTGTCGGTTTTCGGTTTTCCTACAATTTTTGCAGGAACTCCAGCGACGGTCGTATGTGGTGGTACTGCCTGAAGAACCACAGAGCAAGAACCAATCTTCGCGCCTTCACCCACTTCAATGTTGCCGAGTATTTTAGCGCCAGCACCAATCATTACGCCTTCGCGGATTTTAGGGTGACGATCGCCACCTTCTTTACCGGTACCACCTAAAGTAACGTCTTGAAGGATAGATACATCATTTTCAACTACGGCTGTTTCGCCAATCACGATACCGGTGGCGTGGTCGAGCATGATCGCTTTACCGATACGAGCGGCTGGGTGAATATCCACTTGGCAAGCAACTGAAATTTGGTTCTGTAGGTAAGTAGCAAGTGCAATACGCCCTTGCTTCCATAGCCAGTTAGCCACTCGGTAACCTTGCAAAGCATGGTAGCCTTTCAGATAAAGCAGAGGCATCGAGTACATCTCGACCGCAGGATCTCGATTTACCGTCGCGCAGATATCACAAGCAGCCGCATCAATAATCGATTGATCTTGCTTAAATGCTTGTTCAACTACTTCACGCACCGCCATTGCGGGCATTGAAGCCGTCTTTAGCTTGTTAGCTAGGATATAACTTAATGCAGCGCCTAAGCTTTCGTGGTTGATAATGGTGGCATGGTAAAAACTCGCAAGCATAGGTTCTTGCTCTGACTGCTGTCGAGCTTCCTTCACAATGCATTGCCAAACCTTTTGCTGTTCACAGTGTTTCATTTTTCCATCCATTCATTTAAACCAGATACGTGTAGCGAGATAAGAGATTCGAAGAGCTATAAGAGCAGGTGCGAGTAACCGATATTCGAGATACGAAGAGCGAGATGTAAAGAACAGATTAGAGTCGTGAGATACTAGTAATGAAAAGCATTGTCATCGAACGTTTGAAGGCGCTCTTCATCTTTTCGCATCTCGATTACTCGAATCTCTCTACTGCTCTTGAGTTACCCGTATCCGCTCTTATTATCTTTCTGACTTCTTGTCTCGAGCAAGTAAGTCTTGCGCTGCTAAGTGTGCATCTTTTCCTTGATACAACACTTGATAAATTTGTTCAACAATTGGCATCTCAACGCCCATGCGTTCTGATAATAACCAAACTTCTTTGGTGTTGCGATAACCTTCAACGACTTGGCCAATTTCTTCTTGTGCGGTATCTACATCTTTGCCTGCGCCAAGTGCCAAACCAAAGCGACGGTTGCGTGATTGGTTATCAGTACAGGTTAGTACTAGATCGCCCAGCCCAGCCATACCCATAAAGGTTTCGGGTTGTGAACCCAGTGCAGCGCCTAAGCGACTCATTTCAGCTAAACCACGCGTGATCAGTGCAGTTCGAGCATTGGCACCAAAACCAATGCCATCCGACATGCCTGCGCCAATTGCGATAACATTTTTCACCGCGCCGCCAAGTTGCATGCCGATGAAATCTGAGTTTGCGTATACGCGGAATGTTTTACCGCAGTGGATCTTCTCTTGCAGCTCTTCTAAGAATACTTCATCTGGTGAAGCGACAGAGATAGCCGTTGGCATGCCCATCGCTAACTCTTTGGCAAAAGTAGGCCCTGATAGAACCGCTAGCGAGTACCCATCACCCAGCACATCGTGCGCGACATCTTTAAGTAAGCGGCCTGTTTCTGGCTCTAGGCCTTTGGTCGCCCAACAGATGCGAGAATCTGTACCTAAGTAAGGTTTCAGGCTGTTTAAAACAATACCAAACACGTGGCTAGGCACAACAACGAGAAGGTCACGACTTGCTGTTACTGCTTTCTCAAGATCGGATTCGATGATTAGGCTTTCTGGAAAGTCGATATTTGGCAGGAACTCATTATTAGCACGTTCAGATTGAAGACGAGCCATATGAACAGGGTCGTGTCCCCAAAGAACAACATTGGCACCGTTACGCGCTAGAGATATCGCTAAAGAGGTTCCGTAAGAACCGGCGCCTATCACTGTCATCGCAATGTCTTTACCGTAAGCGTCTGCCGTGTTAGTCGGGCGAGTTGTTTCTGTCATGCTTCCACCTAAAAATAATGAGGGAAATCGAAGAGTTCTTGAGATGTTTTCTAAATTAAGAAGAAAAAGCTCTCTATCAAAATACAGTGTAAATAAAAAATGCACATCGCAGAAGCTGCGATGTGCATTTAAAAGCTAAGCTTCTTATAACATAAGCTATTTAAGCGTTCGTTAGAGTTAAGTTCTACTGTGAGACTTAAGCCTGTTCGCCTTCAGCTTGTTGCGCTTGGTTCTGTAGGTAGTTCATGAACAAAGCATCAAAGTTTACTGGCGCTAAGTTCAGTTGTGGGAACGTACCTTTAACCACTAGGCTAGAAATCGTTTCACGAGCGTATGGGAATAAGATGTTAGGGCAGAAAGCACCTAAGCAATGTGCTAGTTGACCAGCTTCCATTTCGCTTGCAGAGAAGATACCACCTTGTTGAACTTCACAAAGGAATGCAGTGTCATCTGCGTTCTTAACCGTAACGGTTAGACGTAGGATTACTTCGAACACGCCTTCGCCAAGTTCACGGCTTTGAGTGTCTAGGTCCAGTTTTACATCTGGGTTCCACTCTTTTTGAAACATGTCTGGAGAGTTTGGCGCTTCAAAAGATACGTCTTTTAGGAAGATACGTTGAATTGAGAAGTTTTGTTGTGCGTCTTGTTGTGCTGCTTCAGCCATTTTCTTGTCCTTAAAAATTTATAATTAGGTTTTGTTCGTCATATCTACCGAACAAAACCTTAAAGTCATATTCGTGTAATTAGGTCAGCTTACTGCTTGTCGTTAACGGCTGTTTGTCTTTAAAAGTATTCACCTTTAACTACTTCTTGCCTTTAACCTATTTCTTACCTTTAACCAAAGGTAGGTTAGCTTCGCTCCAAGCCACTAAGCCGCTTTTCAGTACGCTTACGTTTTCGAAACCTGCTTTAACCAGCAAATTCGCGCTTTCTTGAGCGGTTTGACCTGTCTTGCATACTACGATGATTGGGTCAGCTTTGTGGCTTTCAAGGTTACCAAAGCTATTTGCCTTGATGTCTGACGGCAAAATGTGAACTGCGTCCGTAATATGGCCCTTTTTGAACTCATCTTTAGTGCGAATATCCACCACAACGCCGTTTTCACGGTTAATCAGATGTGTGGTTTGTGCTGCCGTGATCTCTTTGTAGGCAGCGTTTGATGTTTTGATAACGTTCGCAATGATGGCAACAACCAAGCCGATCCATACGATGGCTAAAATCATATTCTCTTGAACAAATGGAACTAACTCTTGCATATCTTGAACTCTTATTCGTTATTGGGCGAAAAACTATAGGTCAGGAGTATAGCGAGTTTTGGGGTTTGGTGTACATAGAGTTAGCTTACCCGCGCACATAACTGCATTTTTTTTTGATTATATCCACTGATACATAGATAATAGAGGAATTTACATTTTAAATGTTTGAATGCGTAGTGTGGTTTTCGCTTTGTGACCAAAGGGCGGTAGCATGCCTGATGGAGATTGCTCGTACGTGTTAGTTTTTTTATTTTAAAGCTATATTTTAGGAGTTTTTGTGAAGATATTAGTCACCGGTGGCGCTGGTTTTATCGGCTCAGCAGTTATACGTCACATTATAAATAATACAACGGACAGTGTGGTAAACGTTGATAAGCTAACTTATGCAGGTAACTTAGAATCTCTTATAGAAGTGGATTCGAATGAACGTTACTCGTTCGAGCAAGTGGATATCTGTAATCGTTCAGAGCTTGATCGAGTGTTCGTTGAGCACAAACCGGATGCTGTCATGCACCTAGCGGCCGAATCACATGTTGACCGTTCTATTACTGGCCCCGCGGCATTTATTGAAACAAATATAGTTGGCACATATACGTTATTAGAAGCGACTCGCGAATACTGGAATTCGCTTGAAGAGTGTGCAAAAGCAGAATTTCGTTTTCACCATATCTCTACTGATGAAGTGTATGGTGATCTTCCACATCCAGACGAAGTGCCTGAAGGCTCTGAGCTGCCGATGTTCTTAGAGACAACTTCGTATGAGCCATCAAGCCCATACTCGGCGTCAAAAGCATCGAGCGATCACCTTGTGCGAGCCTGGTTACGCACTTACGGCCTTCCAACGATGGTAACGAATTGTTCAAATAACTACGGCCCTTATCATTTTCCTGAAAAGTTGATCCCATTGGTCATCTTGAATGCCTTGGAAGGAAAAAACCTCCCTATCTACGGTAAAGGCGACCAAATCCGTGACTGGTTATTTGTCGAAGACCACGCGCGCGCGCTCTACAAAGTCGTGACTGAAGGTAAAGTGGGGGAGACATACAATATTGGCGGCCACAACGAGAAGAAAAACCTCGAAGTGGTGAACACGATTTGTGGCATCTTAGATACGTTGGTACCGAAAGAGTCAGCGTATGCAGAGCAAATCACCTATGTTCAAGACCGTCCTGGTCATGACCGTCGCTACGCCATTGACTCATCTAAAATGCAGCGTGAGCTAGGTTGGACACCTGAGGAGACGTTTGAAACAGGGCTAAAGAAAACGGTGCAATGGTATTTAGATAATTCTACGTGGTGTCAAAATGTACAAGATGGTAGCTATCAACGTGAACGTTTAGGTGTAGAAACAACTGAATCAAAGGGAAGTAAATAATGAAAGGTATTGTTTTAGCTGGTGGTTCTGGGACTCGTCTATACCCGTTGACTCGTGGAGTATCAAAGCAACTCTTGCCGATTTACGATAAACCAATGGTGTTTTACCCAATATCGACATTAATGCTCGCTGGCATTAAAGACATTTTGATTATTACCACACCAGAAGACAATGCAGGTTTTCAGCGTCTACTCGGCGATGGCTCTGATTTTGGTATTAATCTTGAATACGCGATTCAGCCAAGCCCAGATGGCTTAGCACAAGCATTTATTATCGGTGAAGAGTTCATTAGTGATGACAGCGTATGTTTGGTGCTTGGTGATAATATTTTTTATGGGCAGGCGTTTTCACAAACGTTACAGAATGCAGCTTCAAGAGAATCTGGCGCTACTGTTTTCGGTTATCAAGTCAAAGACCCAGAGCGTTTTGGTGTCGTTGAATTTGATGAAAATATGAAAGCAGTATCTATCGAAGAGAAGCCGGAAATACCAAAGTCTAATTATGCAGTTACAGGCTTGTATTTTTACGATAATCGAGTTGTAGAAATGGCAAAACAAGTGAAGCCGTCTCATCGTGGAGAGTTAGAAATTACAACCCTCAATGAAATGTACCTCAATGATGGCTCGCTGAACGTGGAGTTACTGGGCCGTGGTTTTGCATGGCTAGACACAGGCACCCACGAAAGTCTTCATGAAGCTTCATCTTTTGTACAAACCATTGAGCATGTACAAGGTTTAAAAGTGGCTTGCTTAGAGGAAATCTCATGGCGTAATGGTTGGTTGAGTGACGAACAAGTTCTGACTTTAGCTAAACCAATGATGAAAAATGAATACGGCCAGTACTTAACGCGTTTGGTTAATGAAGCAAAGAAAAAGGCTGAGGCTTAATGCGTGTACTAATTACCGGTTGCCATGGTCAAGTTGGTTCTTGCCTCACTGAGCAGTTAGCCAATAATGAGAATATAACAGTGTTAGCGCTTGATAGGGAGCATCTTGACATTACGAGTCAAGCTGCTGTCAATTCCGCCGTTGTCGGGTTTCAACCTACCATCATTATCAATGCCGCAGCGCATACTGCAGTGGATAAAGCTGAAGAGGAAGTTGAACTGTCTTATGCGATAAACCGTGACGGTCCAAAATACTTGGCCCAAGCGGCACAAAGTATTGACGCAGCTATTTTGCATATCTCGACGGATTATGTCTTTGAAGGCAATAAAGCTGGCGAGTATATGGAAACGGATACTACAAAGCCTCAAGGCGTATATGGTGAAAGTAAGCTCGCTGGTGAAATCGCTGTAGTACAAGCATGTAATAAACACGTTATCCTTCGCACTGCATGGGTATTTGGTGAGAATGGTAATAATTTCGTGAAAACCATGCTGCGTTTAGCTGAAAGTAGAGACGCCTTAAGCATTGTCGGTGACCAGTTTGGTGGGCCTACATTTGCAGGTGATATTGCAAATACATTGATTCAAATCGCGAAACGCATTACTCAGGGAAATGAGGTTGAATATGGTGTTTACCACTATTCAGGTCTACCTCATGTCAGTTGGTTTGATTTTGCTGACGCCATTTTTGATGTTGCTGTTCAACAAAAGGTTCTTGAGAGAAAGCCGACCCTAACAAGTATTACTACTGACCAATATCCAACACCGGCAAAGCGCCCAAGTAACTCTCGCTTAAGTAACGAGAAAATTATGGCAAGCTTCTCTATTGAACCGAGTGATTGGAAGGCCGCTTTAAATAATATTCAAGCGTATACCGGATAATAAAATGAAAGTAATCGATACTCGCATTTCAGATGTGAAAATTATAGAGTCAAGTGTGTTTGGTGATGAGCGTGGTTTCTTTATGGAAACCTGGAATCAAAAACAATTTGAAAAGTTAGTGACGGGTAAGTCGACACAATTTGTGCAAGATAACCACTCTAAATCAAAGAAAGGGATTTTACGAGGTTTGCATTATCAAACAGAAAACACTCAAGGCAAGCTAGTTCGAGTGGTGTCTGGTGAAGTGTTTGATGTTGCCGTTGATATTCGTCAAGGTTCGCCGACGTTTGGTCAATGGGTCGGGGAGTATTTATCTGCAGAGAACAAACGGCAGTTATGGATCCCTGAGGGGTTTGCGCATGGATTTTATGTGACTAGCGATGAAGCTGAGTTTGTTTATAAATGCACGGATTATTATAACCCTAACGCTGAGCATTGTTTGATCTGGAACGATCAAACTGTAAATGTTGATTGGCCGATTAGTGATTGCGTTACTCTATCTGAAAAAGATAGACAGGGTCAAACACTCCATGAAATATTGCCTATAGTTGATTTTTCGAAGTGAACTGTATTTATGAACTAAACATACTGTTAGATGAAATTATAAGGTAGCAAAATGTACAAATTACCATTTAAATTTATTCAGGGTATTTATGGTAGTCGAGAGTTATTAATTTCGATGGCTAAACGTGATATCCAGAATCGATACCTTGGTTCTCTATTCGGCGGTATTTGGGCTTTTGTTCAACCACTTGTTACGATTGTGATCATATGGTTTGTTTTTCAAGTTGGTTTTAAAGCACAACCTACATCTAATGGAGTACCATTTACCCTTTGGTTAGTATCTGCAATGATCCCATGGTTTTTTATTGCCGAAATGTTATCAAATGCAACTAATTCAATTGTAGAACAAGCCAGTATTGTAAAGAAGATCGTATTTAAAGTTAGTTTGCTGCCAATAGTGAAAATAATATCGGCTTTGATAATTCATTTGTTCTTTATTCTGATACTTTTTTCAATAGCCATTATATATGGTTATTACCCCAGTATGAATTGGTTGCAAATACCATATTACTTGTTTTGTTCACTATTATTGATGCTAGGTGTTTCATGGATCACTTCTTCTATTGTAATTTTCTTTAGAGATATTGGGCAATTTATCGCAGTACTTATACAGTTAGGTTTTTGGGGAACCCCTATTTTTTGGGATATCGCGATGATACCACAACAATACCAATGGGTGTTTAAGCTAAATCCAGTATTCTATATTACTGAAGGTTATAGAAACACACTAACAACCGAGATTTGGTTTTGGGAATCGATGAGTTGGACCGCTTATTTTTGGTTGATGACTTTGATCACTTTATCTCTCGGGATTGTTTGTTTTAAAAGATTGAAGCCGCACTTTGCGGACGTATTATAGAAGGTTTAAATGATGAGCGAACTTGCCATAAGTTGTAGAAATTTAACTAAAACTTATCCTATGTATCACAATCCAAAGGATCGTTTTAAAGAAGCTCTTCACCCATTCAGAAAAATCTATCACGAGGATTTTTATGCCCTTCGAGATGTAAGCTTTGATATACGAAAAGGTGAAACTGTAGGGATAATTGGTCAAAATGGTGCCGGAAAATCAACACTTCTTAAGATTATTACCGGAGTTTTAACTCCAACTTCAGGGGCTTCTCAAGTCAATGGCGTCGTTTCATCAATACTAGAACTGGGTACCGGGTTTAATAGTGAGTTAACGGGAATAGAAAATATCTACGTTAACAGCTCTTTGATGGGAGTATCTAAAGAAAATGTCGATAAGAAACTAGATCAAATTATTGCATTTGCAGACATAGGTGAACACATCAACCAACCTGTGCGTGGTTATTCTTCCGGGATGTTCGCGCGATTAGCATTTTCTATAGCTATTAGTATTGATCCCGACATACTTATTGTTGATGAAGCATTAGCCGTTGGTGATATGAACTTTCAAGCTAAATGCATGACAGCAATGAAGCGAATCCAAGATAATGGCACTACGATTCTGTTTGTCAGTCATGATATTAGTAGTGTTAAGAGCTTGTGTGAAAAAGCAATCTATATAAAATCCGGAACTGTACAGGCTGTTGGAGATGCTGGCGATATAGCAGATCTTTATATGAAAGAGATGAGAGAAAAATTAAACCAAAATATCTCTAATACTGAAGATACTATATCTACAGAAAATGAGTCAAAACTGGGATCAGCCAAAACTATTGAGTCTTTGATAGACTATGAAGGGAAGTTTGAAGATTCAGTTGGATTCGATGGAAGAGTCGAATTATTTAGGTATGGAACAGGAAAAGCTAAAATAACTAATGTAGAGCTTCTAGACCTCAATGACGTAGAAATTTCAGAAACAAAGTTTAACCAAGATGTAAAAATCAGAATATATCTAAAGAGTTTTATGGAAGGAAAGGTCAGCGTTAACTTCAAACTTTCTGATGATAAAAAAATTAATATTGTGAGTGGATCATTTATGCTTGCAGATAAGGCAATGATAAATTTGTCTCAAGAGAGCAAGCATATTGTTGAGTATCGTTTAAAGCTTCCACTTCAAAAAAATGCATATTCTTTGGAAGCTTCAATAACAGCAACTCAGGTTGAAAACGAACTTTATGAGTATATCGATGTAGTGCCTAACGCTGTTGTTTTTACAATGGGTGTAAGACCAAATGTTACTGTATGGGCAAAGGTGCATTTATTCCCAGAGTTATCTGTAACTAATGTATAAAATATAACATTACAATTATTTGCAACTTTATCGGTGTCAAAAATTAAATTTTCGTGTGAAATGCTTTAATAAAACTAAATTAAGCTAACGAATTTCTTGAGATTACCTCTATTAATAAAGTGATAAAAAGTATGACAATTACTGTAACAGAGCCATCATTACCACCTCTTGATAAATTTATTCCGCTATTAGAAAAAATATGGGATCGTAAGTGGCTAACAAATAATGGCCATTATCATCAAGAGTTAGAAAAAGCTCTTGCAAGGCATCTAGGGGTGAAATATGTTTCATTATTTTGCAATGGAACAGTTGCTCTTCAAGTTGGTCTGAAAGCCCTTGATTTAAAAGGTGAGGTTATTACAACACCATTTACTTTTGTTGCAACGACACATGCAATAAAATGGAACGGATGTACGCCTGTTTTTTGTGATATTGACCCTGATACGTTAAATATAGATCCTAATAAGATCGAAGAATTAATCACCGAAAACACACAAGCAATTATCCCCGTTCATGTATATGGCTCTCCATGTAACGTAGAAGCTTTAAAAAAAATTGCAGATAAGCACAATCTTAAATTATTCTATGATGCAGCTCATTCTTTTGGCGTCAAAAAAGATGAGGAATCTATTCTCAATTGTGGTGATTTATCTATGATGAGTTTTCATGCAACTAAAATCTTCAACACCATTGAGGGAGGGGCATTGATTACAAATGATTACCAAATGAAAGAAAAAATTGATTACCTTAAAAATTTTGGCTTTGAAGGTCCGGAAAAGGTTATCGGGTTGGGAATCAATGGAAAAATGAACGAAATACAAGCAGCATATGGTCTGCTTCAGTTAGAGTACGTCGATGAACAAATAGAGAAGTGTAAAAAAATTTCGCACCTCTATCGTTCCGCTTTATCTCAAATACCGGGAATTCAGCTCATTAAGGAATTTGAAGGTGTTAGTTATAATTATTCATATTTCCCAATTTTGATTGAAGAAGGTCTCTATGGTATGTCTCGTGATGAGCTTTTTCTCTACCTAGCAGAGAATGACATAATGACAAGAAAGTATTTTTACCCACTGGTGTCTAATTTTTTAGAGTATGAGGGTGTTCGTTCTGGTGCAAAGGTATTATTACCTGTAGCAAATTCAGCTAGTTCAAGAGTTATATGTCTTCCAATTTACGCTAACTTGTCTTTTTCAGATGTTGAAAGAATTATCAACTTGATAAAGAAGGCGGCTAAATGAAAATTGCAATAATGCAACCGTATTTTTTTCCTTACCTGGGATATTTTCAACTAATAGTGGAATCTGATATTTTTGTTTTATTCGATGATGTTAAGTATATACACAGAGGTTGGATTAACAGAAACAGAGTATTGAAGCCAAATGAAGGCTGGCAATATATAGGTGTTCCTTTAGAAAAACACTCAAGTTACTCTCTAATAAAAGATATTAAAATACACCCAACTTCTGATTGGAAATCAAAGATAATTTCCCAATTAGAGCACTACAAAAAAAAGGCACCGTATTATAAAGAAACAATAAGGCTGGTTGAAGAAATACTCCAATCTTATAAAGGGAGTAGTATTGTTGATTTAAATAAACATATTATAATTTCAATATTAAGTTATTTGGATATAAAAAAGAAAGTGTTAGTTTCATCTCAATATAGCTTTGACTATAGTGATGTGTCTGGGCCGGGAGACTGGGCTCTATCTATAACAAAGCAACTCAATGGACATGAATATATTAACCCTATTGCAGGGAAAGACTTGTTCGATGTTCTTAAATATACAAATTCAGGTATAAAACTAGATTTCCTTTCTACTGACAGTGTAGATTATAAACAGTTAAAGGCATTCGAACCTTCTCTATCAATTGTTGATGTTTTTATGTTTAATAACAAAGAACAAGTACTAGATCTTTTGACTAAATATAAGATAGAGGGCGAGGCATGAACTACTGGTTAAAACACTTTAATTCGAATGTATCTAAATTACCAGAAAATCTTCTGAAACAAGTAGGAAAAACTGTAAATGGTATAGAAGTAGATCAGAGTCAAATTACTTTGATTGTAGATACTATTTGTAGTGAACTTAATCTGAATGAGCAGTCGAGAGTTGTTGATCTGTGTTGTGGAAATGGATTACTGACTATTGAAGTGGCTAAACACTGTAATTTGGTTATAGGTGTGGATTATTCAAAAAACTTAATCAAAGTTGCAAACCATGTTAACAGCAGCGATAATATTACTTATGTTAATTCTGATGTGACAACTATAAGCCCTAAGTATCTATCCGAGTGTGATAGCGTATATATGTATGAAGGCTTACAGCATATAGATAATGATGGTTTTTTTAAAGTTATGGGCTTACTCTCCGCTAATTCAAATATAATAAAAATTTTTATTGGTGGTATTCCAGATCGTAACTGTATATCAAAGTATTACGATACTGAAGAAAAAATGGATTATTATGAAAAGTGTGAGTCCAAAGGTACACCACATTTAGGGAAATGGTGGGATAAATCTGAAATTGAAACAATAGGCAACTATTTTGGATTTAAAATGAAAGTTATTGCTCAGAACCGTGAGCTTTACTCTACCTATTATCGATTTGATTGTTTGTTGGAGAGGGTATGAAAAAAGTTGCTTTGTTTGGTGTTCCACGGTCGGGTACTTCATGGCTAAGTCAGCTGTTTAATAGCCACCCATCTATTGCTTTAAGGTTCCAACCTTTATTCTCTTTTGAACATAAAGAGAGGCTCAACATAGGCTCTTCTTTTGAGGATATTGACGCATTTTTTAATGAGATTTTAAATTCTTCAGATGAAATGGCATTAATGACATCTAGAGCTCATAAAGGCTATCCTAGATTTGTAAAGTCAGATAGCCTAAGTACTGTAATGTTTAAAGAAACTAGGTATTTAAACTTGGTAGAACACTTATTATCTCTGGATGATAGTCTAAAAATAATAGGTATAATTCGAAATCCATTATCAACAATCGCGTCTTGGTATAAAGCCCCAAAAGAGTTTGATTCGAGCTGGGACATATTTGAAGAATGGAAGTACGCAAATAAAAAAAACCTGGGGAGAGATGAGGAGTTTTATGGCTTTTATAAGTGGTTAGAGGTAACAAAAATGTTTGTTGCTTTAGAAGAGAAATATCCACTTCAATTCAAGATTGTCAAGTACTCAGAGCTAAACGATAACACGGAGTCAACTATTAGACATTTGTTCGAATTTTTGTCATTAAAGATTGAAAGTCAGACAATTGATTTTATTAAGCAAAGTAAGTCTAGACATGATGACGACCCTTATTCAGTTTATCGCTCAAAAGCTAATGACGAAGCTTGGAAAGATATTCTACCAATTGAAATTTCCGATGAGATACTAAAGCTGTTATCCGACGATCAATTGGAAGATTACCTAGTCTAGATGAAGCTTTAAGATTCATCTTTTAAAACGTTTTATCTCTATATTGCTCTAAATTATAAAAATCGTTGAAATTTAGGGTGTAACTAGGAATTTTTAAATGGAACCTGTAAACACTAGCATAATTGGAAAGTATCCAGTAAGTGACTATAAGCATGAAGTCGTAACAAATCCTTTAGTTAGTGTCCTTGTTGTCGCCTATAACCACGAAAAGTATATTGTGGAGTGTCTCGAAAGTATTCTTACTCAAAAAACAAATTTTCCTTTTGAAATCCTTCTTGGTGAAGATGATTCTAATGATCGTACTCGTGAAATATGCATTGAATATGCAAATAAGTATCCGTCGATAATTCGTCTTTTCTTACACGATAGGCGTAACACTATAAAATTTAATGGCAGGGCTACGGGGCGATTTAATTGGGTCTATTCGTTGAACCAAGCTAATGGTACTTTTCTAGCATTGTGTGATGGTGATGATTATTGGACTTCACCTTACAAACTTCAACAACAAGTTGATATTTTACAAGCATCTCCCTCTTTTTCGGGGTGCGCCCATAACACGTTAATATTTAATGAGAGTTCTTCAAGTTTGGCTGATGAGCCGATAGTTGGTACTGTAGACAAAACCATTTTCACTATTAATGATTTTGTTAGGGGAGAGATATACTTCCATACCTCATCTATGCTCTATCGCCTGAGTAATATAAAGAGATGTGCCTTTGATTTCTATAGCGAAAGTTTTGGTGATTGGTTCCTTTGTACTAAAGTTTCGGAGCTTGGCCCAATACAGTATATTAATAGCACTATGTCAATATATCGAATACACAAATCTGGCGTTTGGAGTGAACTAGATGAATTTGAAAGATTGTCAAAAAATTTATCTTCTTTAATGAATTATAATAGAGTGCTTGATTACAAGTATGAAGTTAGTTACTTACCTTTATTCGTAAGAGTATCGTTAGGCAACTTTAAAACATATGAGAAAGAGTTGTTGGAGTTAATCGAAAAATTTGATCTGTCAGACATCATGAGGATTGTCAAATTTTTATATGTTGGGCATAGTCAATGTTCTGAAGAATTAAATGAAATGAATAATAAAGCAAAGTATCTTGATGAATTAGTCTTGGATAAAAATAAATTAATTTTGGAAAAAGATGAATTAATTAGAAGTGCTGACGATTCTTTTCTTGATAAAGAGCATGAAATAGAAGTTTTAAAAAATGAAGTTAAAGCAATTCGTGATTCGCATGAAAGAGAAGCAATGGAACTTAAATCATTTAAAGAAAAAATTGAGTCCAGCCGTGTATGGAAAATTATATATTTTATCGGTAAGATACGATCGCGTATTTCCGGTTTATTCAATTAATAAAAAGTAAAAATATTTGTTGAAATTTAATCATTATAGTTCGATTAGCTTTATTTAAATTTTTAATTTACTGGTACAGAAATGTTCATTTTTATATTAAGATTTGTATATTATATATTCCCTAAGTTTGTACGTCACCAATACATTGATAGTATTGTATTTTACCGTCATGTTTTTATTAAATTAGTAAGTATATTCAAACCTAAAAAAGAGAAACCTGAAGAAAATCGCTTCGATGTAAGACTAGTCGGGGATTTAGAGTTATTGGGAGGGGGATGTGAACTTATCCAGCATGTATCTGAACGCTATGCAAGTGTACAAGGTCCACTCTTGTATGTAGATAATCAGGAATGTAAACGTTCATCGCTTGAAGGTAGACTACCTGATACTAAAGTTGTGCGTTTAAGCGGAGTTCAGGTTATTGGTTCTACAGATGCTGTAATTTCTGGAATAAATATGTACCATCATGAATTAAGCCTAATGGAAAATATTCATGATTTAAAGCGGCCAGATATTTTCTTGAAATATGAAGAACAGGAAGGTTTTGATTTTCAGATTTCGTTTATTCGTGAAAAATTAACTCTAGATGGATTAGTAGTTAGTTTATTAAAAGAACATTCGACTAATTACTATCACTGGATTACAGAAGTTATACCAAAGCTAGTCAATATGATGGAATATATTGAATCTAACGATGAAAAAATAACCATTTTAGTTGAAGAGGGAACCCCTCAACAAAGTCTTTCCCTTATCGAACTTCTCTTGTCTGAGTTAAAAAATACTGAATATCATCTCTGTCACGTAAAAAAGGGTCAGTTAGTTTATTGCGAAAGTTTGATCTATTGTACTCCTTTATGGACTTCTCTTGATAATACTCGGTCTTTACCTAATCCTAAAAAGGAGTTTTTTGTTTCCTCTGATTGTTTGAAAAAAGTTAAAGATAAGTTATCAAAAAACACACTATCGAACAGTTATATGTTGAAAAATAAAAAAATATACTTGCAAAGAGAAAACACCAAGCTAAGGAAGCTCAGTAATGTTCTAGATTTAGAGAGGCTACTGTATAAGAAAGGATTCGATTTCGTTGATCCTGGCTCTCTTGATTTTTTTGAGCAGTATAGTTTATTTTCGCAAGCTGATATTATAGTTGGCGCCTCTGGAGCAGCCTTTACCAATTTATTATTTATGAAACCAGGTAGTACAGCAATATCGCTATATCCATCAGCACAAAGTACGAATTATTATGTTTTCCAGCCATTGGCTGATGTTTCAAACGTAAAATTTATTCACTTCCTCACATCCCCTGACGATAATACTAACTCTGTGCATGGTGATGCGAACGTAGATGTTAAAGAACTAGAAAAACTATTGGAAAAACTTGATGATTAAAACATTTAGATTCAACGTGCTTGGTGACGAAAGAGGATCATTAGTCTCTCTTGAAGAATTTGGTAACATCCCTTTTGAAATTAGGCGTGTTTACTATATTTTTGATACAAAGAGCCAAATATCTAGAGGGTTTCATGCTCACAAAAACTTAGAGCAAGTGGCGATTTGTGTAAAGGGCAGCTGTAGAATTATCCTCGATGATGGTCAGTCGAGAGAGAGCGTTGTACTCGATAGTCCAAGTAAAGGATTGTATATTGATAATAGCAAATGGCGAGAAATGCACGATTTTTCGCAGGATTGTGTTTTGTTAGTACTCGCGAGTAATGCTTATGACGAGTCAGATTATATTCGAGATTACGATGATTTCCTATGTTATGTAAAAGGTGATTAATATGCGTGGTAAAACAATATATATAGAATTAGCTACTTTAGACGATGCCGAGTTCATACTCTCTTTACGAAATAATTCTGAATTGAACAAGCACTTATCTAAAACCAGTGCAGATATCAGTTCTCAAAGGCAATGGCTGTCAGACTATAAAAAACGAGAAGACGAGAAGAAAGAGTACTATTTTATTATAAATCGACTTGATGGTGTTCCTATTGGTACAGTCAGACTATACGATTTTCTCAATGAACGTAATTCATTTTGTTGGGGGAGTTGGATATTAAATATCGATAAAACAAGGACTTCTGCTATAGAAAGTGCGTTACTAGTATATGAATTTGCCTTTAAACATCTAGACTTTGAAAACTGTCATTTTGACGTGCGAAAAGATAACAAATCAGTAATCCGATTCCACGAGAAACTCGGGGCTAAAATAGTGTCAGAAACAGAATTTGATTATTATTTTGAATATTCAAAGCCTTGTTACAATGCCTTTTTCAAAGAAAATAAAAAATTTATTGAGTACCTGTGATGATTCCATTTTTAGACTTAAAGACACTTAACGAAAGATATAAAGACGAGATTAAAGCTTCCTTTGACAGGGTTGTTGATTCTGGTTGGTATATCATGGGAAATGAGCTAGAACAGTTTGAAAAAGAGTTTTCAACGTATTGTCAAACTAAGTATTGTATCGGTGTTGGTAATGGCTTAGACGCTTTAACGCTTACATTAAAATCTTGGAAAATTATGGGTTTGATTAACGAAGGTGATGAAGTCATTGTCCCTTCTAACACTTTTATAGCATCGGTGCTTGCTATTTCCGAGTGTAACTTGACTCCTGTATTAGTTGACGCAGACCCAAATAACTTTAACATCGATGTTTCCAGAATCGCTCAAAAAATCACATCAAAAACCAAAGTCATACTTCCGGTACATCTGTACGGTCAATTAGCTCCAATGAAAGAAATTTGTAAGCTAGCTGAAGACTATGACCTGTTGGTATTAGAGGATTGTGCACAAGCACATGGAGCTATGATTGATGGGAAAAAAGCGGGGTCTTGGGGTCATGCTGGTGCCTTCAGTTTCTATCCAGGGAAAAACTTAGGTGCTCTAGGTGATGCAGGTGCAATTACAACAAGTGACGAGAAGCTAAAGGAAATAGTTTCTGCATTAAGAAGCTATGGCTCTCACATAAAATATGAGCACATTTACAAAGGTGTGAACAGTCGGTTGGATGAAATACAAGCAGCTATTTTAAGAGTTAAGCTTAAGTACATTAATGAAGATATTGAGAATCGTCAAAGGGTTGCACGTTATTATATTGATAATATTAATAATGATTTAGTAACACTCCCAGAATGGGAGTATGAAGACAGCCATGTTTTTCATTTGTTTGTTATTAAGACATCGGAACGAGAAAAGTTGAGTGAATACTTGTTAGAAAATGGTGTTCAAACTCAAAAACACTATCCTAAATTTGTCAATGAACAGGTAGCGTACGCCGAAATAGATCACCAAAATGAAGTTAGAGCTATTTGTGATGATATTTTAAGTCTTCCGATAAGCCCTATTTTGACTGAATCAGAGCAAAAGCATATAGTGAACCTGATCAATAACTGGTCTAATTAATTATGAACGAATCGAGTCTTCCTCTAATTTCAATATGCATGGTTACTTATAATCATGAAAAATACATTTCAGACTCTATTGAAAGTTGTTTATCTCAAACTTATGAAAACTTTGAGATAATTATTGTTGATAACAACTCTACAGATGGTACTGTTGAAATAATAAAAAGTTATGAGTCTGAAAGCAATAAAATAAAATTGATTGCTCTGGATAATAACACATTTCCTTCACATGCATCTAACTTAGCAATTAGATCTGCAAAGGGAGTTTATATTACTTTACTTTCGGGTGATGACCTTTATTACAATAAAAAACTAGCAATGCAATTGAAGTTGATGCGTGAGAGTGGGGCTCGTTTTTCTTTCTCTTGGGTCGACACAATTGATGATGAGAGAAATATATGTGATCATGAATTATCTAAAGTATTTAATAAGTATTTTAGTAGCTTAGAGATCAAAAAGCATTTCATGGATTGTGGAAATATGTTGTGTGCGACTTCAGCTATGTTTCATAGAGACATCTTTGAAGAGTATGGTTATTTTGATGAAAGGTTACTTCAACTTCAAGACTATGACATGTGGTTAAGGTTATCTTCTACTGAAGATATTACATTACTTAGCCATAAATTGTCTGCGTATCGGGTGAGAGGAGACGGTGAGAATTTGAGTTTGGCTATCAACGACTCAAAGTTTTTCCGAAGTGAGTATGAACAGTTTCGCGTTGAACGTCACTTTTTAGACTTTGATCTGGAATTCTTGTCATCTGTTGTGCGTTCTGAATGCTCAGATTCTTCTAAATATCATAAGTTACATGATTATCTAATTAGTGTCGGTAAATTTGCATCGGCTAAGGCAATACTCGATGAGTTCTATAATCGCATTGGCGCTAACATTAATTTCCCTTCCGATAACTACAGTAGCTTTTTTGACTTATACTCAAAATCAGATTTTTTCAGGAGTAAAGATCTAGGTGAAATCAGCAGTTTACGTCAAAAGGTTGAGTCGTTAGAAGATCAAGTCGAAGTTTTTGAGATCGCGGCTAATCGTTTAAACGCCATTGAAAGCTCGACGACTTGGAGAGCTGTACAGCCAATCATAGCCGTACTTTCAAAAATGAAGAGAATGAAGGGCCTCGTGCTCTATCTACCACGAATTATCCGTCAGAAAGGTCTCAGAAATACCCTAAATTATGCTTTTCAAGTCTTTAAGTCAGGCGGGTTACGCACTCTCGTACATACAGCTTTAAATAGTTCAGCGAGAGGACATGTCCATAGTTTTACTGAGAGAGACTTTATCAACAAACCTTCAGTATTAGCTCATGGCGTTTGTCTAAACTCAGTCACAATCATCGCTGAGTTAAGTATACAACAGTGTACTAAATACAGAGTTACACAGAAAAAGGAAATGCTGGAGCTATTAGGTTTTAAGTGTGAAGTGGTTTCTTGGACTGATTACTATAAGTCGAGAACGAGTATATCCCATTCGTCAGTAGTTATTTTTTATCGGGTTCCGAGCACTGATACTGTATTGGCTTTGATAGAAGAGTGTAAACGCCTCAATGTAAAAACTTTTTGGGAAGTCGATGACCTTATCTTTAACGAAGCTATACTAGCAGAAAGTAAAACTGTTAGTGATCTCTCGAGCGAAGTTAGAACTCAAGTTTTGGAAGGCGCTAATTCTTATAAGCAAGCACTTCTTGCGTGTGATATGGCAATTGCTTCGACCTCTGGTTTAGCCGAGTCTATGAAGGCTGAAGGAGTCGGTAGTGTTTTCATACTTGAAAATTGCTTAGATTCAGAAACTCTTCAGCTAGCTAATGAAATATTAAAGAGTTCGGAAAAGAAACAGAAAATAGATAATAAGATTCGGATAGTATATGGCTCAGGAACATCAACTCATAACATTGATTTCGAAGAAGCCGCTTCGTCTATTGCGAAAGTGCTGAGAGAAAACTCTCAGGTAATTTTTAGAATTATAGGTTTACTGGAGCTACCATCCTGCTTTGATGGCCTTGATGCTCAAGTAGAACGCTTTGAACTTTGTAGCTACTCTGAGTATTTACGTTTGCTATCTGAGTGCGATATCAGTATTGCACCCTTAGAGAAGTATATATTTAATGAAGCCAAAAGTAATATTAAATATATTGAAGCATCTATAGTAAAACTTCCTTCAGTATCATCTCCTTTGAGTGCCTTTGTCGATGTCATTAACGATAGGGTAAATGGTTATATAGCTAGTGATCAGGTTGAGTGGTTTGACAAGCTGACAAAGCTTGTTTGTTGTGAGCAAACGCGACAAGACATGGCGATTAATGCAAATACTACAGTCTTGGCCCGCTATAATACAGAATCGATAGCAAACACCCAGTTAATGCCAATTGTAAGAGACTATAATTGTATTAAGACCAAACCAAGAATAGTTGTATTCAACGTTTTTTATTCTCCAAGGTCTTTTGGTGGTGCTACGATTGTCACAGAGCAAATAAATAAGATTCTACAAAAACATAAAGGCTACGAAGTATATGTGGTTACTACGCTTCCTGTTGATGATACTTTACGAGCTTACGAGCCTGTTCGTTATGAGGTAGAAGGTGTAACTGTATTTGGTGTGCCTGTACCAAATGAGGATATGGAACTTTACAATAACAAATCAATTGTAGAGCCAGTAGCCAAAATATTAGAAGTGGTTAAGCCTGATCTGGCCCATGCACATTGCTTACAAGGACTGGGAATCGGTGCTCTTCAAAGTTGTATTGATAAAAATATTAACTATATTGTTACTGTTCATGATGCTTGGTGGCTATGTTATAAGCAGTTTATGATCGATTCAAAAGGCGAGTTCTGTGGTCAAGATAAAATTGATTTAAGCAAGTGTAAGAACTGTACCGATAATCAAAAAACGCCTTCACTTCGAGATACTGAACTCAGGCATTATCTCAACAATGCATGTGAAGTTTTAGCTCCGAGTAGTTATACTGCAGAGCTTCATGATCTAAATAATATGCACCCTAAACCTTTAACCGTTGATAGAAATGGTATTATTATGCCTAAAGCATCAATAGTTAAAAAGTTTAACGGTAGTATAACTTTTGGTTATGTCGGCGGAAATACTCCTATTAAAGGCAGTGACTTGGTATTAAAAGCTTTCTCTAATGTTAATAATTCTAACGCTTTCTTGAGAATAGTCGATAATATGATAAATTTAGGACACAAGTCTTATCCGGATCATATTGTATCTAGCATTAATAACTGTACTATGGTTCCTGGGTATAACCAAAATAATATTGATGATTTTTTTGAATCTATCGATGTGTTGTTATTCCCCTCAAGATGTAAAGAAAGCTTTGGTCTTACCGTCAGAGAGGCTATTGCTAGAAATGTTTGGGTTATTACCACTGATTCAGGTGGTGTTACAGAGTGTATTATTGAAGGTGAAAACGGGAATGTTATTCCATTCTCTTCTGATTCAAAGAAGTTAGAGAGTGCAATAAATAATGTTATCACCCAGTATGAGAAGCTGAAGCTTGGAGATGATATTGACTTGCCTAAAGATTCGATCACATATTTTAATGATCAAGTAGATAATCTTGATAGAATATACAAATCACACCTTTAGGAATAAATAATTTGGTTGGGTTGAATTTTGTACTTTTTCAACCCACTCCTTAATTGGAAAACTGTCGTCATTTTATTTTTCGGTTGTTATTAGTTGTGGTTGTAAGCAGTATTTATAAAAAATTAGATAATGATAAATTTATGCTTGAAAATAAAAAAGAAGTTTCTGCGATAATTATTACGTTCAATCCAGTCCAAGAAGAACTGAAGTTATTAGTTGATAAATTGAAGCTACAAGTTTCAAAAGTTTATATAATTGATAATAATTCCTCTTTGCCAATAGATATAGATGACTCTGAGCAAGTCGATGTGACACTTTTATTGGACAATATGGGGATAGCATATGCTCAAAATATTGGTATTAATAAGGCATTAAATGAGGGCTTTATTGACTTTATTTTGTTTGATCAAGACAGTGTTCCATCGGAATCAATGGTAAATGAGTTGTTTATAGCTCGACAAGTAGCTCAATTTGAAGGTCAAAGAGTTGCAGCAGTTGGTCCTGTTCATATAGATCAAGATACATTTTCTGAATGTTTGTTTATTCGCACATCTATGTGTAATGTCAATAGGTTCTTCCCGAGTGATAGAAGTGAAAACATCTTCTCTCCATGTGACTTTCTGATAGCTTCTGGCTGTCTTATTTCAAAGACCATGCTTGATGATATTGGTTATATGGAAGAGGAGCTATTCATTGATTGTGTTGATATTGAATGGGGATTTAGAGCGAAGAGTAAAGATTATGTTTGTATCGCTGCATTTAATGCGAAAATGTATCATAAGGTTGGCGGTGCTCCATTGAAAGTTTTAGGTCAAAGCCTTACAACTCATTCCCCAGTACGTCATTATTACTATTATCGTAATTTTTACCGTTTGCTACAAAGGACATACATACCATTGAGTTGGAAAGTTTACACTCTTATAAGATCAAGCTTACAAGCACTCATTTTTTGTGTATTTCTTAAACCAAGGCTTCAGCATTTTAAATGTATCGTAAAAGGGATATTTCATGGTCTAATTGGTCGCAGTGGTAGGTATGAGTAAAAAAATAGTTTACGTAATTAATGTTGATTGGTACTTTCGTCTTCACTGGTTAGAGCGAGCAGAGTACTTCCAATCTTTAGGTTTTGATATTAATATTGTTAGTAGCTTTTCAAATGATGCGATTAAAAATGAATTGGAATCTAAAGGTTTTAGTTGTCATCAGTTATCTGTAAAAAGAAAAAGTGTTAACCTTCTTCGAGAGATCGGTAGTATTTTCCGCCTTAAGAGAATATTAGATGAAATTGAACCTGAATTGATACATTGTGTGACAATTAAGCCTAATATATATGCAGGCTTGTTAAATAGATTGTTTTTTAATAAACCGATAATCTATAGTGTAACTGGGTTAGGCGCAGTTTTTAGTTCTAATTCAATAAAATTCAATCTCTTAAGACGTATCATTACTACGCTCTATAAGTCTATCTCTTCTTCTAAGGCTCGTTTTATTTTTGAAAACAACGAAGATTATCAACTATTTGATGAGCTTGATATTTTGAAATATGGAAACGGCCGCGTGATCAAGGGAGCTGGAATTGATTTGACTCGCTTTTCTCCTTCATTATCACCGTTAAATAAAAACGTTTTGTTTGGTGCTAGACTTTTGAACGAAAAAGGGTTGGCCTGCTTAGTCGAAGCAAAGCAGATTTTGGAAAGTCAAGGTGTTGAATTTACGCTTAATGTTGCGGGGATTATTGATAGCGACGTTTCCTCTGCTATCCCTCTTAGTCAAGTAGAGGCTTGGGCAAGCTCTGGTGATATTAATTGGCTAGGTAATGTGCAAAATATGCCTAAGCTAATAAAAGAAAACGATATAGTGTGTTTGCCTACTACATATGGTGAAGGTGTCCCTCGAATCTTAATCGAGGCAGCTTCTTGCCAAAGAGCAATAATCACAACTGATGTCGTTGGTTGTCGTGAAATCGTAACTCATAATGTTAACGGTTTACTGGCGCAACCTGGAGATGCAATTTCACTCGCTAACTGTTTACGCGCGCTGCTTGAGAATGATGAAAAAACTCTTGAATTTGGTGTTAAGGGGCGTCAAAAAGTTGAAACAGAGTTTTCTCAAGAAATGGTATTTGAAAAAACTCTAAAGGTTTACGATGAGCTTGATGCTATTCGTTAGTATTGGGTTTATAGCCAGTTGGAGCATCTAATAGAATCCTCATAATACATTCTTCGTCAAAGTTATGACAACAGCCATCGAGTTGTTCCAAAAGTGGCTGCATTTCACTCCAATTCAACATCTGCTCTCTGGCTGTCATGATCTTTTGATGGCCACTACCTTCCACGTTATCCCCAATCAAAAGCTCTTCATAGAGCTTCTCTCCTGGGCGTAGTCCTGTGAATTTTATAGAGATATCGCCTTCTTGAGGTGAACCTTCTATATTTTCTTGCATACCCATGAGGTGAATCATTCGTTTCGCTAGGTCTAAAATCTTGACTGGTTCACCCATATCGAGGACGAATACTTGACCATTGTTACCCATTGCTCCTGCTTGTATAACAAGTTGAGCAGCTTCGGGGATTAGCATGAAATAACGAATGATATCAGGGTGAGTTACGGTTACAGGGCCGCCACATTTTATTTGCTTTTTGAATAATGGAACCACTGAGCCTGAAGATCCAAGGACATTGCCAAAACGTACCATGGTGAAATTTGTGGTGTCTTGCTTATCAGCCAACGCTTGAAGAACTAACTCAGCCATGCGCTTGGTTGCACCCATTATGTTAGTTGGTCTTACTGCTTTATCTGTTGAAATGAGAGTGAAGTTTTTTACCCCTGTTTGGATCGCAGCTTCAGCGCAAGCAAGTGTGCCAAACACATTATTACGAACGCCTTCAACAATATTATCTTCAACTAATGGAACATGTTTATATGCTGCAGCATGGTAAACAGTTTCAACTCCATGCGCTGTCATCAGTTTTTCTAAGCGGTTTTGTCTCTGAACTGAACCTAGAGCTGCAACGATTCGAGTTTCGCTTTTTAAGTTGATTTTTGTTGAATTCAGTTCTTGGTCGATTTTGTAAAGGTTGTATTCATTTAGCTCCAATAGCACAAGTGTTTTTGGTTTCTGTGACATGATTTGACGACACAGCTCAGAGCCAATAGAGCCTCCAGCGCCAGTGACCATAACATTCTTATTAAAAATGTTTTGTGCTAAAAGTTCCTTGTCTGGGTCAACGGCTGCTCTCCCAAGTAGATCGGCGACATCAAGATCTTTCACGTCAGTAGCTGCTGCTTTACCGGCTGCTATATCTTCCACTGATGGTACAGATTGCACTGCGATTGGCCAGTGTGACAATTTTTCAACCAACCTCAAGCGCTCACCTTTATTAATCCCATTAATGGCTAAAAGCAGCTTTACGGGTTGATAAAGTGATTGGAGGTGTTCAAATTCACTTGGGTGGTGGACCTTAAGTCCAAATAATATTTGACCTGACTTTGTAGGGTCGTCATCAAGTAATACGACTGGATTGTACTCATCACCCTGAATCAGAGCATATGTTAAGTCGCGGCCGGTAGCTCCTGCGCCATAAATAAACACATTGGGCTTTTGGCGCTTAAACCAGTGATAATAAATTGAACGGATAAGTATTCTGGGGCCACCTAACGTCAGGGTAGCCAAGCCAGCATATATAAATGGTACACTTCTCGGGATGAACGATTGGAAAAAAAAGCCACTCATTATTAAAGCTAGGGTCGATATTATAACCCCAAAGAAAATGTTGCCAACGGCTGGCAACATCATATAGCGTAGGACGGCTCGGTACATTCCTAATTTAACGAAGCTATAAATTGTGATTGAAACAGTAATGAAAAGAGTTATTAGTTCCTCTATTTCGACTGCAAAAAATGCATTTCCAAGCCTTAAGGCGATGGCTAAATAGAGTGAAATCACGATAGCGAAAATATCATAGCCAATACTGATGTAACGCTTGTTCTTGCGTTTGGCATTAAGCAATATATGTATTGGTCTGATCATGGTGTTCCTTAGCGAGCCACTGAGCGTCTTAAGTTTGATAGTTATAGTTTTTAGAATGTATTTTAATGTTGTTGAGTGCGGTAAGCTAGTTGTAATTGATTGTTATGTGTCACTCGGTACCTTTACTGTTAATGTTGTTTATTATTTGTTCTACATTTAGGCTTTTTGCATTATGAAAATTTTAGTCACAGGTAGCACTGGTTTTGTAGGCTCTAGAGTTGTTGAGTTGGCCAGAGAGCGTGACTGGGAAGTCATTCCGGTTGTGCGTAAGCAAATAGAGCCACTTACTAATAGCTTGGTTGTTCCTTTCATTGACGCTTCTACCGATTGGTCTGGTGCATTCGAAAGTGTCGATTGTATTGTTCATTGTGCTGCTCGAGTTCATCAAATGAATGAAAGTGAACAAGATGCCTTAACTGCCTATCGAGAGACAAACACCCTCGGCACTTTGAACCTAGCAAGGCAAGCGGTTGAAGCTGGGGTGAAAAGGTTTGTATTCGTCAGCTCTATTAAAGTTAATGGTGAATTCAGTGAGCCGCGATCACCGTTTCAGCCTAACCTAAATAATATCCCACAAGACCCTTACGGTTTGAGCAAGCATGAAGCCGAAGTTGAGTTGGCTAAGCTTTCAAAAGAGACAGGTTTAGAAGTGGTTATCATTAGGCCACCATTAGTTTATGGGCCTGGCGTAAAAGCCAATTTCCTATCTATGATGCGTTTGATTGATAAAGGCATTCCGTTACCCTTTGGTGCTATAAAGAACCAGAGAAGCCTAGTTTATCTGGATAATCTATCCAGTTTGATACTGAGGTGTTGTGAACACCCTTTGGCTCCGGGCTATACCTTCTTAGCTTCTGATGATCATGACGTATCGACAACTCAATTGATGCAAAGCATCGCTCATGCTATGGGGAAATCACCGCGATTAATTCGAATCCCAATGTCTTGGATACAAGCTGGTTCGTCAGTTTTAAATAAACAGCACATAGCGCAAAGAATATGCGGCAACCTCCAGGTTGAGATAGGTTTAACGAAAGAGCTCTTGGGATGGAAACCTCCTGTAAGTTTTGAGCAAGGGATCAAAAGAACAGTAGAAGCTTACTTGAAGTCGCATTGATGCGTTTTAGGTAGCTTATGGCTTTCTTATCCATAAATTCTTCAGGTATCCTTTATTGATTAATGGTGCTTATAGCGCCCCATGTTTTCAATCCGAATTTGATAGGACACATATTTTGATTCGTTTGTTAGATTTTGTTTTTGCTTTCTTTGGCCTGTTGTTCCTATGGCCAGTATTTCTCATTATTTGTATCCTTGGTTACTTTGATACGGGGTCGCCTGTCTTTTTTCAGACCCGTGTAGGTTGTAACAAAAAACCTTTCACCTTGGTGAAATTCCGCACGATGCCTGTCGAAACAAAGTCTGTAGCGACTCATTTAGTTGGAGCGAGTTCAGTGACTAAGCTTGGTAGATTCCTGCGTAAAACCAAGCTTGATGAACTGCCTCAGTTATACAACGTACTTAAAGGTGAAATGAGTTTAGTTGGTCCAAGACCATGTCTGTTTAACCAGCAAGAGCTGATTGATGAGAGGGAGTCGAGAGGAGTGTTGTCGGTTAGACCGGGTGTGACGGGGTTAGCTCAAATCAATGATATCGACATGTCGACACCGAAAAAACTCGCGGAGTGGGATCAACGCATGATTAACACGTTGAATACTAAATTGTATTTCCAATACATCATTCAAACAGTATTGGGCAAAGGCTCAGGCGACCGCGTTTAATTTGCCTCTTGCTTTCTTAGCTATCTTTGACGTTTTTTAGAATCAGTCTTGTATTGTAACTAGGCTTCGTCAAAGGGCTATAACGTGTAGTGAGTATAGCTGATTAGATCGTAGGTGATTGAATTATAAGCACCACTTTACGTAACAAAGTCAGTGTTCGTTAGTTTTAGTGTTGACGAGAGCCATGAACTGACGCCTGTATTTCCCTATTTGATGGTGTCACTATACTTAAGCCTATAACGTCACCTGATAGGCTGTTCTCTTTGGTGTTTATCTTCTCATACCTTAGTTTGTTTATTTGGAGCATTGGTTTTGCTTGATTGGTTAATGAATCCTGCTGTTCAGGTACTTGGCTTGTTCGTTGCAACAATTTGCGGCTTGATACGCTTTCAATCGCAGTCTGATAGAGTGTTTGGTGTATTGTTGTTAGTGCTTTTTACCAGCTCTCTTGTTACGACAGAGCAGGTTATCCAAAGCTTTTCAAATATGGGTTTATTAACTTTGATGCTGTTGATTATTTGCTCTGTAGCATTAGAGAAAACGAAGCTACTAAGAGTAGTTACCAACTATGTTATTGGACCTAATTATAGTCTCACCTTGCTCAGGTTATTCAGCTTAACCACTTTTTCTTCAGCGATATTGAACAATACTGCGGTCGTTTCCACTATGTTGGCACCGATCCGCAACAACCCGCACCACAAAGCCAGTAAACTACTTATCCCTCTTTCTTATGCAGCCATACTGGGTGGAACCTTAACCTTAGTTGGAACGTCCACTAACTTAATCGTCAATAGTTTGGTTATCGACTCAGGTTTGCCTAGTTTGAGGTTTTTCGACTTTACCGTTGTGGGCTTATGTTTGGTAGTGGGTTGTGGGGCGCTTTTGTTTGCATTAAGCCCATTATTGCCAGAGTACGATAAAAGCCAAGTTCAGATTCGTGACTATATTATCGATACTGAAGTCGCTTCAGATTCAGATCTAATCGGAAAGTCTGTAGAACAAAATGGTCTTCGACATTTAGAGTCTTTATTTTTGGTTGAAATATTGAGAGAGGGGCGCTTGATATCGCCTGTTACTCCTCAGGAGATTATTGCACCCAATGATCGCTTGTTGTTTAGTGGTGACGTGAAGAAGGTAACGATATTAAGGGAGTTCAATGGCCTTTCTTTGTTCGCGAGTAATAGCGGCTTACCCCTTGATAACCTTTCTGAAGTGGTCATTAAACCGGAAAGTAATTTGATAGGGAAAACACTTAAATATTCAGGTTTTCGTGCTTTGTTTGATGCTGCTGTCGTTGCGATTAAACGCGATGGGGTGGCGCTATCGGGCAAGCTTGGCGAGGTGACGCTTGAGGCCGGTGATTACTTAGTACTTGCAGTGGGAAACGATCACTATTCTAGAAATAATATCCGTAAGAATTTTTACTTATTGAGCGAAGTCGAAACGGATCAGTGCTTAGGTGGCTGGAGAGAAAAGCTGACTGTTGTTGGTTTTCTCGGTTCTATCTTATTGGCGGCGTTAGGTATTGTGTCTCTTTTTAAAGTGATGCTGATATTATTAGGTGTACTATTGTTGTCAGGGTGTTTAACGGCTAATGAGGTTCTGCAGCGTTTGCCTAAAAATATTTGGTTGATTATATCCTCAGCCCTGCTTTTGTCTCAGGCTTTAACGAATAGTGGTGCTTTGCGTGGGGTAGAAACAATGGTTCATTCATATGACTATTTGTTTACTCCACTGACGGGCTTGATTGTTGTTTATGTATTGGCATGGATGATGACAGAGTTAGTCACTAATAATGCGGCTGCAGCACTCGTACTTCCTATTGGAGTTGAATTGGCTTCGAGTTTATCTGCAAACCCCCAAGCATATATACTTGCAGTAGCGTTTGGCGCCAGTGCCAGTTTTATTAGCCCGTATGGTTACCAAACTAACCTGATGGTGTTTAATGCGGGTCAGTATAATCTGCAAGATTTTGTGAAAGTAGGTGTGCCGATGTGCCTGCTTTATGGCGTGATTGTGTTAACCGCAATTCCTGCCTTTATTGGATTGTAATTTAAGGACTTCTTTGAAATGAATATTTCTCCAGAGCGTATGACTCATCTAAAGCAACTAGAAGCTGAATCTGTTCATATCATGCGTGAGGTTGCCGCTGAGTTTGATAACCCGGTAATGCTATATTCTGTCGGTAAAGATTCTTCGGTGATGCTCCACCTAGCGCAAAAAGCATTTGCGCCAGCGACGCCTCCGTTCCCGTTAATGCACGTAGATACCACGTGGAAGTTCAAAGAAATGATTCAGTTTCGTGACTATATGGCGGAAAAAGTGGGTATGAAGTTGATTGTGCATCAAAACCCTGAAGGGGTAGAGATGGACATTAGCCCATTTGTCCATGGCAGCTCTGTACATACTGACATCATGAAAACCCAAGGCTTGAAGCAAGCTCTAGACAAGCATGGTTTTGACGCAGCATTTGGTGGTGCACGTCGTGATGAAGAAAAGTCTCGAGCCAAAGAGCGTGTATATTCCTTCCGCGATGAACATCACCGCTGGGACCCAAAAAATCAACGCCCTGAGCTATGGAATGTGTATAACGGTAAAGTAAATAAAGGCGAGAGCATTCGAGTGTTCCCTCTATCAAACTGGACTGAGCTGGATATCTGGCAATACATCTACCTAGAGAACATTGAAATTCCAGGACTATACCTAGCGGCAAAACGTCCAGTAATTAAGCGTGACGGCATGCTCATAATGAAAGACGATGAGCGTATGGAGCTCAAAGAAGGCGAAGTTATTGAAGAGAAGATGGTTCGTTTCCGTACGCTTGGCTGCTACCCATTAACCGGGGCGGTAGAGTCTAAAGCCGCGACGCTGCCAGAAATTATCCAAGAGATGCTACTAACCACAACGTCTGAACGCCAAGGCCGTGCCATTGATCATGATTCTTCAGGCTCAATGGAGAAGAAGAAACGCGAAGGGTATTTCTAAACTGTTATGACGACTCCATACCAACGTAAAAACAATGACTCGGTGAGTGACGATGTCGTGTGGCATAACTCAACGGTGACCCATCAAGATCGAGTGGCTCAAAAAGGGCAAAAGCCAGTAATACTTTGGTTCACTGGTTTAAGTGGTTCCGGTAAATCTACCGTCGCCAATGCAGTGGAAAGTAAACTGCTGCAAATGGGCAAGCACAGTTATCTGCTTGATGGCGATAATGTGCGCCATGGCCTTAACAAAGATCTAGGTTTCTCTGATGCTGACCGCATTGAAAACATCCGCCGCATTGGTGAGGTAGCTAAGCTGTTTGTTGATGCGGGCAATATTGTGTTAACTGCGTTTATCTCGCCGTTTGTTTCTGATCGCCAACAAGTGCGTGAATTGGTAACTGAAGGTGAATTTCTTGAAGTGTTTGTCGATACCCCGCTAGAGGTGTGTGAAGCACGCGACCCTAAAGGGCTCTACAAGAAAGCACGTGCCGGTGAGATTAAACACTTCACAGGCATCGACTCAGAATACCAAGCACCGGTGAATCCTGAAATCCATCTGCATACTGCAGAGCTATCTATTGAAGCTTGCGCGGATTTTGTCGTAGCTGAACTTGAGAAGAAAGGCTATCTACAACTAGGAGAGCATGCTTAATGCATTATGACGTATTTAACGGTGATGCTGATGGCATCATTGCCTTGTTGCAACTGAGATTCGCAGAGCCCAAAGAATCTATATTGGTTACCGGCGTGAAGCGTGACATTCAACTGCTGAAGCAAGTGGATATTGACCAAGCTGAATCAGTGACGGCGCTGGATATCTCCATGGAGAAAAACCTACCAGAACTGGAAGTGCTTTTGCAAAACAACGTGAAAGTGTTTTATTGCGATCATCACCGTAGCGGCGATATACCACAGTCAGACAACCTAGATGCACTAATTAATTTGGATGCAGAAGTGTGCACCAGTTTACTGGTTAATAATCGCCTAGGCGGACAGTTCGCTAAATGGGCCGTTGCGGCCGCGTTTGGTGACAACCTGTTTGCTTCAGCCAATAAGCTAGCACAAGAGATTGGCTTAACCGAATCGGAGACCAAGTTCTTAAAAGATCTGGGCACTCTGATTAACTATAACGGTTATGGCGCAGCGCTGAATGATTTGCACATTGCCCCGGCAGACCTGTATCAACAATTGACAGCCTACGTTGACCCGTTATCGCTACTCGATGATGAGAGCTCGCCGTACCACACGCTGAAAAAAGGCTATGAGCTAGACCGTAACCAAGTGCTGAGCATTAAATCGGTTCACTCGGACACACAATGTAAAGTATTTGAATTACCGTGTGAAGCGTGGGCAAGGCGCATTAGTGGTGTGTTTGGCAACGAGCTTGCAAATCAAAGCCCTGATTTAGCGCATGCAGTATTAACTCTAAACGCGAGCGAGCAAGATTACACGGTGAGCGTGCGTGCACCATTGAGCAACCGTGTGGGTGCGGATGACATCTGCTCATCGTTTCCAACTGGTGGCGGTCGTAAAGCAGCTGCAGGCATTAACGCGTTAACGCTAGATGACAAGCAGAAGTTCATCAACACGTTGTCAGCGTATTATGCTCATTAAATGAAATGTAATTGCGGAAGGTACATAGCTACTTTCTGCAATGTGGAGCTAAAGCTCCCATACTCTAGAGTGCAAAGCATTCGAGTAGACAACCCAATTATACAGGGCATTGAAGCCTGAAAAAGAAGATTAGGAGAACGATATGTCTCACAGCTCAGAGCTAATCGCAACGGACATCGAAGCGTATCTTAAAGTCCATGAAAACAAAGATTTATTACGTTTTTTAACTTGTGGTAACGTTGATGATGGTAAATCTACATTGATTGGTCGTTTGCTTTACGATTCAAAATTGATTTACGAAGATCAAATGGCGGCGATTGAGAAAGACTCTCAGAAGTTCAACACCACCGATGGCGATTTCGATTTGGCTCTTTTAGTTGATGGTCTGCAATCAGAGCGAGAGCAGGGCATTACTATCGATGTAGCATACCGTTACTTCTCAACGGACAAACGTAAGTTCATCATCGCTGATACTCCAGGGCACGAGCAGTACACTCGTAACATGGTGACAGGTGCCTCTACCTGTGATTTAGCGATTGTCATGGTGGATGCTCGTTACGGCATTCAAACGCAAACTCGTCGCCATAGTTACATCTGTAGTTTGCTGGGTATTAAACACATCATTGTAGCCATCAACAAGATGGACTTGATGGAATACAGTCAAGATGTGTATAAGAAGATTAAAGCCGATTACCGCGAAATGGCGAAGAACTTCAACATCGATGATATCCGTTTTGTGCCGATTTCAGCCCTTAACGGAGACAACGTGGTGACACCAAGTGAAGCGATGGATTGGTATCCAGGTGCAACGCTGATGAAGCTGCTTGAAACCGTTAAAATTGATCAAGATAAAGACTTAGAGCACATGCGTTTCCCTGTGCAATACGTGAATCGGCCCAACCTTAATTTCCGCGGTTTCTGTGGTACGTTAGCTTCAGGCCTCGTTCAAGTTGGTGATGAAGTGACGGTACTACCGTCAGGCAAGAGCTCACGTGTAAAATCCATTTACACCTTTGATGGTGAGTTGGATACCGCACGCCCCGGCCAAGCTATTACACTTACTCTTGAAGATGAAATTGATGTGTCACGTGGTGATATGCTCGTGCATAACGGTCACGAGCCTAAAGTTACGAATAAAATAAATGCTAACGTAGTGTGGATGGGTGAGAACCCAATGCGTACGCACAAAGAGTACATATTTAAATTTGCGACCAAATCTTGTATAGGTAAAGTGACGGGCATCCCTCATAAAATTGATGTCAATACATTAGAACAGAACGCTGAAGAGAGTGAAACGTTAGACCTTAACGAGATTGCTTTGTCTGAGATTGTATTGACGGACAAGATCGCTGTTGATACTTACCAAACACTACCACAAACAGGTTCATTCATTGTAATTGACCGCCACAACAACGTGACTGTAGGTGCTGGTATGATTTCCTCCATATCCGGTGAGAAAACAGAAAAAGTTCGGGTGTACTCTCAATCTGAGAAAGATCTGAATGCTTATGTGCGTAAACATTTCCCAGAGTGGGGGTGCGCAGAGGTATAACCTCGTCAGACTGCTGTATCGTACTTAACTTGGCCACTACAGTCTTAGGTAAACGTGCGGGGGCTTGAGTTGTTCCAAAAAGGTTCTATTTCTTCCCTGCTAGGTTATGCCTAATTAAAAGCTATTCGTAGAGCTTTTAATTAGGCATACCTTCTTGTCTTATGATGATATCGACATGTCGACACCGAAAAACTCGCGGAGTGGGATCAACGCATGATTAACACGTTGAATACTAAATTGTACTTCCAATACATCATTCAAACAGTATTAAGTAAAGGCTCGGGCGACCGCGTTTAATTTTCATCCATTCATCTTTTTACCCCTTTCTGACGCAATCCTGACGTTTTTTTGAATCGCTGTGGTGCGTTTACTAATTATACATTTACTTGATAGCGGTTATTACCTATCATGTTGTTCAATTAGTTGTTTAATCAGAGTAATTCCTTTTTAGGCTATCTATCATTGATTAGATGGTCTTGGTTGGATATTGAAAGCAAAGCAGCAATCTTCTTGTGTTGGTATCTTCTGAGTACCATTTTTGTAATGTCATACGAAAAGATTATGCTAGCTGCTCGCTTGCAACATAATAAGCAAGCTACTCTTAAGTTCTTTGTACTTGTTAAACAACATTGAGAAATCTGGCGAAATTCAAAAGTACAGTATTGAGCTATTTTTAGCTTCTAGCTTCTAGCACTCAATATTGTGCAATTACGTCAGTGATTTTGGTACGGAATGGCGTGTATGAGTGTCTGCTTTTTGGGCTTTCATACAAAAACTGATTAGACTATCGCTTAGATTTGCTAGGAAAATCAGCCTCAGTTCAGTTTTAAATATGGAAGATATAATTATATGAAAATGCAGTGGTTAGTTAGGGTTTCACCTTTGTTGTTACTATCAACAGCAGCTGTTGGAGCTGATAATTTATACGTAGGCGCTAAAGTTGGTAATGTAACTGCCGATAACTTTGCACCATTAGTAGAGAGCCGCACGGCTATTGATGACTCAGACACATCTTACGGTCTGTTTGTTGGTTATCATATCGTAGATACACTAGCCATCGAAGGTGGTTATAACTACCTTGGTGAGTATGATCTTAAAGACATTGCAGGTGGCAGCTACGAAGCAAGCAGCTTTGATGTGGTGCTTAAAGCCTCTGGAAATGTAACTGATAGCTTAGCGCTATACGCAAAAGGTGGCATCGCCATTTATGACTGGAAAGCAAACGGTGCAGGTGTTGAGTCTGATGATTCTGGTGTGACTCCAACGATTGCTTTTGGTACTGAATACTCGATTACGTCGGCAATGAAAGTCGGTATTGAATACCAGCTATATCAAGATATTGGTGGCGTCGATATCGACTCGTTTAATGTTGCTTTGTCGCACAGCTTTTAATCATTTTTAGGGATAAATTGTGAAATATAAAATTTTAGCGTTATCAGTCGTTGGTGCAATCCTTGGTGGTTGTGGCAGTGACAACAACAACAGCGTGCCACCGGAACAAGCGTACCGTAACATCATGGCTTTCGACCCTGCAGTTATGGGTATGAAAGGCACATTCAGCTGTGATGATGGAACAACGGGCACTTTAAAGGCAACTAACTTTTATGGTGTTTCTGAAGTAACCGAGCTTACCGTTTTTAACAAGCCTGAAACTTGTGCGTTTACATATAACGCAACACCAGGCGCCAAAGATGTTTCTAACGGCAAAGACATGAGCAAGGTGAGCTACAAGTTTCCTAAAGGCCTAGCGAATCTCGATGACCTCATCACCTCTTCTCCAATCTCAACCCTGATTGAGAAGGAACTAGGTGGTGCTGTTTATAACGAAGCAACAGGTATTCAAATCTTGAACGACCTTGGTTTGGGTAATTTGTTGAACAACGCTAGCGTTACTAGTGTTGCTGACTTCTTACGTCGTACTGAAGAGGTGATTAAGACTCTTCCTGCATCTGAAGCTAGCCTAGTTTCAGCAACAGCAGCGGTATTATCAGACGTACTTGTGGTAAGCCCTAACGCAACAGCTAATGAACTGGCTGCAGCGACGGATTCAATTACAAAAGAAGTGATTGCAAGCTACCCTGACTACCCTAAAGCTCCTGGTGGTGATACAGTTTTCTTGGATCTAACTGAAGATCCGACGTTCATTGAAGATGTTGTGGCTGACCCAACAGCTCCTGTCGTTATTCCACCTTCAGCAGAAAAACCAGCAGTTCCTGTTCCAAACCCAGATGATGGCACTAACCCACCAACTGGTGGTACTGGTGGTACTGGCGGTACTGGCGGTGGCGGTAACGGCGGTGGTACTGGCGGCTAATTTAAGCATCAATTATAAAGGCACCACACGGTGCCTTTTTTACATGCTGTTACTATCAAGCTCTGTCACCATTAAACGTAGTCACTAACAAAAATAGTCACTGTCAAATACGGTTAAAACCTATTGTATCCCAATGAAAATACTCAGTTATTCTAAAAATACATCTCTCATAGCATCTCTTGGCGCATTAGCTATCGCTTCTAATGTCTACGCCGTCGATAACTTGATGTCGTCCCAAAGTTATACCGGCGCAATCATTGTGCCTAATGCTCAAGTGATGGACACTGGAGACATCTCTTACCTTTATGGCCAAGGCGTGCCATATAGGGGAAAAACCAGTGAGTTAGATAACATATTATTTAGCGTTGGTTTATTCGATGGGTTTGAGGCTGCGGGTCGAATTGTCACCAAAACTTACGATTGTCACCTTTACCCAAATGTACCGAACTACAACCCGAATTGTGGCAACGGTATTCGTGATTTGTCGGCATCGTTTAAATACCAGCTTCCTTTCGTTAAAGATTGGACTGGGTTTGATTTTGCCATCGGTGTTCAAGATTTAGGTGGCGCGGCCAGCAACTTTGAAACCTACTACGCGGTAGCTGATTTTGAGCCTGACTTTGTCCCAGCAAGGTTTAGTGCCGGTTACGGTAAATCAGAAGTGAGCCATGGCGTTCTGAACGGGCCTTTTGCCAGTTTAGAATATCAGCCACTGGATTTTGTTCAGCTGATTGCAGAGCACGACTCCCACCAATTTAATGCTGGCTTGAAGGTGTTTACACCAGAAAACTATTTGCCACTTGATACTCAGTTATCTTTCCAATACCAGTTTTATACCAGTGGTAATGCCGATATAGACATTTGGTCGGTGGCGGCATCAACCCCCTTAATGGGATTCTCTGAGTCTCGCCGAGTGAATGAGTTAACCCTAGAAGACAAGATCGCAGTAGAACAAGCGCATCATAAATTTGCCGGTATGGTTCAACTTAAAAAAGCACTGGTTGATGAAGGCTTTCTTAACGTTAGAATTTCTGCGGATGATATTGGTTTAAACGTTGCTCTGGAAAACAGACGCTATAATCGTAACCAAGTCGATGGTGTTGGTGTTGCTCTGGGTATCATATCTTCCTACGTGGGTGAAGGGATGCTGCAAGACCTCGGGGTTAAAAATTACCAACAACAAAACATTCGCTTGTTTAACTTGGTGAATGACATTCCGATGATGGAAATGATCACCAGTGCGCCATGTTACCGTGAATTTGTAAAAACGGGTGAACCTTGCAAAACCCTTCTTGTGCGTACTTCTGATGTGAAAAAGAGTTATGCAAAAGCGAACTTTGATAAAGAGGTGGCTCGTTCTGGCTTTGGTCGTACGCAGGTGATTGTTTCTCCAGCCTTGTATCACAATACCGCCACAGAATACGGTGTATTTGACTACTCTTTAGCGCTTGCCACTAACCTGTATACACCTCTTTGGAAGGGCGCTGCGTTGGATGTTCGACACGTCATGCCACTGGCAGAGAGTGACGACTTCGAAGACGGCGAAATTTGGGGTGACAATGCCTTTGAAAATGAAGTCGATAGGATTCTTTTCCACCAAGCATTCCAATTGCCTTACAACCTCACGACTCAATTCTCATTCGGACAAGTTTACGGAAACTTCTTAGGCTTTGTGAACGAAACACAGTATACAAGCAATAGTGGCCGACATATTCTAGGGTCTGAATTCGCTAACTTTTCTGCTCAAGATAAGTACGACTCAAGAGGGAAGGCTATCTTAGATGCGACCCCGATGATTGGTCACTACACCTACTCAAGGCCTGATTGGAATTGGCAAGGTAAAGTGCAAGCTGGTCAGTTTTGGAAAGGCGATGAAGGGGTACGCGTGACCACCAGTCATTGGCTGGGTGATGTGAGAGTTGATGCTTCATACCAAACCACCAAAGCAGTCGGTAGCAGTGAAGCTGAAGATTTTGTGACTCTTTCTATCGCGATTCCGCTGACACTATGGCGTGATATGAGCCCTGACTACGTTCAATTGCGTGGTATCGACCAGTTTGTTTACGCACTTCAAACTCGTGTTGGTGATAGTCACAACAATATAGGCGAAGGCTTGGGCGTCGATACTGGCTTACAGCACAATATTGAAAGGCAGTACTTCAACCGTAACCGCATCGGTGCTAGTTACTACTATGAAAACAGACAGCGCTTACGCAATGCTTACCTAAAATATTTAGAAGCAGTAAAATAATTTAGCGTAACATCTAAAATTAAGAGCCAACATCTCATGTGTTGGCTCTTTTTGGGCTCTTGCTCTTCGTTTACTCGTATCTCGCTACTCTCATCTACTCTCATCTTTTCGCATCTCGTTCACTCGAATCTCTCGTCTGCTCTTGAGCTCTTCGATACTCGCTTACCCGCATCTCGATACTGCTCTTATCTGCTCCTAAACCATTCAACTAGGTTGATAATAAACACAAATTGTGGATAATGTTTACGGATTAAAATGACCGGATGCAAGCATAGTTTTTGCTGCGTTTGGTATTGACTACGCAGTGTGGTGTCGCGGACGATCAAAGGGCGGTAGCGTCTCGATTTTTCGATGCCAAATGAGAGCTGGATCTTGTTATTTCTCCACTTCAGCTCTATTTGAAGCTGTGTAGCTGATAAAATTACTCGCTTAACTTCCTTTGGGTGTCCTTTGGGGTATCACAACACATTCCGTTTCTATGACTTGGTAAACATGAAGATCAATAAAAATCGTCTCCTTTTCGCGCTTATACCTGCATTGCTTGTAGGGTGTACGACTCCAGGTACTCACCTGTCTACCGGTGGTAAGAATGTGATTCAGCCTTCTGAGGAACAACAAGAGTCTGATATTTCTGAAGTGGTGAATGTTTATCCGTTGACTGCACAGTTAGTATCGACTTACCAAACCAGTACATTGTCGGTGTCACAAGCCAACCCTGAACTCGACGTAGACATCGCAAAGTATGAATACCAAGTGGGTGTCGGTGATATCTTAAACATCACGATCTGGGATCATCCAGAGCTGACCATACCGGCGGGTTCTTACCGTAGCAGCACAGAAGCGGGTAACTGGGTTCATGCCGATGGCACCATTTTCTATCCGTACATTGGTACCGTCGAAGTGGCAGGCAAAACGGTACGTGAAGTGCGTACTGATATTGCAAATCGCTTAGCAAAGTACATCGAAAGTCCTCAAGTTGATGTGAACGTAGCGGCTTTCCGCTCTAAGAAAACTTATATTACTGGTGAAGTGTCTAAACCTGGCCAGCAGCCAATCACCAACATCCCTTTAACGTTACTGGATGCCGTGAACCGTTCGGGCGGTTTATCTGAAGATGCGGATTGGCGTAATGTTTCTTTAACCCGCAATGGCGTGGAAGAAAACCTTTCGCTTTATGGTTTAATGCAACGTGGTGACCTAACCCAAAACCGCTTGCTGCAAGCGGGTGATATTGTTCACGTGCCTCGTAACGACAACCAAAAAGTGTTCGTGATGGGTGAGGTGAACGATCCTCAACTACTCAAGATTGATAGAGTGGGGATGAGCCTAACCGAAGCACTCAGCAACGTAGGTGGCATCAACCAACTGACTGCAGATGCGACAGGTGTGTTTGTGATTCGTACTTCGGATGATAAATCAGAACGTATGGCGGATATCTACCAACTGAATATGGAAGACGCCTCAGCCCTAGTCATTGGCACCGAGTTTGATTTAAAACCTTACGATATTGTTTACGTTACCGCCGCGCCAATCAGCCGCTGGAACCGTGTTATTGGTCAGCTTGTACCGACCATTTCTGGCTTCAACGACCTAACCGAAGGCATGTTGCGCGTTCGTAATTGGTAATTAGTCAGATTGATAATCAGGTTGCATGTTGCGTGTGACCTGATTTTTTTATGCTTGTAGGCCCAATACAATTAGAGACAATTATGTTTAATAAAATTTTAGTGGTCTGTGTAGGTAACATTTGTCGTTCCCCGACTGGAGAGCGCGTTCTTCAAAAATTGCTACCGAACAAAGAGGTAGCCTCTGCTGGCATCGCTGCTGAGAAAAGCCGTTTAATTGGTAAGCCAGCAGACGACACTGCGATTTTAATTGCCGCTGAAAATGGTGTCGATGTTGATAATCATCAGTCGCAGCAAGTTACACCACAGCTTTGTGCTCAGTATGATTTGATATTGGTGATGGAGAAGGGTCATATGGAGGCGCTCACTCAAATTTCACCGGAAGCGCGTGGTAAAACCATGCTGTTTGGTCAGTGGATTGGCCAAAAAGACATTCCAGATCCGCACCGTCAAAGCCGTGAAGCGTTTGAATATGCTTATAAGTTGATTGACGAAGCCGCACTGGCTTGGGTAAAAAAACTGTAGGTTTAAATGCAGTAGATTTTAGATGCAGTAGATTTTAAATAGACAGCTTTTTAAATGTCATGCTCTACACGTAGGCGTGGCTAAGCCAGCAACAGAATCATATAAAAGAGAAGTACGCGGAGCGTATATATCGTCTCTTAAATAGCAATAATTTAGGAAGTAGCAATCTGATGACAACACAACCATCTCAGCAATCACACACAGATAACTCTGATGAGATAGATTTAGGAAAACTGCTTGGCATCTTATTAGATGCTAAATGGCTAATCATGCTCACCACATTTGCTTTTGCTGTGTTTGGTATTGCGTTTGCCCTGCTTTCAACACCGATATACAAAGCCGATGCACTGATCCAAATTGAAGAGAAGAGCTCTGGCGGTATTTCATCAATGGTTGGTGACATGGGGGAGTTGTTCTCTCAGGAGTCTTCTGCAACGACAGAAGTGGAGATCATCAAATCGCGTATGATCTTGGGCGAAACCGTTGATAAATTCAATTTAACCACCGTAACCTCTCCAAACTATGCACCCATCGTCGGTAAAGGCTTTGCTCGTTTAACCGGTGACATCAACCACATTGTGGTGAGCCGTTTTACCTTGCCAAGCTATGCGAGCGAATACGCACATACGATTCAGATTGTTGATGCCGAGCAAGGCACTTACCAACTGGTGCGTGACGATGAGCGCGTTATCTTGCAAGGCAAAGTGGGCGAGCTAGCAACTTCTGATGACTACAGCTTGTTTGTGGCAGGTTTTGAATCACACAATGGTTTCGAATTCTCTATTGGTAAACAAAGCCGACTAGAAGCGATCGAATGGCTAAAGGCTTCTTTGTCTTTGTCTGAGCAAGGCAAGCAAACTGGCATTTTGAAGCTGAGCTTTGAAGGCGAAAACAAACAGCAGATTTCTGAGATCCTTAACCACATTAGTCAAATTTACTTCTTACAAAACGTGAAGCGTAACTCAGCAGAAGCAGAGAAGAGCCTAGAGTTTTTAGAGAGTCACCTTCCGGGTATCAAATCTGAGCTAACTGGCTATGAAGACGTACTAAACAATTACCGCCAAAAGAACGAATCGATCGACTTGGGCTTAGAAGCACAATCAACCTTGAAGGTAATGGTAGAGCTTGAAGCGCAATTGAATGAGCTGACGTTTAAAGAGAGCGAAATCAGCCAACGCTTTACTAAAGATCACCCAGCATACAAAGCCCTGCTTGATAAACGTAAAACGCTATTAGGTGAAAAAGAGCGCCTAAACAAGCAAGTACAAAAACTACCGAAAACCCAACGTGAAGTACTGCGTATGACACGTGATGTTGAAGTAAACCAACAAATCTACATCCAGTTATTAAACAAGGTTCAAGAGCTAAGCATTATTAAAGCGGGCACGGTCGGTAACGTTCGTATCTTAGATGACGCTCAATCTTATGCTCGCGCCGTTAAACCTAAGAAGCCACTGATTGTTGTGTTAGCAACGCTATTGGGTGGCATGTTAAGTGTCGCGTTTGTATTGGTTAAAGCGGCGTTCCACCGTGGTGTGGAAAGCCCAGACCAAATTGAACAAATTGGCCTGCCGGTTTACGCCGCGGTACCAAAATCTGATTTACAGATTGAGCTAACCAACCGCTTTAAATCGAAGAAGCAGCAAACCAAGGGGACTCAAGCACTGCTTGCCGAATCGAACCCTGCTGATCTTTCTGTTGAAGCACTGCGTGGCCTTCGTACCAGTTTGCACTTTGCGATGCTAGAAGCGAAAAATAACGTCTTGATGATCTCTGGCCCAGCGCCGGGTATTGGTAAATCATTCATCTCGACCAACTTTGCCGCAGTAGCCGCAAAAACTGGCCAAAAAGTGCTGTTGATTGATGCCGATATGCGTAAAGGTTACTTACAACAAAGCTTTGGTGTGAACTGGGACAACGGACTTTCTGATGTATTGAGTGGCAAACAAGAGTTCGCTCAATCAGTAAAAGCAACACCAGTAGAAAACCTCGACATTATTACTCGCGGCCAAGTGCCACCTAACCCATCTGAGTTGCTGATGCACCCACGCTTTGCAGAGCTAATGGAATGGGCATCAAAAGAGTATGACTTGGTGATTGTCGATACCCCGCCAGTACTCGCTGTAACCGACCCAAGCATTGTGGGTGCCTTTGCGGGTACCACATTAATGGTTGCTCGTTACGGCCAAAACACCATTAAAGAGATCGACGTCGCTCGTAACCGCTTCGAACAATCTGGCATCGAAGTGAAAGGCGTTATCTTCAACGCCATCGAGAAGAAAGCATCAAGTTCGTATGGCTACGGTTACTACAACTACGCATATTCGAGCGACAAGAAGTAAAGCTAAAGAGCAGTAACGAGATGCGAGTAATCGGGTAAACGAAGAGCAGAAAGGCAGATACGAGATTCGAAAAGCGCCACTCGAATCCGCTCTTCATCTGTTCGTTACTCGTTTACCCGCTACCCGTATCTGCTCTTAAGCTCTTCGCATCCTGTTTACTCGCTACCCGTACCTGCTTTTATGCTCTTCGCATCCCGTTTACCCGTTACCCTCATCTGCTCTTTTAGCTCTTCGCATCCCGTTTACTCGTTACTCGTATCTACTCTTTTAGCTCTTCGCATCTCGTTTACCCGTTACTCGCATCTGCTCTCTAGCTTTTCGCATCCCGTTTACCCGATACCCGCATCTGCTCTTTTAGCTCTTCGCATCCCGTTTACTCGTTACTCGTATCTACTTCTTTATAACCCCTCCCGTTAAATACAATCCAATTGCCGCTAACACCGGATAACCAAACGCTTCATTGGTCATTTCCCCCAACGGTTTCCAATCGTAGCCGTGCATACAACCCAGAATCACCATCACATGCAGTGCCACATAAGGAATGGTGAACAACAACACAATGTAGCGTTGTACCAACTTAAAAGGTTCATACGCTTTAAGCAGTGCCAGCTTGTGCTTCGCTTTTTCTTCATTAGTAAAAAACATCGCATCTCCTGTGTTGGTGAGTGCATCTAACCCTTTGCTAATGGAAGACTGGCTCCCGAATATTCTCCCGAACAATGTCATACTGCTCCTTGGTTTATTGATTGGCTTTGACCGCATATATAGCCTTTGGACTGTATAACCCTCTCGCTCTTCATCTCTGCTTTTCCGCTCTCCTGCTTTTCGCATCTCGTTCATTCGCATCCCGTATCTGCTCTTAAGCTCTTAAAGCCACAACCGGACACGCCTTATTTACCCCCCAATCCTTATGCCCCTTAACATTCTCATCTGAAATCAAGAACTGCTCTTGCAAGGCCGCCATCAAACCAAACAGCGCCTTGCGCTGCGCAAGTGTGAAGTTATCTTCCGGTTGCAGCTCGGCATTACAGCCACCTACCATACAAATTCCAATATTGCCCTTGTTGTGTCCTTTCACATGCGCGCCGGTTTGTGACAGTGGCCTACCAAGTTCGACATCGCCATTGCGACGAATGACAAAGTGATACCCCACATCGCGCCAGCCTCTCTTTTTATGCCATCGACGAATCTCGGCTACGTCTACATCTTGCTGTGGTGGCGTGGCGCTGCAATGCACCGTAATAAATGAGAATGCCGGGCAATGAGGTAAACGGAGTAAAACCGAAACGAGACTGAAGGAATAGGGCGCGAGTGAGAAACAAGGCTCTAACGAAGGACTTCGCTCTTCCGCGCTAGCTCGCTCTTGCAAACAGGTCGGCTCTTGTAAAGCAGGCGCTTCTAATGGCTAGTGTGGAACTCGATCAGTTGCTGGTGGAGTGTTTGACAAAATAAATCCTCGTGTTGTTGTAACCAAGTGATTAAAGACGTGGATAACGATTCTTTTAAATTAGGGTGCAGTGCAGTGCAGTGCAGTGCAGTGCGATGTGTTGTCGTAAACTGGCGGCGACCGTTTTTGCATAGCCAGAGTGGTGGCTGACATAACGTAAATACATCACGTAATAACCCAGTGGCTGCCTACGTCGTGCTCGGCTGATCATCCAACAAGTATCCTCATAACTGGGATCTTCAAGGTGCCGGCTTTCGAAACAAGCATCTTCAAAGTGCAGGTCTTCAAAACAATCACCTTCAAAATATAGGCCTCCAAGACTGTCATTTTCGGAGCGGTCTAGTTCTTCATTAGGCCAATCGTCATAAACCTTGTTTTTATAACCCCCAGCTTCACTGTGCTCGTCGCAATATTTGTCATCACACAACAGTGGTTGGCGCGACTGGTTGAGGGAATAAGGTCGGCATTCGATGCTCGTCAGTCCGGGTTGGTACGCTGAAATAAAAAGAGAAACTATCGCCTTCATTAAGCACCTTATTGCTGTATGGGGAGATCAATGTACTTCAAGAATCTTGATTGGGGTTGGCGGCAATAATGTGAAAATGGAGGAACACAAAAAAGTGAGAGGTGCTTCGAAGGTAATCATCCTAAGTAGTGTTCTTGTTGCATAACAGTGAGAGGGCATAGGAAAAACACTTTTTGTTACTTTTTATCTCGCCTCACCTTCGCCCCCAAAGCACCAAAAAGTGTTGTTAATGCCCTTTGTATCAATGGTTATGCATATCTATGAGCCTTTATAGCGAGAACCAGGCAAATAGATAGACCCATTAACAAGGAGCGTTATTCATGTGTGTTTCCCTAATTCTTTCTTTCATCCCATTAAAAACCGGATCGCCAATTAGTAAATTGGTGTTATTAAAATTGGCCGATAACGCAGACGCACGTGGCGTGTGTTTTCCATCCTTAAATTACTTAGCGCAATATTGTGAAGTGTCGGTAAGAACCGTTAAACGGCACGTTAACGAGCTAGAAAGGCAAGGGTTTGTGAAGCGGATAAAGCGGTTTGACGATTTAGGGCGCCAGCGCAGCAATATATATCAGCTACGCCTACCCAGCGACAGCCACATTCAGCAGGCCGATCTAGACCAAGCAACCAGAGATCTAGATCAAAACGACAGAGATCTCTGCCAAGAAGACAAAGACCTAGACCAAAACCAAAACGAACAGACCGACCTAGATCAAGTGGATAGGGAACAAGCGGATAGGGATCAAGCCAGTCTTGATGAAACAGCCTTCGATGAAATAAGCCTCGAGAAAATAGACATTAATAAAACAGATCAACATAAATCGAATTTCAATACCAACTCGCCAAACCTGCCTATAAGTGACCATTCAGACACTCACCAGGGTGACTCAAGATCCAACACGGAGAGTGATCGTCCGGCACACATAATCTTTCATAAAGAACATAAAACAGAGTTGAACTTGAAAAACGGCATCTCAGATGGCGCCGATGCTCTTAATACCCCAAACAGTTCTGAAGAACCTGACACCTCCACCTTCACCTCCAAACCCAAAAGTAAAACCAAGAACGAAGCTGTGATTGACCTGCTCACCAAGGAGGGTTGCGCACCGATTTATAATGAGTTCTACGAAATATTAAAACGCACCTACCCAAAGTTAGATGTGCTGCAAGAGCTGCATGCTATGCAAGCTTGGTTATACATCAACCCCGATAAGCGCAAACCCTTTGAGCACATTGGCCACTTTGTTAATGGTTGGCTGAGAAGAAGTGCTCAAGCCCAAACCAAACGAGGTTTAACGCCTGCTTTTAAGAAAACAAGAGGCCCTAAGCCAACCCAAGCGTCTAAACAAAAAAGAACCGTTAAGCCCGCCAACTCGATCAAAGCCCTTGGTTCAATAGCCGCTGCTGGGCCAACAAACACAGATAAACTGACAGTAGATCTACACCACGCACACTCAATCCCAAATGACCAAGCAGAAAGCAAATCGCTAGAACCAAAACAAACCACACCGGTCACTCAGGCCCTCGCAGATTACAAAGCCAAAAGCACCACTAACCCGTTTGAAGAGCGCATCAAGGCCCTAATTCAATCGAAATCGCCCGGCACGGATTCTAAGCCGTAACCATCACCTGTTTACAGGTTAAGCGCCTACTTAGGTAAACCCACAGCTCAATTGAAGAAACAGACTAACCAAAAGCTTAGGCCGGCCAAAAAAGTAAATCAGTAGCTAAAACACAGACAAAAAACGTCAAGAGAGAAAAGTAGAATTAGGGAGAGGGCAACATGGACGATAACAGCCTAAAAAAACTGACAACGGAAGAAAAGGTAACCATTTTAGCAAAAGAGGTAGCACGGGTTGAAGGGCGCATCGGCGAGTTCTTAGGCTTGCTTGTTAACCACTACCCACAAGGGCTAACACGCACTGAAATTAAAGAACTCTTAGTAGTAAACAACAACCCGAGCTTCGTATCTTTGTACCGCAACTGCAATATTTTCATTGATATAGAAAAGCGCTACTGCGACGCAGCACAAGAAAATCGGTACTACATAGGGACTCAGTACCTGCAAGACGTACAATGCTTTCGCTGGGTAAATGCTTGGTAAGATGTTCGACCAGAAAGAGTGAATTTCAAACTGGTTAATATGCACTTACTTTGCTAGAATGCGCTGCGTATTTAAAAACGTATGACAACCGCATAAAGCGAACAAATTGTCACTATTGCCTTTAGGAGCCAAACCTAAGGGCGGTAGCATATCTAAATTCAGCTCGTTAGCAAGTAATAGCAACTCAAAAAGGGCTACTAGCTGTAAAAAGACTGTTTTTGCGGCTTATTGGGGCGGTTTTTAAAAAGATAGCAAAATCTAGGTTTTATAAGGGATAGCCTGCAACGGGGTGTCTCAAAATGAATAAAACGTATCTCAGAAAATTATAAATGGCTGAGGTGTAAAGTTACTCAAATTAATGGATGATGACATGTTCTTAATTGCAGGTCCTTGTGTTATTGAATCTGAACAATTGGTTCTAGATACATTTGGCAGATTACAAGAAATTACAAACAAACTTGGTATTGAATATATTGCTAAGTCCTCTTTTACCAAAGCTAACCGTTCATCTGCTTCTGCTTTTGCTGGCCCAGGCCTTGAGGAAGGATTAAAAATTCTTGAAAAAGCCAAAGATCAGTTGGGTGTGAGAATTATCACAGATGTCCATGATGATACTCCTTTGGATGAGGTTGCTTCAGTCGTTGATGTTTTACAAACTCCAGCTTTCCTTGTTCGTCAAACTGGCTTTATTCAGCGAGTGGCTTCAATGGGGAAACCTGTAAATATTAAAAAAGGTCAATGGATGCATCCATCAGACATGGCTCCGGTCGTTGAAAAGTGCCGTGCTGTTGGCAATGATGACATATGGCTATGTGATCGTGGTACTAGCTTTGGTTTTGGTCAGCTAATTAACTATATGCCAGGTTTAACGATCATGAAAGAAACAGGGTGTAAGGTTGTAATGGATGCAACCCATAGCGTTCAAATGCCAGGTACACTGAATGGTTCAACTGGCGGTAACCGTTACCACGTCCCGGCTATTGCAAGAGCAGCAGTAGCCGTTGGTATTGATGGCTTGTTCATGGAAACTCACCCGGATCCAGATAAAGCATTGTGTGACGGCCCAAATATGTTACCACTGAAACATATGGAAGAGCTATTAGAGACTTTACTTGAGATTGATGAAGTCGTTCATCATCGTGCTTTTATCGAATCTAAATTGGTCTAATTATGTTGGATAAACAGGTCTGTAATAATATCAAAATGGTTTTGCTTGATGTTGATGGTGTAATGACTGATGGGACCATCTATATGTCAGAGTCCTGCGAATTCATTAAGGCATTTAATGTAAAAGATGGGCTGGCGATTGAACTGCTGCGAGTGAACGGGATTAAATCGGGAGTTATTTCTGGTAAAGCAAGTCCTGCTTTAACAAATCGTTGCCAGCAGCTTGGTTTTGATGTTATCGAGACTGGATGTAAGAATAAGCTGCCTAAACTGAATGAAATTTGTACTCGTTTTAATATTGCGTCAGATGAAATAGCTTTTTGTGGTGATGATGTTCTGGATTTACCTATTATGGAAAGATGTGGTTTATCTGTCGCACCAGAAGATGCTCATAAACTGGTCTTAGATCAAGTTGATTGGGTGTCTGAACACAAAGGTGGCTTTGGAATGGTCAGAGATTTTGTGGATCAGTTACTGCTTAGCCAAAGCGGACTTGAGTTAAAGGAATTATATCAACCGCTACTGGATAAAATTGCTTTAGATGATTTTAAAGGAGTAGAGCAATGAGCAGTGTAGTAAAAGTTGTGATACCCGCTAGGTTTAATTCTTCTCGTCTCCCCGGAAAACCCTTGCTTCAATTATGTGGAAAACCAATCTTTTGGCATGTGTTCCAACGAGTCTTTGAGGCAGGAGTCCCATCCGAAGATATTGTAGTAGCAACAGATGATGAGCGCATATATTCAAAAGCAATTGAGTTGACAATACCTTGCGTGATGACTGCAGTGGGGCACCTCAGTGGTACTGATAGATTAAATGAGGTTGCGAGTAAACTAAACTGGCTTGATGATACACTCATCATTAATGTTCAGGGAGATGAACCGTTAATCCCTAGCCAACTCATACAGCAACTCATTACATTCACTTATGAAAAACCTATGTTTGACATTACGACTGTAGTGTCACCGATCCAATCTATCAAAGATGTAATGAACATCAGTATTGTCAAGGTAGCTATGGGGAGTAATGGGCGGGCGATTTATTTCTCTCGCTCACCAATTCCTTTTAACCGTGATGACCCCTCGTCAATTGAATCAGTTTATCGTCATATTGGAATATATGCTTACTCAGTTAAGATTCTTCGACAATTTTGTCAATATTCAGAGTCTATCCTAGAAAATATGGAAAAGCTTGAGCAGCTACGAGCTTTGAGTCACGGCTTATCAATCGGCGCGACGATTGTTGAACAGGCACCGCCACACGGTATTGATACCGTACAAGATTATGTCAACATTAAACTAATAATGGAAAGCTAATATGTCAGTAATTGATCGCGCTAGAGAAGTTATCAGCACAGAAATTAACGGTTTAGAGTTCATGGCTACAAAGTTAGGAGAATCTTTTGAAGAAGCTGTCGAAGTAATTCTAAGTACGAAAGGGCGTACCATTATTTGTGGCATGGGTAAGTCTGGTATTATTGGAAAGAAAATTGCTGCTTCGTTTGCAAGTACAGGGACCGCTGGCTTTTTTATGCACCCCGGTGAAGCGTTCCACGGTGACCTAGGTATGGTGAAGCCAGAAGATGTCTTTATTGCTATTTCGAATTCTGGCGAAACGGAGGAAGTCTTAAGGCTAATTCCTTTCTTGCGTGATAATGGTAACTTTATCATTTCTATGACTGGTTGTACGGGGTCAACATTGGCGAAGAATTCTCAATGCCACTTAGATATTTCTGTACCTAAAGAAGCATGCTTTCTTCAATTAGCTCCTACATCATCAACAACCGCTGCACTTGTTATGGGGGATGCTTTAACAGTCGCTTTAATGGAAGAACGCCATTTTAAACCTGAAAACTTTGCGAGGTTTCATCCTGGAGGCGCACTTGGGAAAAGGCTTTTAAGTAGAGTTAAAGATGAAATGACCCCCTTTCCTTTACCCATAGTTGAGGAGGATTCAAGTTTTCAAGAAGTTGTCAATATGATTTCTCAAGGTATGCTAGGGATATGTATTGTTCAAAACCAAGATAAGCTAGGTATAATTACAGACGGTGATATCAGAAGAGCTATGGAAAGTTATGGGCGCAATGTCTTTGATTTAACTGCAAATAATATAGTATCAAAGATGCCATATTATGTAGATCAATCCGAAATGATGGGCGTCGCCCTAGAGTTGATGGATGATAGAAGAATAAGTGCCCTGCTGGTAAAACATGATGATAAGTTAGTCGGAATACTGAAGAAATGACCTCCAATAACTTATTTGAGCTTCACAAGTTGAAAAATCTTTTATTTAATGGTTGTTACTACCTACTAAATGTTCTTTTTCCACTATTAACTTATCCGCATGTTGCAAGGGTACTTGGTGTTGATAATATTGGTTTAGGTAATTTAGCCATTAGTTTAGGTACCTACTTTGCGACGATAGCGTCTTTAGGTATTCCAATATATGGTATACGTGAAGTTGCTAAGTGTAGAGAGGACAAAGCTAAGCTCTCATTTTTGGTTAGTGAGCTTATTATAATAAATACAATTGGAGTCTTGATTTCAGTTGTGATATATACAGCATTAATATTGTATGTCGATATATTTAGAGAGAATCTGTATATATATATTTTGGCTGGCTTGAATTTGTTATTTAGTTTTTTTCAAATCGATTGGTTATTTCAAGGAGTTGAAAAGTTCAAAACATTGATGGTTAGGAACTTTATCGTAAAACTAGTATCTTTGATTATGGTATATAATCTAATATCACAACCAAATGATGTAAATGAATATGTTTTCATTAGTGTATTAGGGTTGAGTTTAGCTAATGTTATCAATATTCTAGAGTCTCGGAAATTCGTAAAGTTGACACTTTCTAATGTAGATATCAAACGTCATATTAAGTCAATAATGTTCTTTTCATCCACTCGTCTAGTCTCTACCGTATATACGGTATTAGATAGTGTGATCCTTGGGCTTTTAACTAATAATTATTTCGTTGGTTTATATAGTACTGCCGTTAGGCTTGTTCGAGTTGTTGTTGCGATAATTTCATCAGTGACTATGGTTTTTTTTGCTGACACCGCTAGGCAAGGTTCTGATGATAACGAAAAGGTTAATCTTAATCGACTTACTGACTTATTTGTTTTTATATTTTCAATATGTACGCCCATTGCAGGTTTTTTAGTTATTTTCGCTGATGTAATTGTTCTTTCATTTGCTGGTGCGGATTTTGTAGATGCTGGTGAAACATTAAAAATATTATCTCTTCTAGTTATGATATCAATAGGAACTAACTTCCTTGGTATGCAAGTTCTATATGCTCGTAACTTAGAAAAATATGTACTTCAGTCTTTAATTGTGGGTGCAATTATTTGTATTGTTCTTAATCTAATTCTTACGTCAACATATAAGCACAATGGTGCCGCATATAGTACTGTCTTAGCTGAAACTGGGATTCTCCTTTATCAAATTATTATTATTAAGACTAGAAAATTACCAGTTTTCTCAAACCTGCTAAGTAAGATGAAAAAAGCTATAATAGCTATCATGTTATATTTTTTGAGTATAATCATTATTCATAATAGCTTAATAATAGAAAACGAATTTAAATTTTTGTTTTTTATATCTGGATATTCATTAGTGTCATATCCGTTGATCTTATTTTTAGTTCGTGAACCTATATTTATGAAGATTATAGAGAATATTAAGAAATGAAAATAATCACAGTAACTTACTTCTATGATTTTGCAAGATACTTTGCCTTCTTAGAAGATAATATATCTAAATCCCACAACGAAACGGAATTTTTTAATGTAAGCATGTATCCTTGTGCTCATAGGTATTGGCGGAAGAATAATAGGCACTCAGTTATGGCAGCATTTGTGCCAGAAGTAGAGGGTGGCTATTCTCTTGAAAATGATCTTGGGCTTGTTGAAAAATTAATGTCATTTAATAAAAAATCTTATGAACTTTATGATAGAACTGAAGATACTAAGCTAAAGAAAGTAGCAATAAAATACTTAAATTACTTTGATTATTTATTTAAGCATGAGAACTTTGATTTTTTAATTGTCTCTGGAGAGTCAAGGCTGATTCCATCCATAATAATACATTTAGCGAAATTTTATGGTGTGAAAATTATATATTTTGAACAGGGGCCTTTCGGAAAAACTATTATTGATTACAAAGGTGTAAATGCTAATATTAGTTTTTGTCCTAGTTTTAAACCTCTTAATAAAGATAAGTACAAATCACTTTTTAACTTTATTAATGATTTTGAAAATAAAAACGAAAAATTTTGGTCTGTTGAAAAGCTTGGAATAGTCGATAAGGTCTATAGGTTTTTCACGGTGTTACTTATGTTTCAACCAAGGTTACTAACTTTTATACTCCCAAGTGATTTAGGGTTGGGACAATATTTATTCAAAGGATATATTGAACCGAAATTTAAACGTTTATCTATAAAAAACAAAAAAAAGTCGGAAAGTGAAAAGCATGCAGAGGTAGAGCATAACATTGAACCTTATATTGGACTTTATCTCCAAGTCCCCGTCGATGCACAGTTAATTGAACATTCACCTCATTATAAATGCTTTTACGAAATGGTTAGTGACGTAATTAAAGTTAAACCTAACGGGTATAGTCTTTATATAAGAGAACATCCACAATACCTAGGAAAGTATGATCGAAGAATTTATGATTTAGTTTCCAAGCACGATGATGTTTTACTTCAGAATGACGTAGATCTAAATAGAATGATCAATGGATCCTCTTGTTCTATTCTTAATAACTCGGCTGTTGGTATTGAGTCGCTATTACTTGGTGTAAATGTTGTTTGTTTAGGTGAGGCATATTATTCTCACAGAGGGATAACATACGATTATAATGGCGAATTAGAATCATTAAAGGATAATATTATTTCTGCTGTCGAAAATAAATTAGAAAAAGAAAAAGTGGAATCATTTATGTATGAATTTGTTTTTGATTATCTTCAAAATGGACATTTTCAAGACCTAAAGCTTCAATATCCTAATATCAACTTGATTTAAACGATATGCAGTTAGCTATTTTATTTTTTTCATTTTCGATCCTGATGTCTTCAGGTACGTATATTTCGATAGAGTTCAAAGAGCTTATTAATGCTCTAGTCGTAATATCGTCGATGTTACTTGTCGCATTTACACTGAGAGATAAATTTACCGATAAAAATCAAAATATTGGTAAGGTAACGTCTTTTTTTATTTATATGGCATTTCTGATTTTAACAATGATTGTGGCTTTTGTCAGGTTTGATACCGCGGACTTAGTACCAAGCCAATTAATTTTCATTGCTAAAATGCTAGTATTTTTTTTGGTATTATGGTTGTTAGGTGAATCTAGATATAGTATTTTAGAATATATTTCTCAGATTATTTTTGTTTTTAGTTGCCTTTCGCTAGTTTTACTTACACTTAGGTATACCTTTGGTACAGACTTTTTGCCTATGTATCAAGTTGGTTTGGTTAAAACTAGTTTTTTATCTACCTATTTTGGTACAGATATTGGTTTTTCCAACGTAGTAAGAAATTCTTCTATTTTTTACGAACCGGGTTTGTTTTCCGTAATGTTATCCTTTTCTTTCTATTACTTTTTCACTAAAGAAGGGTTTTCCAATAGGTGTAAATTACTCTATATTTCCGCTATCTCGACGATATCTCCTGTAGGTTTTTTACTCATCAGTTTATTATTGATTGTTTTCTATTGGAATAGAAGTATTATATTAAGAGTGTTGGTTATCGTTTCTTCTGCGTTTGTAGTGTGGTTTGTAATAGAATTTTATTATATTAAGTTAGATAGTGTTTCTTTTTTATATAGAGTCGAAGATATTAAAGTTGGATTAAAAGTTTTCATCGATAATGTTTTTTTTGGTGTTGGAATATTTAATGATAATTTAATAAGTGAACACTTCTTAAATAGATATGGAAACACTAGAAGTAGCAGCAACGGATTACTAACTCTATTATATCAAACAGGTATTATTTACTCTGTTATATACTTTTATTTTATATGCAGGTCTGTCAAGTGTTATTTTTCAAATGGTTATTTTTTAGCTTTGGTATTGATTACCTTTATTTTGATATTTCAACCAATACAATACTCAAACTTGTTAATATTGCTGTTTATTATGGGGCATTTTATAGATGATAAAAAAAAGTATTCTTCTGATCGCGCCTAGTACTTATGGATTTTATAGTCATATAAAGGTAGCGCTTTCAAAACTTAATTTTGATGTACATTTTATTGATGAAAGTATTTATCCTAGTCGTTCGTTGATTGGTAAAATAATGTTGAAGTTGCCTAGGGGAGTTCAAGAACGATTACATTCAGTTTTTCTCTATAGAAAAATTAAAAAAATTGAGTGCGATTTTGTGATTGTAATTCGTGGTGAGTATATTACATCAGATTTAATTGAATTAATGAAAGATATTTATTCACAGTCGAAGTTTATTATGTATCAATGGGATTTCAAAAAAAACCTACCACTTTTAAGCGATCAGATACCTTATTTTGATATTATTTACAGTTTTGACAAGAACGATAGCGATAAATACTCATTCAAACATAAACCACTTTTTTATAATTCTTTTCACGAGCAAGCTGCTATATCTAACGAGAGATACCTTTTTAATTTTATTGGGACTGACCACTCTGATAGAAATGAGGTATTATCTCGATTCTTGCGAGAAAATGAAGTATGTCCAGGGAAGGTTTTCCTACATCTTTATCGCCCGATAAGGTCCATTATTTTAAATTCTATTAAAATGCCTGCATTCCTTTTTAATCGAGATCTTAGTATTTATAAATACTATCCGCTAAGTGAGATTGAAACAATTCGAGCTATGTCTGAATCTAAGATCATAATTGATATTACGCAACCTGGGCAGGGTGGATTGACGATGAGAACTCTTGAGGCTTTAGGGTTAAGAAAAAAGCTTGTGACAACGAATAGAGACATTGTAAATTATGATTTTTATCACCCTAATAATATCTATATTATTGATCGAGACAACTTAAAGGTTCCTGAATCATTTATAGATGACGATTATGTAGAGTTAAATGAGGATGTATATGATCGTTATCATGTTGATAGTTGGGTGAAAGAATTTGTAGAAACTAACTAAAGAAGTAATTAGTTGCCTCAGTTAATCAATAAGATTAACTGAGGCATGATGTAAAAACGATAGTAGGTATATGTAATACGTGAAAATATTAATTAATGCATCGAATCTCCATGTTGGTGGTGGAGTTCAGGTCGCAGCATCATTCGTTAATGAACTATCGCTAATTTTAGCTAAGAAAGAATCATTAGGAAATAAATACTTCTCTGTAGATATAATAGCATCAACTTCAGTTAATAATAGTTTAGGTATTAGCTTCAACTCAAGATGTTTTGATGAGTATAGTGTTTTGGACTCATATGGTTTTAATATAAATAAGAATATAAAGTTAATTTTTAAGCGTGATTATGATGTGGTGTTTAATGTATTTGGTCCTGTGTATTACAATTTTAGTCGAACCCAAGTTGTTACTGGTTTTGCACAAGCTTGGATCGCCTATCCAAATAATTTAGCTTATAATAAAGTCGACTTGTTTACTAAATTAAGATTAAAACTGTCATTTATAATTAAAGAACTATATTTTAAAAGAAGCAACAAATTGATAGTTGAAGCTAGCCATATTAAAACTGCATTAGTTAATAAAGGGTATTCTGGGAAAAATATCGAAGTAGTTCCCAATGCTGTATCTTCTTTATATGATGATAAAAACGTATGGAAAAGTATAGATTTTAATAAAACTGAAAAGTTTACTCTGGGTTTTTTGGGTAGAAACTATTCACATAAAAATATTGCTATACTTAAAGAAGTAAATACGATTTTGAATTGTGAATTTAATGTGGAATGTGATTTTATATTTACATTTTCAAGTGAGGAGATGTTAAGTGCTGGATTTGAAGAATTGAGTAACTTTAAATCTGTTGGAGAATTACATGTTGAGCAGTGCCCTAATTTTTACAAAATTATTGATGCATTGATATTTCCAAGTTTGTTAGAGTGTTTTTCATCAACACCTGTAGAGGCGATGATGATGGACACGTTAGTGATTGCTTCAGACTTACCTTTTGTGACAGAAGTTTGTAAAGATAGCGCTCGTTATTTTGATCCAACAGACCCGAGAAGTATAGCGGTTGAAGTAGTTAACGCAATTAACGAACCACATTTAAATTTAGAACTAGTCGAAAAAGCAAGAAGTTATGTTGCTCAACAGTTTACAGCTAAAGAAAGAGCTTGTAACTATCTCAGTATTTTATTAAATAGTAAATAGGTTTGATTGTATGTTTGAAAATAAAGTTTTATTGTTAACTGGCGGTACTGGTTCATTTGGTAATGCAGTGTTGGATCGGTTTTTAGAAACAAATATTAGAGAGATTCGTATATTTTCTCGAGATGAAAAGAAACAAGACGATATGCGAAAGAAATATAATTCATCGAAACTGAAGTTTTATATCGGAGACGTCCGAGACTCACAAAGTATCAACAATGCAATGCGCGGTGTGGATTACGTATATCATGCAGCGGCTCTCAAACAAGTGCCTTCTTGTGAGTTTTATCCTTTAGAAGCCGTAAAAACAAATGTTTTGGGTACTGAAAATGTTTTGGAAGCTGCGATTCAAAATAACGTAGAGCGTGTGGTTTGCCTGAGCACCGATAAAGCTGTATACCCAATTAACGCCATGGGCATTTCTAAGGCGATGATGGAAAAAGTGATTGTTGCAAAGAGTCGCAATTTAGAGCATACGAACACAACGATTTGTGCTACTCGCTATGGTAACGTAATGGCGTCTCGTGGTTCGGTAATTCCACTGTTTCTTCGCCAAGTCTTTAGCGGTGAACCAATTACGATTACAGACCCAAGCATGACTCGTTTTATGATGACACTTGATGATGCGGTAGATCTAGTGATTCACGCCTTTGAACACGGCTCTAACGGTGATATTTTCGTCCAAAAAGCACCCGCAGCCACGATTCAAACACTGGTAAATGCATTGTTAAAAGTTTCTGAGAAGCCTGAACACACTGTCAACGTAATTGGTACTCGTCACGGCGAGAAGTTGTATGAAGCACTTTGCAGTCGCGAAGAGATGTTCGTCGCTCAAGACCAAGGCCAATACTACCGTATCCCGTCGGACAATCGTGACTTGAACTATTCGAAGTTCAATGAGGAAGGTGAACAAGACCTGTCGGCGGTTGAAGATTACAATTCTCATAACACTGACCGTCTGGATACAGATGGCATGGTTGAACTGCTGCGCAAACTGAGTTTCATCCGTGACATTGAAGCGGGTAGCACCGTCGTACCAGAGGGCGTATAAATGAACATTGTAGTTACTGGCGCACAAGGATTTATTGGTAAAAACCTGTGTGTGATGTTGTCAGAAAAAGGATATGACTCTGTTATTCAGATTGATCGAGACACTCCACAAGATGACATTAAAAGGGCACTTGAAAGTGCCGATTTTGTTTACCACCTAGCGGGAATCAATCGCCCTACAAATCAGTCTGAGTTTTCTACAGGTAACGCGGACTTTACCAAATTTGTGGTGAATGAATTAAAAGCTAATGGTCGTAATACGCCCATTATGCTGAGCTCTTCTATACAAGCTAGTTTGGATAACGCTTATGGCGCGAGTAAAGCGCAAGCGGAGGCCTTGTTAGCTGATTATGGTAAAGACACTGATGCGGGTACTTTCATTTATCGTTTCCCTAATGTCTTTGGTAAATGGTGTCGACCAAACTACAACTCATTTGTGGCGACGTTCTGTCACAACATCGTGAACGGCATTGAGATCAACATCCACGACCCTAGTGCTCCAGTCACCTTGGTATATATTGATGACGTGTGTCAGGCGTTAATTACCCTACTCGAAGGCAATGTAGATAGTGGCTTGAAACAAGTTCCGGTGGAATACAACACAACAGTAGGTGAAATTGCCAATCTTCTTAACGCATTCAAAGAGAGTCGCGACAATCTAATCACTGAGCATGTGGGCACAGGCTTAACTCGCGCGTTGTACTCGACTTATTTGAGTTATTTCGAACCGTCTAAATTCCACTACACTTTACCGAAATACGGCGATGAGCGTGGTGTATTCTGTGAAATGCTTAAGACGAAAGAGTCGGGTCAATTCTCATTCTTTACGGCTCACAAAGGCATAACACGTGGTGGTCATTATCATCATTCTAAGAATGAGAAGTTTTTGGTGATTAAAGGTGAGGCCATATTCAAATTTGAGCATGTTGTCACTGGTGAGCGATACGAACTAGCTGTTAACTCTGATGAAGCGACGGTGGTAGAAACGGTACCGGGTTGGAGTCATGACATCACCAACACAGGTGAAGAAGAGTTGATAGTGATGCTGTGGGCGAACGAGATATTCGATAGAGAAGCCCCGGACACGATAGCTAAACCACTGTAATGATTAAGAGAACTATAATGAAGAAATTAAAAGTTATGTCGGTAGTGGGGACCCGTCCTGAGATTATCCGGTTGTCACGTGTATTGGCTAAACTCGATGAGCATTGCGAACACATTTTGGTTCATACTGGTCAAAACTACGATTATGAACTCAATGAAGTTTTCTTCAACGACCTTGGTGTCCGTAAGCCAGATTATTTTTTGAATGCAGCTGGTAAAAATGCAGCAGTGACGATCGGACAAGTCATCATCAAAGTCGATGAAGTATTGGAAGAGGTGGAGCCTAGTGCAATGCTTGTGCTTGGTGATACTAATTCATGCATCTCGGCTATTCCTGCTAAACGTCGTAAGATCCCTATCTTTCATATGGAAGCGGGTAACCGTTGTTTTGACCAACGTGTGCCGGAAGAAACGAATAGAAAGATAGTTGACCACACTGCTGATATCAACCTGACGTACAGCACGATTGCACGAGATTACCTCATTGCGGAAGGTCTGCCTGCGGACCGAGTGATCAAAACGGGTAGTCCTATGTTTGAGGTTCTGAACCATTATATGCCTGAAATCGATGGTTCAGATGTACTTGAACGTTTAGATTTAGAAAAAGGCCAATTCTTCGTAGTTAGCGCACACCGTGAAGAAAATGTGGATTCACCAAAACAGTTGCTGAAACTTGCAGATACGCTGAACACAGTAGCTGAGAAATATAATCTTCCTGTTATTGTGTCGACTCACCCTCGAACGCGTAATCGCATTGAAGCACAAGGGCTAGAGTTCCATCCTAACATTCAACTTCTTAAGCCTCTTGGCTTCCATGATTATAACCATCTGCAAAAGAACGCTAAAGCGGTTCTTTCTGATAGTGGAACAATCAATGAAGAAGCTTCGATCATGAACTTTCCTGCATTGAACTTACGTGAAGCGCACGAACGTCCTGAGGGTATGGAAGAAGCATTTGTCATGATGGTTGGCCTTGATGTTGAACGAGTGTTACAAGGTTTGGCTATATTAGAGTCTCAACCGACGGGTGATGAGCGCTTGCTAAGAGAAGTTTACGATTACTCAATGCCGAACGTCTCCGATAAAGTAGTTCGCATCGTTCATTCTTATACTGACTATGTTAAGCGTGTTGTCTGGAAAGAGTACTAATGAGACTCGCGTTAATCGTTGACGATTATTTGCCCCACAGTACACGTGTTGGGTCAAAGATGATGCATGAACTTGCTCTAGAGTTAATAGCGCAAGGGCATGAAGTCACGGTTGTCACCCCTCACTTTGATAAGGATATGCCAACTCTTATTGAAGAACAATTTGATGGGGTTGCAGTTTGGCGCTTTCTTTCTGGTCAAATAAAGGATGTGCCTAAGGTTAAACGAGCCATCAATGAAACATTGCTTTCCCACAAGGCTTGGAGTGCTATTCAAGGTAAAGTCGGTAAAGATACATTTGATGGGGTTGTTTACTATTCTCCCTCAATTTTTTTCGGGTCATTAGCATCAAAACTGAAAAAGCGCTGCAAGTGTTATAGTTATCTCGTTTTACGTGATTTCTTTCCTCAATGGGCTATTGACTCGGGTTTGATGAAAGAAGGTTCTTTAATTGAGCGTTACTTTAGGTTTTTTGAATCTTTTTCTTATCGCCAAGCCGATACCATTGGCGTTATGTCGGAAAAAAATCTAGAGATATTCAATTCTAATACTGAGTTGCGCTATCCAACCACCATACTGCGAAATTGGGCCAACCTCTCCCCTCATTACCTTCCAGGTAAGGTAAGCAACTTGAGAGAACGATTAGGATTGAATGACGAAGTCATTTATTTTTATGGTGGTAACATCGGTCACGCTCAAGATATGGCGAACTTGATGCGCCTAGCTAAAAGTATGCAATGCTTCGATAAAGCACACTTTCTTTTTCTAGGACAGGGTGATGAAGTCAAGTTAGTGAATGACTTAATGAAAGAGTGGGATTTAACCAATTGCTCTTATCTCCCTTCTGTTTCTCAAGATGAGTTCAAAGATATTCTAGCTCAAGTCGATGTCGGACTCTTTTCTTTATCTGCCCAGCACAGTGCTCATAATTTCCCTGGCAAGCTACTAGGGTATATGGTTCAGTCATTGCCCATCTTAGGTAGTGTGAATAAAGGGAACGACTTAATGGATTTAGTGAATGCAAATCATGCCGGGTTGATTAGTGTTAATGGCGACGATGGTGTTTTCTTTGAAAATGCGAGCAAACTACAAAGTGATGTAGAGTTAAGAAAGAGTATCGGAGATTCAGGCTATCAGTTACTGAAGAAAGAATTTGCAGTAGGGAACATAGCGCGTTCAATCGTTGAGTCGTTGAGTCGTTGAGTCGTTGAGTCTTTCCCAATAGTCTTATGTAAAAGAGAGGATCCTTCGCGATCCTCTTTTTTATAATAAAAACGACAACTTAGTTGGGTGTCCGTCTCAGTGCTGAGACGAAATTGAGACGGTTTACTTTATGTTGATCCTTCCCAATAGGTGAGGACTCTTGGCTTACTAGGGAGCGCTGCCTTCTTTCAGTACCACGCAAGTTCAAAACAGCTTACCATTCATAGCTACTCAATAATAACGGAAATAAAATAACAACTAAAAAGGTTTAACCCCATGTCACTGTTTGAATACGTTATCGAACTCTCTATGTTTTTCTTTCTCTCCTTTTCGGTGTTGTACTGCATGCGTAAAGTGGGCTATGTCATTGGCTTGGTCGATAAACCGAATACCAGAAAACATCATGAAGGTGTGGTTCCTTTGGTGGGTGGGATCTCTCTCTGCATTACCGTGTTGTACTTCCTTTACGTGAATGCGGATGAATTCAAGAGGGTTGAGATAGCCGCAGCGTGTTTGACGGTATTGGTATTGATTGGGGTGGCCGACGACCGTTTTGACATCAGTTTTAAGCTCCGAATGGGCGTTCAAGCTATCTTAGCTTTGGTCATCATGAACTATACGGGGTTAACCCTCTCTCATGTAGGTAATGTGTTCGGATTGGGTGTGCTGGATTTCCCTATAGTGGTCGATAGCATTGTTACTGTCATTGCCGTGATCGGTGCCATTAACGCCTTTAACATGGTCGATGGTATTGATGGGCTATTGGGTGGTTTGAGCATGGTGGTCTTTGCATCGTTAGGTGTGGTGTTCTTCGCTTATGAACTCGAGTTTTATACCTTTTTTATGGCAGTGATGGTGGTGATTCTATTGCCCTTCGTTCTGTTCAATTTGGGTTATTTTGGCAAATTGCGTAAAGTGTTTATGGGCGATGCCGGTAGCATGATGATCGGCTTCATTGTCATCTGGGTTTTAATTGGAGGGACACAGTCTGAAGAGGGGCCTTATATTATTCGCCCTGTAACAGCCTTATGGTTAATCGCAGTGCCTTTGATTGATATGATGGCCATTATGATCCGTCGGATTCGTAAAGGGCACTCTCCATTCAAACCCGACCGTGAGCATTTTCACCACATTATGCAACGCATCGGTTTTACACCGCGTGAGTCTTTAGTAGTGATTTGCTTGGTGCAGTTGGTCTATTCTACTTTGGGCCTCTTAGGCGAATACTTCCAAGTGCCTGAATATGTTATGTTCTACACCATTGTGGCGTGTTTCTTATTCCACACTTACGCGATGACGCACTCGTTTAAGATGGCGAAGATAGTAAGAAAGTGGAAGAAGCTAGAAGCGAAATAGTTTGATGTGTCGTTAACGGACGGGTCTACTATCGCAGTACTTAGCTGGTTAAATTATAGAGTTATAGAGTTATAGAGTTATAGAGTTATAGAGTTATAGAGTTATAGAGTTATAGAGTTATAGAGTTATATCAGTTAAGTCACAATAGTTTAGACTAAGACAAACATAAAAAAAGGGCCCAATTTCATATCGAGATTGGGCCCTTTTTTCGTTTAGCTTGAGAAGTTTTAGATGTGAGCGCTTTTGCTCTGAATCATCTTCACTTGAAACCTAAGCCATTAATACACTTCTAATTATTAGTACACTTTCTCAGGAAGGTTACGATAACTTCTAATCCAACTTGTGATGCGCCAAACATAGCTCATGGCTACAGTGTATGAAGCAAAACACATCATAAACAGGATGAACATGGTCGATTCAGCTATCTCTAGGAACTCTCCGTAGATACCGAAGCCTGCAAAGCTACTTGCGATAGCACAAATGATGGCGAGCGTTTGTCGTGATGTAAAACCAAGACGCTGGAAGATGTGGTGTAGGTGTTCACGGTCAGGCTTGAAAGGGGAGTCACCGCGGCGCACGCGTCGGAACATGATCGCAGTCATATCCATCAGTGGCACTGCAATCAACCACAGTGCAGTTATTGGTCTCATCATAGCTTCTGATGGATCTTGGCTTGCGCCCAGCAGTAACCAAATCACAGTAAAGCCAATCATCATGCTGCCAGCATCCCCCATGAAAACTCTACGCTCTCGTCCAAGAATACCAAGATTCATTAAGATATAGGGAATAGTCGCGGCAATGAATACAGCACACAAGTAAGCTAAGCCGTGTTGACTGTCGATTTTGAGCAAAATGGCGATACCCGCAAAGGTCACAATCGCAAGGCCACCCAACAGGCCATCAATGCCATCGACCATATTGAACGCATTGATAGCACCAATCACAGCAAGTACCGTAACTACAGGGCTAAGAAACCCTAAGTGCAGTTCTCCGGTTCCAAAGAGGTTACCAATGTGCTCTAGTCGGATATCGGCGAAATACATCATGCAAATGGAGAGGATCGCTTGAACCACAAGGCGAATCTTGAAACTGATATCGAATTTGTCATCAAGAGCGCCGATAAAAATCAGCGCGGCGATAGAGGCTAAAAAGAGCTGGCTATGGGGGATCACATCGGAGTGCGTGAGGATAAACTGGCCTATCGATAAACTGATAGCGATACCGCCGACAAGTGGGATAGCGCCCTTGTGCAGCTTTCTTTCATTGGGTTTATCTACTAAGCCGATGACTTTTGCTACTTTTCGCATTAAAAAGAGTGAGGAAAAGGAGAAGAAACCAACAAATGATAGCTCTAATAACATGATGAACTCTAGCCAATTTTTTGTATGAAGTTTAATTGCGTGCATCTTACGTTAAAAGTATCAATATGTACACTCAGTTGAGTATGTTTTGTTCGTTGTTTTTTGAGTGTGACATTTGGTTTTAGTATGCAATTTAATGTTAATTAAGAATGGTGGCTACGCTGCTTTAGTCAATATTATTGCTTAGTCTTTGTAGGTGCCTTAAACACAAAATGACGCTTTTTTTCACATTCGATTATCCTACCTGCGCCCTTTCTTGATCTTCCACTACAGTTTTGACTGTAAACTGTAGTAAAATTACGCTAATTTGTTTTTATACCGATTTATTTTGAATTGAACGAGGTCAGTCCTATGTCAGCTAAGAAGCCAATGGCTCTAGTGATCCTTGACGGTTACGGTTACCGTGAAGACAACCAAGACAACGCTATCGCGAACGCTAATACACCCGTATTAGACGGTCTTATTGCTAACCAACCTAACACGCTAATCTCGGCTTCTGGCTTAGATGTAGGCCTACCAGATGGCCAAATGGGTAACTCCGAAGTGGGTCACACCAACATCGGTGCGGGTCGCGTGGTATACCAAGATTTAACGCGCATTACTAAATCAATCGCAGACGGCGAATTCGGTCAAACTGAAGCGCTAGTAAATGCTGTAGATAAAGCGGTTAAAGCAGACAAAGCCGTGCACATCATGGGTCTTATGTCTCCAGGTGGCGTTCACTCTCATGAAGATCACATCTACGCAGCCGTTGAAATGGCAGCAGAGCGTGGCGCAGAGAAAATCTACCTACACGCATTCCTAGACGGTCGTGATACACCGCCACGTAGCGCAGAAAATACACTAGCACGCTTCCAAGAGTTGTTCGCTAAGTTAGGTAAAGGCCGTGTGGCTTCGCTTATTGGTCGTTACTACGCAATGGACCGCGACAACAACTGGGATCGCGTTCAAGAATCTTACGACCTACTGACTCAAGCGAAAGGTGAATTCACGTTTGATACAGCTGTTGCTGGCCTAGAAGCGGCTTACGCTCGTGATGAAAACGATGAGTTCGTGAAAGCGACGGAAATCAAAGCAGAAGGCGAAGAATCTGCCGCTATCGTTGATGGCGATGCGGTTATCTTCATGAACTACCGTGCTGACCGTGCGCGTGAAATTACTCGTGCATTCGTACCTAACTTCGACGGTTTTGAGCGTAGTGTATTCCCAGCAATCGACTTTGTGATGCTGACTCAATACGCAGCAGACATCCCACTGCTTTGTGCATTCCCACCGGCTTCTTTAGAGAACACCTACGGCGAATGGCTATCGAAAGAAGGCAAAACGCAGCTACGTATCTCTGAAACAGAGAAATACGCGCACGTGACGTTCTTCTTCAACGGCGGTAAAGAAGACGAGTTTGAAGGCGAAGAGCGTCAGCTTGTTGCTTCTCCAAAAGTAGCGACTTACGACCTACAGCCAGAAATGAGCGCTCCAGAGCTAACTGAAAAGCTAGTTGCAGCAATCAAAGGCGGTAAATACGACGCTATCGTTTGTAACTTCCCTAACTGTGACATGGTTGGCCACACTGGCGTTTACGATGCAGCGGTTAAAGCGGTAGAGTCGCTAGACGAATGTCTGGGTAAAGTGGTTGAAGCAATCAAAGAAGCCGATGGCCAATTGCTAATCACAGCTGACCACGGTAACGCGGAAATGATGGTAAACCCAGAAACGGGCGGCATCCACACGGCGCACACGAACCTACCTGTTCCACTTATCTATGTAGGTAGCAAAGACGTTGAGTTCAAAGAAGGTGGTAAGCTGTCTGACTTAGCACCAACGATGCTTTCTCTGTCTGGTATTGCAATTCCGGCTGAGATGTCAGGTGACGTGATCGTTAAATAGCTTTTAACTTTCATCGAATACTAGAACGGCTGCACGCGAGTGTGGCCGTTTTTTTTTGTGATTTTTTTGGACTCAATATTATACCAATCGTAGTAAATAGCAGGTCACCCTCACGTGTTAAAAACTTCGATAACTTCGTTAGAATTTTTACTTGTAGAATAACCACTTATCGAAACTTCCTATCGAAAAAATCAGCCTTGTTCTCAAGCTTTTTCCTGCTTCTATTTTATGGCTGATATGGCCGACCCCGATCTTGATGAGTCTGATTATGATCATAAGCATGAGTCTTGAGTCTGCTTATAAACATGAGCCTTCTTATAAACATAAGCATCGAAGCGAAATCTATTCATCCCCCATTGTTTAGCAAATGAACAAAACCTTGCACATCAATTTTGTTAGTGCTAATTTGCTAAGTATTGAACGATCGTTCAGTTTCAATCTAATATGATTGGTTTGATGAAGATAAACGCGATAAACCTTGGGGTGTTTTTCTATTCAAACTGTTCTATTTCTCATGGAAGTCAAAAGTATGAATAAAAAGACGCTTATTATGACATTTGTTGTCGGCTTGATGGCTAGTATCGCCTTTATCCTGATTCAGCCTTTGTTTGGTATGTCGACCCTGACATCTCGACACGCTGCTGCGTACGTGACGTTAGGTGGCTACGATCCAACGAGTGCATTGGTGTTGTCGTGGGTTGTGCATGTTGGCGTTTCATTGTGTTATGCCTTTCTTTCGAACCTTATTTTTATCTTCAATTCATCGCTTTCCGTCAACCTCATCCAAATCGCCGTATTGGGTTGGATAACCACGCTTATTGCAACGCCAGCCAATGAATGGGTGGTGAAACTGGTGACGACAAAACAATTTCCGCCTATCAGTTCGTTATCTGCACTGAACACCGATGTTGGGCCTAAGTTATGGCTGCATATTTTGTTTTTTGTTCTTATCGTTGGTGGGTTATGGCTGACGAAAAAACAACGTTTCGCTATGGCTGTTGCGAAGATTTAAAGGGCTGTCGCGAAGATTTAAAGAGCACTTAAATAGCTATCTTGGTTTATTCGGCTACCTGTTTGTTTGCCATTTTTAGCTCGTTGTCTACTATTACTCGCTGTTTATCATTCTCAGCTCAAAGTTCAACAACCACTCTTTGCGGTTCATGCCGCCGGTGTAGCCCGTTAATGTACCGTTCGCACCAATCACTCGATGGCAGGGGACAACAATGCTAAACGGGTTTTTACCGTTCGCACCACCGACTGCCCTTACGGCTTTCGGGTTGTCCATTCTTTTCGCTTGCTCGCCATAGCTGATGGTTTCCCCGTAAGGGATGCTGGTCAATGCGACCCAGGCTTTGAGTTGAAAATCGGTACCTTTGGGTTCTAAAGGTAAGTCAAAACGGGTGCGTTGGCCTGCAAAGTATTCGTCTAACTGTTTCGCCGCCAGTTGGCAAAGTTCATCTGGATTGCTAGTCATTAGCTCTTCGTGATTTACATGGTCAATTTCAATAAGCGATACACCATTACTCACAATGATCATCTTGCCAATCGGCGCGTCGTAAAGCATTTTGTAAGTGGTGTCTTCCATGGACTGTTTCTCTCTTTTTCGTCTTTAGTATTTCTTATCTGTTCTTATCTGTTCTTATCTGTTCTTATCTTAAAGCCTTTCGTATCTCGAAACTCTCATCTCGCTGGCTCGCACCTAGCTTATTCGCCTCTCGCATCTGCTTTAGCCCTTACACGAAGCGCAAAGCAATACCCGGATATACCGCCCATGATGTTTCCTAGTGCTAAGCCAACAAACATCCCTTCGACACCATCGACTTGGCTGCCTATCCACGCAAAGGGCAAGGTAAACACAAACAAGCGCATGAAGCTCCATTGGAAGGCTTTAAGTGGTTGATGCATTGCGTTCATGCCGCTGATCAACATCATCACAATGCCTTGAAATCCATAGCTAAAGGGCACTACTAGCAGGTAATGCCACAATATGCCTCGCACCGACTCTTCTTGAGAGAATAGGGCGGCTAAAGGAATGCTCAGTGGCACCATCATTAAGAAGACTAACCCTTGGAATAATATGGCAAAACGCATGCTTAGAAACAGTGCCTTAAAGCTGCGTTGAGGGTTGTTCGCGCCAAAGTTCTGCGCCATGAAAGGTGTAAGAGCAGAAGTAAGAGACATCAACACAATGATCAGAATGGACTCAATACGTTGCGCTGCGCCATACGCCGCCACCGCTTCAGTACCTTGCTTGGCCAGCATCATCATGATGATAGCGCCAGCAAGTGGATTCAGAGCGTTAGACAGAGCGGCTGGTGTGCCTATTTTTAGGATCTGTCGCCAGTCACTGACGATGTTTTTCAGCTTAGGAGGAGCAAGCAGTTTTTCTCGTACGGTCAACACGTACAGTGAGCCACACAAAGCACCAAACCAACTGAAACCACTGGCAATGGCTGCGCCTTGAATCCCCAGTTCAGGGAAAGGCCCATAACCGAAGATGAGCAGCGGATCTAAAATTCCATTGATAAGCCCAGCCAGTAGCATGATCTTGGCGGGCGTTTTTGTATCACCGGTCGCTCGAATCGCGCTATTGCCTGCCATGGGAATGACCAACAATGGGATCGCGAGATACCACACCGACATGTATTCCGATATCAGCGGCAGCAACTCTTGCTTTGCCCCTAACAGGGTGAACATAGGCTCTAAGAAAGTAATACCTAGCGTAGAAGCGCAGCCGACAAGAAGCAGAGCCAACAATAAGCCATGACAGGTAAAGCGCGCTGCATTTTGTGCGCTGCCTTGGCCAAGTAACCGACCGATACATGTCGATAAGCCAATACCAATCCCCATGGTGATGCAGTTGATGGCAAAGGTGACTGGAAAGGTAAAACTCACCGCTGCTAAGGCTTGGGTGCCCAGCAATGAGATGAAGAAAGTATCGACGAGGTTAAACATCAAGATCGCCACCATACCGAATATGGTCGGTATGGTCATGGTACGCAATGTACTCTCAATAGGGGCAGTTAATAGCCCGTGCTTATCTTGCATGTAAAACGCCGATAGAAACCAAAAGCGTAGGATAAACAGATGCGGGCGGGAAGGGAATAGCTTAAAAGCAGATACGAGATGCGGGTAAACGAGTATCGAAGAGCTAAAAGCGGAGAAAAGAAAAGCAGCCTTCTTTTGCTTAACCCCCTGACATTTACACAAGATTATTCGCAGGGGCGTTTTTGCTTTTCGTATCTCGCATCCCGTTTACTCGCATCTGCTCTTATCTGCTCTTTGGATCACAATTTTTATCTTTTCCCCCTTGGGTTCTTCCACATCGCCCCAACATATTGGGTAACCCCATGCCAATCGTGGCAACTATCAAATTAAATGGAAATTATCAGGAGATCCGACCGATGAATATCCGTCCTCTACACGACCGAGTTATCGTTGAGCGCCAAGAAGTTGAATCTAAATCTGCTGGTGGCATCGTTCTAACTGGTTCTGCCGCTGAAAAATCAACGCGCGGTACTATTCTAGCTGTTGGCAAAGGCCGCATTTTAGAAAATGGTTCAGTACAACCATTGGACGTTAAAGTTGGCGATACTGTTATCTTTTCTGAAGGCTACGGCACTAAAACTGAAAAGATCGACGGCAAAGAAGTTCTGATCATGTCTGAAAACGACATCATGGCGATCGTTGAGTAATCCGCGCCACACATTGAACTGATTTAATAAAGAATTTTAAAGGAAATTAAGATGGCTGCTAAAGACGTTAAATTTGGTAACGACGCACGTATTAAAATGCTAGAAGGTGTAAACGTTCTGGCTGACGCAGTAAAAGTAACGCTAGGTCCTAAAGGCCGTAACGTTGTTCTAGACAAATCATTTGGCGCACCGACTATCACTAAAGATGGTGTTTCAGTTGCACGTGAAATCGAACTTGAAGACAAGTTCCAAAACATGGGCGCACAAATGGTTAAAGAAGTGGCTTCGCAAGCGAATGACGCGGCGGGCGACGGAACAACTACAGCAACAGTATTGGCTCAGTCGATTATCGCTGAAGGCCTAAAAGCGGTTGCTGCGGGTATGAACCCAATGGATCTTAAGCGCGGCATCGACAAAGCGGTTATCGCGGCTGTTGAAGAGCTGAAGAACCTTTCTGTTCCTTGTTCAGACACGAAAGCTATTGCTCAAGTAGGTACTATCTCTGCGAACTCTGATTCGACAGTAGGTAACATCATTGCTGAAGCGATGGAAAAAGTAGGTCGTGATGGCGTTATCACGGTTGAAGAAGGTCAGGCTCTACAAGACGAGCTAGACGTAGTTGAAGGTATGCAGTTCGACCGCGGTTACCTATCTCCTTACTTCATCAACAACCAAGAAGCCGGTTCTGTTGACCTAGATAGCCCGTTCATTCTTCTTATCGACAAGAAAGTGTCGAACATCCGTGAACTTCTTCCGACTCTAGAAGCGGTTGCTAAGGCATCTCGTCCACTTCTTATCATCGCTGAAGATGTAGAAGGCGAAGCGCTAGCAACTCTTGTTGTGAACAACATGCGTGGCATCGTTAAAGTGGCTGCGGTTAAAGCACCTGGTTTCGGCGACCGTCGTAAATCTATGCTGCAAGACATCGCTATCCTAACGGGCGGCACGGTTATCTCTGAAGAGATCGGCCTAGACCTTGAGAAAGTAACGCTTGAAGACCTAGGTCAAGCTAAGCGCATTACGATCACTAAAGAAAACTCAACCATCATCGATGGTGCGGGTAATGAAGAGATGATCAAAGGTCGCGTTTCTCAAATTCGTCAACAAATCGAAGATGCGACGTCTGACTACGACAAAGAAAAACTTCAAGAGCGCGTAGCTAAGCTAGCTGGCGGTGTTGCAGTAATCAAAGTTGGCGCTGCGACTGAAGTTGAGATGAAAGAGAAGAAAGACCGCGTAGAAGATGCACTTCACGCAACTCGCGCTGCTGTTGAAGAGGGTGTGGTTGCTGGTGGTGGTGTTGCACTTATCCGCGCTGCATCTAAAGTTGCTGGCCTTGAAGGCGACAACGAAGAGCAAAACGTAGGTATCCGCGTTGCACTACGTGCAATGGAAGCGCCTATCCGTCAAATCACGACCAATGCTGGTGATGAAGAATCTGTTGTTGCTAACAACGTTCGCGCTGGCGAAGGTAACTACGGTTACAACGCAGCTACTGGCGAATACGGCGACATGATTGCTATGGGTATCCTAGATCCAACTAAGGTAACGCGTTCGGCACTTCAGTTCGCAGCATCAGTTGCTGGTCTTATGATCACAACAGAAGCGATGATCACTGATAAGCCACAAGATTCTGGCCCTGCAATGCCTGATATGGGTGGCATGGGCGGTATGGGTGGCATGGGCGGCATGATGTAATCATCCCCCTTTCTCGTAACAGAGAAAGCTATACATAAGCTTTAGAACGGAGACCTCGGTCTCCGTTTTTTTTGCTCGTTATAATTGGATTCGTCGTTAAACTGAGATTCCAGATACTTCGTTCCTCAGTTCTGGAATGACGGTTGTTATTACTGGAGTTATTTTGCGTTTCGTCATTCCCTACAGCGAGGCACGAGCGTGATAGGGAATCTTTACAACCTTCAAATAGAAACATGGGCCTAGATCGCTACTCTTACCTCTCACCGTATCCCTTTCTTTATATTGCTCTTTATGATTTTGCGTCTTATATTCAACAGTACAGTTATGACATTGGTCTAACATGGATAGCTGTTGAATAAAGGATAATAAATGCTTGATTGAAAATGGATTAATCAAGTCAACAATAAGTCAGTGGAGACTCCCCAATGAAAAAACTACTTTCAGTACTTGCTGTTTCTGCAGCGGTAATGGCGCCAGCAGCATTTGCTTCTTCGCCTGTTATGTTTTCAACGATCAACGGCTTCAATGCTCCGGATTCAGATGCGGTTGGTGGTGTACGTTTGGCTCTGCTTCACGGACAAGTGAACGACGTTAAAGGTGTCGATCTTGCGGTTGTGGGTATGTCAGAAACACAAACCACGACGGGTGTGAACCTGGGTATTTTTGGGGCGCATAAAGTAAACCAAGAAATGACCGGTGCTTCTTTGGGTATATTCAACTGGAACCCAGGAAAAACAACAGGCTTGAACTTGGGTGCAGTGAACATCACCAATGATGTGAAAGGCGCGAACGTGAGCTTCGTCAACTACTCTGAAGGCAACACTATGGTTGATGTTGGTGCGGCGAACCTTTCAGAAGTGTCGACGGTTCAGGTTGGTATCTTCAACAAAACCAATAAAATCGAAGGCGTACAGATTGGTCTGATCAACTGTGCTGATAACGGTTTCTTCCCGTGCTTCCCGATTGTCAATTTCGCTAAATAGAATATGAATTTCACGAAATAGAACGCGGTTGAGCCTCTAGATTCACTATTGGTGAGTTAAGTGATTTATTAGTGCTCAAGCCTATCAATGCCTAAATTCTTTTGTTTAGGCATTATTCTTTTGTTTAGACACTGTTCTTTTGTTGAAGCACTGTTGTTTCAATCCCTTTTCCGATTTACCTACCTCAAATTAGTTAATAAGCACTTGGTTTTATACTTTCTATTGCAGTATTTTTACTTATAAGTACAATGTGCGCTAAAATCACAACGTCGACTTATATGCTTTGATAAAACACCATACCATCGATTTTAAAAAGGCTTTCTTAAGCCTTACCGCCAGTTTTTTAGTCGTTTTGGGCTTATTGCTCGTTGATTCAGCGGAAGAATCAGATAAACAGTATGGAATCGAAAACCAAGGTGTCACGCGCTCTCTTGCTGAGCTCACAAAGATCATTAATGCCCTTGAATACAACATCACGGCACTTTACCCACTGCATGGCGATACTTATGTGTTCTCGCATGAAAAAAAGGTAGAGGGTGAGACGTGCTATTTCATCAGTGAGGAGCAACAAGCCCCTCGTTTTGACTTCATGTTCTCAGGCCCTAGCGAAATGTGTGATCCGAAGTCAGAGCTTAACTCTGAAGCCGGTAAGCGCTTATTCATCGCTCCAACCATGGCTTATTTTGCCAATACTATTGATACCATCTCTGCGATTTACTTTATCTCGAAAGAGAAGTTTATTATCTCTTCGCCTTCTGATTTTGCTCGCACGATTAAGGGCGATACCTTTGACTCTGTGGTGAACAGTCGTCCGTACTGGGTGAATACGATTCGTTTTGGCTTAGCGCAAGGTCAAGACCAAGTTGTCTATACGGGCCAATATGATGATTACCTGACGGGTAAAAAAGTCGTGACGTTAACCAAAGGCATTTACGTTAATGGTGAGTTTAAAGGGGTATTGGGTGTCGATGGCTATGTTTCTAACCTCGTATCGAACCCTACTCATGGTTATAAAGTCACCAGTACTCGAGGCGCAAACAAGTACGGGGTTATGGACTTTACCTATTCCAAGCCTTTGTATGTTGATGACATTAACACTCAGTTATATCTCAGTATTGAAGAAGAGAAGAGCGAGCACTTTCTGCATGTATTGGAGATGGAGAAGATTCAGCTTTCGATACTGTTTGTTTTGTATTTGCTCTCGGTTTTATGGCTATGGCGTTTTTATACAAGACAAGAACACCAGCGTTTGAATGACCTAGCAATGTGCGACCCATTAACTGGTTTACTGAATCGACGCGGCTTTGAAGCTCGATTACTGGCTCAGGACGAACAGCCGATTATTGGTGTTGGCGTGTTTGATATCGATGATTTTAAAGTGGTTAATGACCGCTATGGCCACAAAACAGGGGACGAGGTGATTTGCCATGTGGCTCAGTTGATGCTGAACAGCGTTAGGCAGCAAGATATCGTGGCACGGTTTGGTGGTGAGGAGTTTGTTGTCGCGATCACGGGTGAATCCTCAGAGCTGCTCTCATCGATCTTTCAACGAATCCAGAATGACATTAGCCTGCAAAGTTACCGATGTCCGACGGGTGATAAGGTGAATATTTCTGTCTCTGGGGGAGCGACGCTCTATTCTCTGTACAAGTTCGACAGTGTTGGTCACTTGTGGGAAAACCAGAGTATTCGTTCTTCGGATGAGCAACTTTATAAGGCGAAAGCCGCGGGTAAGAATCAAGTGTGTATTCACGTGCATTAAGCGCTTGTCTAAAAACTCAAAGCCTAGTCGTTTGACTAGGCTTCTTTTTCGTTTCTAAGAATTCGTTTCTAAGAATTTGCCTCTAAGAAATAGAATCTAAGGACAAAATGTCTTTAAGATAAACGCATCTAAAATTAGAGGTTACTTCTTCACGCGACCTTTATTCATCCACTTCTGATGCACACCACGACGCAGGCTTTGGAAACTGTTTTCCACCTTGTCGACACCAAGCAGTATGACAAGCGCCATTAGAGTGATGATGACAGACTGAGAAAGGTGTCCTAAGGCAATCATCATCCCCAACGCAGCCAACACCCAAATAATCGCCGCAGACGTGACGCCATGAATCTTGCCATCCAATGTCATCATTACCCCGGCCCCAAGAAATCCCACCCCCGTTATTATCTGACCAAGCACACGGGCTTGATCGAGTGTGTTGGGAGATAAGCTAATCGCCATGGTGAGAAAGAAATAAGTACCGCTGATAATCAAAATGGAGGTTCGTATTCCAACGGGTTTACCGCGGGTTTGCCTTTCGATTCCGATTAATGATCCACACAGCATACATGCTGCGAGGCCTGCCCAGCTAAAGGGGGCAAGGTTGAGAGTTTGTTCTATAAATTGTGGCATATCACCCCTCCTAAAAATTTAGAATAGAGCCGAGTATGCTAATAATAGACCGGACGATCGAACAAAAAATTTTTGTCTTAACGGTTGATAGAGGTGACTTAAAAGCTAGCAGCCGCTTGTCGTTAATTCAAAGCTAGGCGCAGAAGAAGAGGTTGCTTCGTTGTAAAGTAAGAAGCAGTCTTCCGAAGATTTCTTCTTACTTTGGGTCATGAAACGAATCCATGGTATTTCTTTAGAAGTATTATGGAAATACCATTCAGCAGGATCATTCGCATTAAATATGGAATCTGCGAAAGTACTTTCAATCAACAGACTCCAAGCATTTGCTGAGTCTGCCGCTGGGTATCCATATGCAAGTTCTATGTTGTCACCTTCGATTGTAATTTTAGCAGCGCTTAACTTTTCTAAACCTTGCTGAATTGCAATCGGGTAAACCATGTCAGCAGCACTTTGCATACCGCCTCTCAAACCTTGAAGGGCTGAAATACGAGCATCACTCTGTAGATTGAGAAACTTAGAAGCGGCAGTCACCGACACAATACCCAGAATGACAATTACGATAACCAATTCGATCATGGTAAAGCCTCGGTTAGAGGACCAGTTATTGTTCGGATGCGTCTTCATTTTGGTAACTTCTTTATTCAATATGTAAGTCGAGTGGTGTCTTGCTGCTACGGCCGCCAATCTCGCGAGTTAACTTAGGTACGAGGTAGCCAGAAACCTCAGAGATCAAACCCTTAAAGTGCATCTTTGCTTCTTCATCGGAGATATAGAAGTGAGCGGCGCCCTGAACTTTATCAAGTACATGCATATAGTAAGGTAAAACACCGGCATCGAATAGCTTTTCGCTTAATTCTTTCAAAGAGTTAGCGCTGTCATTTACGCCTTTTAGCATCACGCCCTGATTAAGCAGAGTCGCCCCAGTTAGCTTCAACTTATGGAAAGCTTGTTTGAGTTCTAAATTGATTTCATTGGCATGATTAATATGGCTGACCATCACCACGTTGAGGCGAGTTCGAGCTAACAATTGGCATAGCTCATCCGTCACTCGAGCAGGGATCACAACCGGTAATCGGCTATGAATTCGAACGGTTTTTACATGCGGAATCTGTTCGATGGCATTGATCAGCCATTCGAGTTCGCTGTCTTTGGCCATCAAAGGGTCACCACCGGATAAGATAACCTCGTTGATCTCTGGATGAGTGGCCACATAGTCGAGGCTAGTTTGCCACACAGACTTAGAACCCTTGTTGTCTTGGTAAGGGAAATGACGGCGGAAGCAGTAGCGGCAGTTGATGGCGCAGCCCCCTTTTACAATCATTAGCGCGCGACTTTTGTATTTGTGCAGCAGTCCTGGAATCGCGTTTTCTTGCTCTTCTAGTGGATCGGCTGAATAGCCTTGATGAACCTCGAACTCTTCGTTGAGTGGTAACACCTGACGCAATAGAGGGTCGTGTGGGTTGCCTTTTTCCATTCGCTCAACAAAGCTAAGAGGGACTCGAAGTGAAAACAGCTCACGTGCTGCGAATCCTTTTTGCCACGGTGTTGGGTCTATTTCCAATGCTTGAAGCAGTTTTGTCGGGTCAGAGATCGCATTCGATAGTTGTTTGAGCCAGTTTTGCTCAACAGATTCGACTTTTCGGGTTATGATATGCGGCATTGAAATTAACTCAAAGATGTGGAAGAGAAAATCATGGCGTCAGTAAGCACCAATGAATTCAAAGGCGGTTTAAAATTCATGTTAGATAATGAGCCTTGCGCAATTATCGACAATGAATACGTTAAGCCAGGTAAAGGCCAAGCGTTTAACCGTGTAAAACTTCGTAAACTGCTGTCAGGCAAAGTGTTAGAGAAAACATTCAAGTCAGGCGAAAGCTTTGAGCTTGCAGATGTTGTTGACGTTGAACTAGGTTACCTATACAACGATGGCGAATTCTACCACTTCATGAACAACGAAACATTTGAGCAAATCGCAGCAGACGTAAAAGCAGTCGCTGATTCAGCAAAATGGTTAGTTGAAAATGACGTTTGTACTCTAACGTTGTGGAATGATAACCCTATCACTGTTACTCCGCCAAACTTTGTTGAGATCCCAGTAACTGAAACTGATCCTGGCCTGAAAGGCGATACACAGGGTACGGGTGGTAAACCTGCAACTCTAGCAACAGGCGCGGTTGTTCGTGTACCTCTGTTCATCGCTATCGGTGAAGTTGTTAAAGTTGATACTCGTACTGGCGAATACGTTGGTCGTGTAAAATAATTTGATTGTGTCCATCTTGTTTAGGATGGCTCAGTGAAATAGAAAAGGTCGCTCATGAGCGGCCTTTTTTGTATCTGGCGATCAGGAAAAACAGAAGAGCAGAAGAGCAGAAGAGCAGATACGAGTAAACGGGATGCGAGATACGAAGAGCTTGAAGAGCAGATACGAGTAAACGGGATGCGGGATACGAAAAGCAGGAAGAAAAGAGCCGAGTCAGAGAGATAAGATATTCGACAAACAACAAAAAAGCAGAGCTGGATAACCTAGCTCTGCTTTTGTTTTCTGCTCTTAAGCTCTTCGATACTCGTTTACCCGAATCTCGAATCTGCTCTTAAGCTTTTCGATACTCGTTTACTCGAATCCCGAATCTGCTCTTAACTGTTAGATCATAAAGATGAAGATAACAGACAACGCGCTAATAAGGCCTGCAACGAAGTAGCAGCCCACTTTACCTGCAACGCCGACGTGGAACTTAAGGTCGTGCATGCCGTGGTGAAGACGGTGCATTGCGTGCCACATTGGCAGTGCTAGTGTACCGATGATGAATAGCGCACCGATAATGCTGGTGGCGAATTCAGAAACACGTTCGTAGCTCATTGCATCCGCATCGATAATACCCATAGGCACTAAGATACCCAGCACTAGAATCGTGATTGGTGTGATCATCGCGAACCAAGTACCGCCAGCGCCGAATAGGCCCCACCAGATTGGTTCATCAGAGCGTTTCGGATTGTGGTTAACATTGTAATTTGTGTTCATAACGAAGCTCCTTACACCACCATAAGAACGATTAAAGAAATAAATGCCACCGCTGCCCACTGGGTCAGTACGATGATTCTTTTATCTACCAATTTGCCTTTAAGACGGATTGGCATTACTTGAGGCATCATGCTGAAGAAGGTCTGAGCGTGAAGTAAGCTGCCTAGCAGTGCCACGATATTAATACCGATAACGATAGGGTTAGCCATAAAGCTTAACCAACCTTCCCACGCTTCAGGACCTTTCACTAGCGAACCCAAGCCGAAGGTTAGGAACAGAGTGAATAGAATCAAAGGCAGTACAGTCGCTTCACGTAGCATGTAGAAACGGTAGAACGGATGGTTGCTCCACCACGTTCTCTTCATTTCACGAACATAAGGTTTACGATTGCTCATATTACGCTTCCTCCGTCGCTTTAACCAGCTCGCCATCAGGTTTGAACATCGAAATAACGAAGTCCATTGAAGACTCAACTTTACCTTGGTTTACTGCAGCCGCTGGATCTACTTTCTTCGGACATACATCAGAACAGTAACCTACAAACGTACAGCCCCAAGCGCCATTGTCGCCATTGATAAGCTTCATACGTTCAGCTTTACCATTGTCACGGCTATCTAGGTTGTAGCGGTGAGCAAGAGCAAGTGCCGCAGGACCGATGAACTCAGGGTTTAGACCAAACTGAGGACACGCTGCGTAACACAAACCACAGTTGATGCAGCCAGCGAACTGTTTGTACTTCGCCATTTGCTCTGGAGTTTGGATGTTAGTGCCGTCTTCTGGCTTGCGGTCGTTACCAATGATGTAAGGCTTGATTGCTTCAAGGCGCTCGATGAACGGCGTCATGTCGACAATCAAATCTTTCTCGATTGGGAAGTTAGCCAATGGTTCAATCTTGAAGCCATTCGGGTAGTCACGTAAGAAGCTTTTACATGCCAGTTTTGGCACGCCATCAACCATGATGCCGCAAGAACCACAAATCGCCATACGACAAGACCAACGGTAAGACAGGTCTTTATCTAGGTTATCTTTGATGTAACCAATAGCATCAAGTACTGACATGGTTTCATCAAACGGAACTTCAAAGGTTTGAAAGTGAGGTTCTGCATCGTGCTCAGGGTCATAACGCAGGATTTCAATTTTTTGGATTCGATTCGCTGACATTATGCTTGCTCCTCTTCGCTCTTCTTAGCATTCTCTTCTGCCGCTTTTTCAGCAGCAGCGGCTTTCTCGGCTGCTTCACCGTATAGACGAGCTTTAGGTTGAGACTTAGTAATCTTAACGCCGCTGTAGTCGATAGTTGGTGCTGCATCTTCGTTGTAGAAAGATAGAGAGTGTTTCAGGAAGTTCACATCATCACGTTCTGTGCAGTTGTCGTCTAGACGTTGGTGTGCACCGCGAGATTCTTTACGAAGGATCGCTGAGTGAACCATTGCTTCTGCAACTTCAAGGCCGTAACCCACTTCGATAGCGTAAAGTAGGTCAGTGTTGAACACTTTGCCTTTGTCTTTAATGCTGATCTTCTTGTAGCGCGCTTTCAGTTCAGTGATTTTGTCGATGGTTTCTTGCATCAAGTCTTCTTGACGGTAGATACCACAACCCGCTTCCATGGTGTGACCCATTTCAGTACGGATGTCAGCCCAGTTCTCATCGCCTTCTTGAGCCAAGATACCTGCGATGCGATCTTCAACCGCTTTAATTTGCTTAGTGATGGCTTCTTCATTCCAGCCTTTGAATTCAGCTGCACGTTTCACGGCTTGTTCACCGGCTACGCGGCCAAATACTACGAACTCAGCCAGAGAGTTAGAACCTAGGCGGTTTGCACCGTGCAGGCCAACTGAAGCACATTCACCAACGGCGAATAGGCCTTTAATGCGAGTCTCACACGTACCGTTAGTTTCAATACCACCCATGGTGTAGTGAACGGTAGGGCGAATTGGGATTGGCTCTTTTGCTGGGTCTACGTTTACGTACGCTTTTGCAAGCTCACAGATGAACGGAAGACGTTCTTGCAGATACTCTTCACCAAGGTGGCGAAGGTCAAGGTGTACGACATCACCAAGCGGGTGCTTGATGGTGTTGCCTTTCTGCTGCTCGTGCCAGAATGCTTGAGAAACTTTGTCACGAGGACCCAGTTCCATGTATTTGTTTTTCGGCTCGCCCACTGGAGTTTCAGGGCCCATGCCGTAATCTTGCAGGTAACGGTAGCCGTTCTTGTTGACGATGATACCGCCTTCACCACGACAACCTTCAGTCATCAAGATGCCAGTACCCGGTAGGCCTGTTGGGTGGTATTGAACGAACTCCATATCACGCAGTGGAACACCGTGGCGATAAGCCATTGCCATACCGTCGCCAGTTACGATGCCGCCGTTGGTATTGCAGTGGTAAACACGACCTGCGCCACCCGTTGCTAATACAACAGATTTCGCTTTGATCGTAACAAGCTCACCTTCAGACATATGAATCGCGATTAGGCCTTGTACTTCGCCATCTTCAACGATCAAATCCACCACAAAGTACTCATCAAATCGTTTGATTGTGTCGTACTTCATCGAAGTCTGGAACAGAGTATGAAGCATGTGGAAGCCGGTTTTATCCGCTGCGAACCACGTTCTCTCTACTTTCATACCGCCGAATCGGCGTACGTTTACTTCACCGTTTTCTTTACGACTCCATGGGCAGCCCCATTGTTCCATTTGGATCATTTCGCGAGTCGAGTTTTCAACAAAGTATTCAACAACATCCTGTTCACATAGCCAGTCGCCACCGCCAACAGTATCGTTGAAGTGGTTATCTAGGCTATCTTCGTCTTTAATTACTGCTGCTGAACCGCCTTCTGCTGCTACCGTGTGCGAACGCATTGGGTAAACTTTAGAAATCAGTGCTACTTCCAATTCAGGATTAGCTTCAGCCGCAGCGATAGCTGTACGAAGACCAGCGCCGCCTGCGCCGATGACTGCGATATCTGTGGTAATTGTCTTCACAGTTATTCTCCAGTGTGATGCGGAGTATTCCGCTTGTTATTATAAAAAGCTTATTGGTAGTACTTACTAATTGGCAGTACTTACTTATTGAGAGCACTTACTAATCGATAGTACGTAAACGGCATCAACCGTTTATCACCCCTAAGCCTTAAGTGGTAGGTTCAGTGTACGAGAGGAAGGTATTTGAAAAGTTGATGTATTTGGGTTTTTAGGTCGGTAATGCATATGGAGGCATAGAAATTATAGGTTATGTGACTGCAATCACGGCAATGAATTGTTGATAACGATTAACCCACAGGACTGGTGTTAACGGCTTGTTGAGTATGATTTTCGTTATCAATGTTGATGTGGAAGCTGTATTGATAATTGTATTGTAGAACGTAATTTTCTGGCTTCATTAAAACAACATTTTGCTTTCATCAATAGACAGATAGAAGCTTACAAAAGAGACGAAAGGTGGTAATTTTCGTCGCCTAGAATTCAGTGATATGGAACTTAATAATGCACTCTACATGGCAACCGGCCGCAACCATTAAGCACTTAAAGCAACGTGCTGATATCCTTAATCAAATTCGTCAGTTCTTTACAGAACGAAACGTGATGGAGGTGGATACGCCTGCGATGAGTCACGCTACGGTGACGGATGTGCATTTGCATACGTTCAAAACTGAATTCGTAGGGCCGGGTTATGCGCACGGCCAGCCATTGTTCTTTATGACCAGCCCTGAGTTTCATATGAAACGACTGTTAGCGGCGGGCAGTGGCTGTATCTACCAAATTTGTAAGTCTTTTCGTAATGAAGAAAACGGCCGTTACCATAACCCTGAGTTCACCATGTTGGAGTGGTATCGCGTTGGCTTTGATCATCATGACCTGATGGATGAAATGGATTTGCTGTTACAGCAGGTTCTAAAATCAGGTGTTGCGGAGCGAATGACTTACCAACAAGCCTTTATTGATGTATTGGGTGTGTGTCCATTAGAAGATTCTATGGATACTTTAAAGCAGGCTGCCGCGAAACTAGGGCTCAGCGACATTGCAGATCCAGAAGACGATCGTGACACCTTGCTGCAGCTGCTGTTTAGTATTGGGGTTGAAGCTAAGATAGGGCAACAAGTACCTGCGTTTGTTTATGACTTTCCGGCTTCACAAGCTGCACTAGCCAAGATTAACCCGAATGATTCACGAGTGGCGGATCGCTTTGAGGTGTATTTCAAAGGGATTGAATTAGCAAACGGCTTCCATGAACTCGATAAACCACAAGAACAACTTCAGCGCTTTGAAGGTGATAATGCCAAACGTATTGAGATGGGCTTATCGCCTCAACCGATTGACCATCACTTGATTGAGGCATTAAAAGCGGGCTTACCAGACTGTGCCGGTGTTGCTTTAGGTATCGATCGTCTGATCATGTTGGCTTTGGGCTACGACCATATCGATGACGTGACGGCTTTTCCGTTCCCGCGTTCTTAGCTTTCTGTTCAGTTAGTCCTACTTACTGCTTGGCTAACTGACCAAAATACCAGTACCCACGACGGCAACAATAGCACCTATCCAAGCGTAGGCATTCGGCCTTTGCTTGGTGTAAAGCCAAAGTATTGGTAACAACATGATTGGCGTGGTCGAAGATAACAGTGCGACCATACCGACATTGCCTTCCTGCAACGCATACAAAATCAGTGTCATTCCCACGGCCATCGCTAAAAAGCCATTAACCGCAGTAATTGCGAATATTTGTTTATTCATTGGATTGATCGCGCGCGAAAGCTTAGCGCCTGTTAAACGAAACAGCGAGTGAGCAACAAAGGCGGTGATCATTCGAATGGCAGAGGCTGCAATTGGGTCGATACTGGTTTGCATCACGGGTTTGGCAATAATGCCGCCCAATGCTTGGCAGATCGCGGCGGTGATTCCCAGCGCTACACCAATCCACACCGTGCCCTTAATGGTTTCGAGTTGGTTATTCGATTGCCCTCGACGACCAAAGAAGATTGCGGTTAATACACCACTAAACACCAATGCCGAGCCAATCAGCTCCACCGAAGTCATGCTTTCGCTAAACAGGAAGTAACCAAGAATCGCCGAGAACACGGCGTGACAAGAGAACAGCAAACCGGCTTGGCGTGGCCCCATGCGATTCAAGCACGCGAATAGAGCGGTATCACCAATGAAGATGCCAATTAGGCCAGATAGCATCATCGGCGTGACTAGGTCGGCTTCGACACTTGACCACCCACCTGTAAACCAAGCCATGCTTGATAAGATGATCGCGGTACAACCCATTCGCCAGCGGCTATAGGCGAAAGAACCTAAGTGTTGAGCAGGTTTTACTGACATTAGGCTCGCAATCGCCCAAAGAAAAGCGGCAGCTAGAGCTAACCATTCGAATCCCATCTGAATAACATCCTTGTGTCTGGGATAAATTAGCTCATCAATATGCATCAAACCGAACTGAGAACAAAGTGATTCTTATGAAAGAACGACTTTGTTTCAGTTATTAGTTTATGTCAGCTGTCGCTTGCTGGTGTGGTCCAACTTACTTTGCTTGAGGCGCGCTATACCTCAAAGTGCTATACCTTAAAGCGCTCTACGTCTTGGCGCATTGACTCTGCAGCGCCGCTCATTTCATTTGAGCTATTGCGGCTGCTTTCCGCTTGTTGTGCTAGATCGTCAGAGGCATCTTTGATTCCTTGCGTATTACGGCTGATGTCCTCGCTTACGGCGCGTTGCTCTTCTGCAGCACTCGCGATTTGCAGCGCCATGTCGTTGATTTCAGTGATCGCTTGCGTGATTTTAGTCAGGCTGCCATGGGCTTGTTCTGCGAAGCCAACACTGTTCTCTGCCAGTTGAGTGCTGGTGGTCATGCTTTCAACGGCATGTTCAGTATTCTTTTGCAGCGTATCAATCATCACGCGGATTTCTTCGGTCGATCCATGCGTTCTCTGACTTAACACGCGCACTTCATCGGCCACAACCGCAAACCCACGACCTTGTTCACCCGCACGAGCGGCTTCAATCGCTGCATTCAATGCCAACAGGTTGGTCTGTTCGGCAATGCCTTGAATGGTGGATAGGATCTGATTGATGCTTTGCGCATTGCTCTCTAATTCACGAATAACATTGGCTGCATCTTCAACTTGAGTCGCCAAGCCAGTAATCGCATCGCGGTTTTGTTGGATTACCTCTTGTCCTTCGTTACAAGCGGTAGCGGATGCCTGAGAAGCGGATGCTGTTAATTCGGCATGACTAGCCACTTCGGCTGCGGTGGCGGACATCTCATGAATCGCGGTCGCAATTTGGTTGATATCGTTTTGTTGATTCTCAACGCTAATCGAAGATTGGGTCGCCAGTTGATTGGCTTTCTCTGCATGATTGTTGAGATCGTGGCTGTGTTCTATCACGCCCTTCAACATGCTTTGCATTTGACTCAAGAACTGGTTCACAAGCTCGGCAAGTTTACCAATCTCATCCATACGTGTTATATCAATACGCTGAGTGAGGTCGCCTCTGCCTTGTGCGAGCTGAGTCAGCGCTTCTGACAAGGTTTGTAATGGAGAAAGTAGGCGGTTGATGACCATTGTGCTCGCAATTGAAATGATGATGTACAACACCAAAGAGGTCAGCGTGATGAATTGAATGGCATCGGATACAGCAGAAAACGCCATGTCTTTATCGATAACGATACCTAACGACCAATCAGTATTCGGGACATTGGCAATATAGACCAGCTTATCGCCTTGACCAGGCCAAGTGAGAGTGGTGATTATTTGGTTTTGGAGCAGTTGTGACACCTTGTTGGTTGTGAGTTCCGGATTCAAACTGGTCAGTGGTTTTTGACTCAGTTCTTCATCACTGTAGGCCACAATGTTGTTATTGCCGTCGACTAAAAACGCAAAACCATCGTTCTCGAGTTTTACATTAAGCACGGTATCAATAATGCTGGTTACGGTTAGATCGGCCGCGAGAACACCTTGTCTATCGCCACTGAATGCTTTCGCAAAGCTGATGACAATGCTGCCGTCAAAATCTTGATAAGGTTCGGTAATGATGAGATCTGATGTTGCGTTTGCATCTTTATACCAAGGGCGCGTGCGCGGGTCGTAGCCTGCTGGCCAATCTTCACCTTTGTCACCATAGGCGATAGTGCCATCGCTGAACCCTGCATAAACAGACAAGAATTGTCCGGCTTGCTTGGTGATCAATAACTCGCGATCAGAGTTGCTATTGCTTGAAATGGTCGATTCATTGGCAAGCATCATATCACTGCGGATTGAGAGCCAATCGGCAATGTAATTGGTGGTGCCAACACTGACATTTTTCATTTCTTGGTTAATCGCGACTTCAGTCTCTTGAGTCAGCTGATTAACTGATATCCAAGCTTGAGCGCCACTCACGACGGCGATAATGACCGCAATCGCGATCTGAATTTTAAACTTAATAGTATGTCTCAAGGTCTATTCCTCTCTATTAGACAAAAACCTAATTACGTACTTGATGGTGAATTGGTGTGTCTCTGATGCGTGTATAGTGCCGTTGTCTTGATGTTGGTAAATGTGTTTAAAATCAAAAATTTAAAATGACCTATCGTTATTTTTAATAAACCGTGAAGTAGAATCACAATTATCTATCGATTAAAAACTGCTAAACCCTCCAGATAGCGAAATCACGATTGCTATCTGGAGGGCTATAGTGAGAATTTAACGTGCTAGGTGATAATAAACAGTGCGAGGTAGACCATCAGCAAGCCGACGATCCCTAAGATGATACCCATCTTCGCCATGTCTTTACTTTCGATGAGCCCGGTCGAGTAGGCCAACGAGTTTGGTGGTGTCGATACGGGTAAAATCATACCTAGCGATGCAGAGAAGGCGACCACAACCAGTAGTCCTTGCAGGCCTCCTATCGCAACCAAGCTTTCCATGGATGCGCCAATCGCAGCGGCGATCGGCATCAACAAGTTGGCAGTCGCGGTGTTCGACATGAAGTTCGCCATTAACCAACATACGATTGATAACGTTAGCACTACCGCCGTTGGTGAGAGCGACTCATAATCAATCGCGTGTGCGAGTGCCACGGCTAAGCCTGTTTTATCTAGTCCTATACCAATCGCAATACCACCTGCTACTAGCCACAATACATCCCAGTTAATCAGCTTAAGTTCTTCTTTGCCCATGATGCCCGTTAGGGTAAAGACAGCCAGTGGAATGATAGACACCACATAGGTGTTCATACCATGCAGTTTGGTGGTCATCCACAATAGGATGGTGGCGGCGAAGGTGACGTAAACCACAATCGCACGCCAGCTTTTTCTAAATTGGCCATCAAGCTTGAGCACCATGTTTCTTTCCTTGGACGGGAAAAATTTCTGTAGAAGGAACCAAGCGATGGTCAGTTGAATGATTACGAAGGGCAAGCCCATCATCATCCAGCTAAGGAAGTCGATACTGTTCTCACCCGTCAGGTATTGAAGTGCGATGGCGTTGGGTGGTGTACCTATGGGTGTCGCGATACCACCGGTGTTAGCAGCAATTGGAATACACAACACCAACGCCTTGATCCCCATGTCGCCTTTTGGTGCTGACGCCACGATTGGGCCTAGCAGTGCGAGCATCATTACCGTTGTTGCGGTATTTGACATGAACATTGAGAACACGGCGGTGATCAGCATTAAGCCGAGCATAATGAAGCGCGGTTCTGTACCAAATGGTTTGAGCAATACTCGGGCTAAGTTGTTGTCGAGTTCGTACTTAGATGCCGATATCGCGAGCGCAAAACCACCCATGAAGAGGATGATGATTGGTGACGAAAATGCACCGAATATGTCGGTATATTTGATTAACTCACCGAGATCGTGCCCCGCTGGTGGATTTCTAAATAGGTGTAAGCCTTTGTCGGAAATCATCACCAGTTCAAGCGCAATGATCAAAATGGAAGTGGCGAATACCGGAACGGGTTCAAGCACCCACAGTAGAGCGGCCAACAAGAATATTGCCAACAAGCGGTGTTGAATCAGCGTGAGATCATCGATTGGTATTGAATCTATCGGCATGAATAACACGCCCAAGGGAATCGCAAAACAAATCAACAGCTTGGCTAGAACGCCAACATTGAGTTTAGGCATGTACAAAGACCCTATGAATAAAATATCTTCAAATAGAGTAAGTTATCTGGATTTTTGGTACTTGGAGACGGGTTGTAAAATCGGAAAGTTGTTTAAGGTTTCGACAGTTGTTTTGTTTTTGGTCAATCTTTTTATGAGGTAATTCGACGTACTGCTCGTTGAGAATAAGGTTATCGGTAGTTAGATTGGTTGAAACCTTGAAGGGAAATGTCTCGAACTAGATAAGAAAAAGGCGCGTTATTCTCTAAAAATAGAAAACTAACGCGCCCTTAAAGCTTACTAAGTTAACTCAGAGAGTTAGACTTGGTCTGTGTTCTCTGTTGAATCAACAGCTTCAGTCTCAGCGTCTTTGCCCGCCATATGCGCGAAAGGGGTGCCTAGAACGGTTTTCTCGCCATTTTGCATCGTTTCGTCAAACTTGATTGCGTCTTTAGCGAACAGGTTGATAACCGTTGAACCAAGCTTAAAGCGGCCCATCTCTTCGCCTTTCTTCAAGACGACGGCTGTATCACCTTGTGCAGGGTAATCCCATTTGTAAACTGAGTTACCACGAGGTGGAGTAATGGTGCCAGCCCATACTTGCTCGATGCTGCCAACGATAGTTGCGCCAACCAGCACTTGTGCCATTGGGCCAAACTCAGTATCAAAGATACAAACCACTCGCTCGTTACGTGCGAATAGGTTTGGAACGTTCTCTGCCGTTAACGGGTTAACTGAGAAAAGGTCACCCGGAACGTAGATCATCTGACGCAGTGTGCCGTCACATGGCATGTGCACGCGATGGTAATCACTTGGCGACAAGTAAAGCGTTGCGAACTCGCCGTCTTTAAATTCATCCGCTAGAGCAGCATCACCACCAAGCAACTCACGTGCTGAGTAGTTGTGGTTCTTAGCTTGAATCAGTTGACCGTCAGTAATTGGGCCAAACTGACTTACGCGAGCATCAGCGGGGTGAACAATCACGGATTCGCCTTCAGCGACAGGGCGCATGCCTTCTTTTAATTCACGTACGAAGAATTCATTGAATGTCTTAAAGTGTTTTGGATCGCTATGCAGAGCTTCATCCATGTTTACTTTGTATTGCTTGATGAACCAGTTGATGATCGCTGTCGTTAAGCCACCCGCTTTAGCAGATGCCAGTTTACCGACGAGGCGAGTTAGCCCATGCTGTGGGATCCAGTACTGCAATCCAACTTTAATCTTATCCATTGTATTAATTTTCCAATGCTAATTGTTTTTCAATTAAATCTGTCGATGACGGTTTAGGGCGCGAGATGTTACTTAAATTCGCGCCAATTGTCAGTAAATGCACACATTTGTTCACAAAAACGCGATTAGAGATCGGCTTTCTTACTTCGTGAGTACTGACGGTTATCTTTGTTGTCAGCCATTGTTTCAATAATGCGATGGTAGCTAGCAAAACGTAAGCGGCTAATTTTACCGTCTTCAACGGCTTCACGTAGAAGGCATCCAGGATCGTCATTGTGTTTACAGTCACGGAATTTACAACCACCTAGGTATGGTTTGAATTCAATGAAAGCATCAGTGACTTCATCGGGTTCTAAATGCCATAGGCCGAATTCACGTACCCCTGGGGAATCGATAAGATCACCACCAGAAGGGAAGTGATACAAACGCGCTGCAGTCGTAGTGTGTTGACCCAGTCCTGAGTTTTCAGAAACCGCGCCTTCTTCAATGTCTAATGTTGGCATGAGTGCATTCACTACGCTGGATTTACCTACGCCAGATTGACCAACGAAAATGTTGATACGATCTTTCAGTTCGGCTTCCAACTCTTTGATGCCGTAACCCGACTCTTTACTGACGAACATGACTTTATAGCCGATTTTCTCGTATATTTTCAGCGTTTCGCGGTATTCGCTAATTTGTTGTTCTGTCAGCAAGTCGACTTTATTGAGCACAACTAACGGGGCAATATTCACCGTTTCAGAGGCGATCAAGTAACGGTCGATGATATTAAGTGATAGCTCTGGCAGTACAGCTGAAACGATAACCATTTGGTCAACGTTTGCGGCAACCGGTTTTAGGCCGTCATAGTAATCAGGGCGAGTTAGCATTGACGTTCTTGGCTCAACGGCTTCTACAACACCAGAGATGCCGGCCATTGATTCAAGTCCTGCGCGCCAAATGACTTTGTCTCCAGAAACTAACGTTTCAATACTGCGGCGTAAGTTACAACGGTGAACTTCGTTGGTTTCAAGATCTTCGATATCGGCATGTTGGCCAAAGCGCGTAATTACGAGTCCGCTTTTTGTTCCGCCAAGCATGTTCTCATCCCACTGGATAGAATCTTCTTTCTTGAGTCGCTTGTTCTGGTTGCTACGTACACGACGCACTTGACCTTTGGTTAACTTCTTTTTTTTAGCCACAATTTTTCACTTAACACATCTAACTTGATGATTGAGGACTCAAACGGAATGTTGTTGGTACCATTGATTTCGATGGCCCTAAAGCTAGTTTGAGTATAGTTATTTGGGTATAGTACCTCTTTTATACATAAACAAATAGGCGACGCCTTATGTCCTTTAGCGATCAGAACCTTATTTGGGTTGATCTAGAGATGACAGGACTTGATCCTGAAACTCATAAAATCATTGAAATTGCTACTATCGTTACTGATAGTGAGCTTAACATCCTGGCTGAAGGACCTGTTTTGGCTATTCACCAACCTCAGAGTGAACTGGACAAGATGGACGAGTGGTGTACAACCACCCACACCGGCAGCGGCCTAGTAAAACGAATTCAAGAAAGCACGGTTTCAGAGCAAGAGGCTATTCAACAAACGATTGAGTTTCTTGAGAAGTGGGTACCAAAAGGCAAATCACCGATTTGTGGTAACAGCATTGGCCAAGATCGCCGTTTCTTATACAAACACATGCCAGAGCTGGAAGAGTACTTCCATTACCGTTATGTCGATGTAAGTACCCTGAAAGAGCTGACTCGTCGCTGGAAACCCGAAGTACTTGATGGTTTTTCAAAGTCGGGAAGTCACCTTGCATTGGATGATATTCGTGAGTCGATCGCTGAACTGCAGTACTACCGAAAAACGATTATTAACATCTAATCAGATCAAATGATCACGTTTATCTAACTTTTCAGGGACATAAGAGCTGATTTTTTTGCAAATCTGCGTGCTTTTACAGCAGTTGAGTAAAAACTTTCGTAATTTTGCATTAAGGACTTGCATCACAAAAAAATGCTCTTATAATTCGCAGCCCTGAACGACGAAAGACGTTTCAGATTGCGATACTAGCTCAGTTGGTAGAGCGCAACCTTGCCAAGGTTGAGGTCATCGGTTCGAACCCGATGTATCGCTCCAATTTCTTTCTTAGGATTGATGTTGGGAAATAGACTCATTGACTTAAACAATGCATCCGGACGCGGGATGGAGCAGTTTGGTAGCTCGTCGGGCTCATAACCCGAAGGTCGTCGGTTCAAATCCGGCTCCCGCAACCACATTACAGTTAAGCGCCATTTATTGCCAAGGCAGTAAGAGCAGCGATTAGCTAATGCGATACTAGCTCAGTTGGTAGAGCGCAACCTTGCCAAGGTTGAGGTCATCGGTTCGAACCCGATGTATCGCTCCACTTTTATTCGAACAAGAAGTCATATTCTTAGAAGTCATCTCCTAGAGAAAGTACTCAGAATGAAAATGGTTTAGTCTCATTGTCCTTAAACGGTAATGATGCGAAAAGAGAAACATCCGGACGCGGGATGGAGCAGTTTGGTAGCTCGTCGGGCTCATAACCCGAAGGTCGTCGGTTCAAATCCGGCTCCCGCAACCACATTACAGCTAAACGTTGATAGCTTCTTTGCAGTAAGAACTTAGCTTCTAGCAGATAAGTTTAACGGTTAACTAAGCGATACTAGCTCAGCTGGTAGAGCGCAACCTTGCCAAGGTTGAGGTCATCGGTTCGAACCCGATGTATCGCTCCAATTTCTTTCTTAGGATAGGCGTTGGGAAATAGACTCATTGACTTAAACAATGCATCCGGACGCGGGATGGAGCAGTTTGGTAGCTCGTCGGGCTCATAACCCGAAGGTCGTCGGTTCAAATCCGGCTCCCGCAACCACATTACAGCTAAACGTTGATTGCTTCTTTGCAGTAAGAACTTAGTTTCTAGCAGACAAGTTTAACGGTTAACTAAGCGATACTAGCTCAGCTGGTAGAGCGCAACCTTGCCAAGGTTGAGGTCATCGGTTCGAACCCGATGTATCGCTCCAATTTCTTTCTTAGGATTGATGTTGGGAAATAGACTCATTGACTTAAACAATGCATCCGGACGCGGGATGGAGCAGTTTGGTAGCTCGTCGGGCTCATAACCCGAAGGTCGTCGGTTCAAATCCGGCTCCCGCAACCACATTACAGTTGAACGTTGATTGCTTTCTTGCAGTAAGAACTTAGCTTCTTAGCAGAAAAGATGAATGGTTAGCTTATGCGATACTAGCTCAGTTGGTAGAGCGCAACCTTGCCAAGGTTGAGGTCATCGGTTCGAACCCGATGTATCGCTCCAATTTCTTTCTTAGGATTGATGTTGGGAAATAGACTCATTGACTTAAACAATGCATCCGGACGCGGGATGGAGCAGTTTGGTAGCTCGTCGGGCTCATAACCCGAAGGTCGTCGGTTCAAATCCGGCTCCCGCAACCACATTACAGTTAAACGTTGGTTTGATGCTTCTTAGCAGACAAGATGAACGGTTAGCTTATGCGATACTAGCTCAGTTGGTAGAGCGCAACCTTGCCAAGGTTGAGGTCATCGGTTCGAACCCGATGTATCGCTCCACTTTTATTCGAACAAGAAGTAGTATTCTTAGAGCCTTGCTCAGAATGAAAATGGTTTAGTCTCATTGTCTTAAACAATGCATCCGGACGCGGGATGGAGCAGTTTGGTAGCTCGTCGGGCTCATAACCCGAAGGTCGTCGGTTCAAATCCGGCTCCCGCAACCACATTACAGTTAAACGTTGATTACTTTCTTGCAGTAAGAACTTAGCTTCTTAGCAGACAAGATGAACGGTTAGCTTATGCGATACTAGCTCAGTTGGTAGAGCGCAACCTTGCCAAGGTTGAGGTCATCGGTTCGAACCCGATGTATCGCTCCAAATTCTCTCTTTTTAGAGAACAGAGTCATTAACTTAAATAATGCATTCGGACGCGGGATGGAGCAGTTTGGTAGCTCGTCGGGCTCATAACCCGAAGGTCGTCGGTTCAAATCCGGCTCCCGCAACCACATTACAGTTAAGCGCCATTTATTGCCCAAGGCAGTAAGAGCAGCGAATAACTAATGCGATACTAGCTCAGTTGGTAGAGCGCAACCTTGCCAAGGTTGAGGTCATCGGTTCGAACCCGATGTATCGCTCCAAATTCTTTCTTAGGATTGATGTTGGAAATATAGAGTCATTAACTCAAATAATGCATCCGGACGCGGGATGGAGCAGTTTGGTAGCTCGTCGGGCTCATAACCCGAAGGTCGTCGGTTCAAATCCGGCTCCCGCAACCACATTACAGTTACACGTTAGTCACTGCTTTACAGTAAGCACTTAGCTTCTTAGCAGACAGAATTAACGGTTAACTAATGCGATACTAGCTCAGTTGGTAGAGCGCAACCTTGCCAAGGTTGAGGTCATCGGTTCGAACCCGATGTATCGCTCCAGCTTTCTTCTAAAAAGCTATTAAGACTCTTTAAGCCACCGTGTTTTTCTTTAGATCACAGAGTTTAAAGACGACCTTAAAGGTCACGCTCTTTCTTTAATGCTGCGAAGCATAATCCCCCCAAAAAGCAAATAATCCTCCATCATGGTGGATATTTTTTTGTCTTAAATTTTTCTTAGCAACTGGAATGCTAGTAAACATCAGGTCTCTGAAGCAGATACTTGAGGTTTTTCACATCTATAAACAGACTTATCCACAAAATGTTAGGTGTGGATAACTTGGTTGATAAAGTTATTTCAGACTTAATTCTTTACATATCCCCAAAAGATCTTTCTTGTTTTCAATATATTAGCTGAATTACAGTGATCGTAACTTGTTGTTTTTTATCAGTTTGAGTGTTTATCTTGAATTTGATAAAAGATCGTTAACTTGTTGTTTTTTGATCTTAATCATTTATCGGTACTGTGTTTAACTTTGTGAGAGTGTCGGAAGTTTACGAGAGTTCTGAATTTTTTCCACATTGCTGAAATTGAGAACAAGGTCAAACATTGTTCTAAAATTATGTGCAACGAGTTGTCTTAAATCTTGGACTGTTGGCGTCCGTTAGTCCGCCAATCGTTGGTACCTAAAGGCTAGGCGTCTCTCGGTAGTCCTTTTTCCACGATACGGATAAGTCTGTGCTTTTTGGTGGAGACTTTATTCTTGCCTTCTTGGATGCTACTGGCATTCGGCAACTGTTGTAGTTGTTTATTCAAAGCCCACTCAATATGCACATCTAGCATTTCATTTTTGCCTTGATGAGATTCTAGTGTTTCAACAATGCGTTGTTGAAATGGCGCATTGCCCATAGCAACAAAGATATTGCGCAACCACTGGGTGTGGCCGATACGTCTTATTGCTGAGCCTTCCATTTTCTTTAGGAAGGTTGCTTCGTCCCAACTTGAAAGTGAAACCAGATCGGCTTCTTGGAAATCTTCTCTACGATGAAAGTCTGTTTGCTCTGTGAGTTCCGCATGACGATTCCACGGGCAAACTAACTGACAGTCATCACAACCATAAATACGGTTACCAATTGCGTTTCTAAATTCTTCCGGGATCACACCATCGTATTCGATGGTTAAGTACGAAATACATTTTCGAGCATCCACTACGCCATCAGCAATAATGGCACCCGTTGGGCAAGAAGTGATACATGCGGTGCATTTGCCGCACTCATCAACACTGGGCTCATCAACAGGAAGCGGGATATTAACCAACAGCTCTCCTAGAAAGAACCAAGAGCCCGCGTCTTTATCGAGAATTAACGAGTGTTTACCTGTCCAACCCAGCCCCGCTTTTTGAGCGAGCGGTCTTTCTAAAATAGGCGCTGAATCCACGAAAGGACGTGAGTCTAAACCTTCGACCTCTTTTTCGATTCTTTGTCCCAGCTTTTTCAACTGGTTACGGAACAATTTGTGATAATCGCGGCCTAAAGAATAACGGCTGATATAGCCTTGAGTGGTATCGCTTAGGTTAGAAGCAAACTGAGCTTCTGGTGGCAGGTAGTTCATTCGGGCGCTGATCACTCGAATGGTGCCTGGATGAAGTTCATCAGGACGTGCACGCATCATTCCATGTCGAGCCATCCAATCCATTTCGCCGTGGTTGCCAGCATCTAGCCATGCTTGAAGAGGGGCTTCGTGTTCACTTAAATCAACATCGCAGATGCCAACTTTTTGAAAGCCGAGCTCTTTTCCCCAGATTTTAATTTTTTCAGCAAGATGGTCTAGATTCATGGCTTCATTCTTAATTCTTATTTTCTCTGTTTTACAATTAGAGATAAGGCTAATTAAAACTAGGTTCGGCAAAAATGGGGGCGGATCTTAACGGATCTTAGTGATATTGACCAGAACTGACGTGTTTTGATCAGTATTTTTCATAGAACTTACACTTGAGTGCTTGTCTACTAAAAGCATCACGGTTTACTATTCTTGTTCTTTTGATTTTTATATAGTCAACGATCGATTTTTAGAGAACGTATTCATGAGCACGAAACAATTTACTTTGAAAGATGAACAAGCAACGATTCAATTAGGGACGGAGCTTTCTAATCTTTGCTCACAGCAGACGACTATTTATCTGCATGGTGATCTTGGCGCAGGTAAAACGACCTTCAGTCGTGGCTTTGTAAAAGCACTTGGCCATCAAGGAAATGTAAAGAGCCCAACGTATACTTTAGTTGAACCTTATCAACTTGCCGATTGGCAGGTATATCACTTCGATCTTTATCGCTTAGCCGATCCTGAAGAATTGGAGTTCATGGGGATTCGTGATTACTTCACACCAGATGCTATCTGTTTGGTTGAATGGCCTGAGAAAGGCTATGGGATGCTACCAGAAGCCGATTTGGACATTGATATTCGTTACCAAGACGACCACCGTATTGTTTCTTTAACCGCTAATAGTGAATACGGACAGCGCTTACTTAGTCAGTTGGAGTTATGTTGATTTCTAGACGCCTTATTTCAGCAGTAGCCATGATGGCTGCTGTTTTTTCTATACTGTTTTCTTCACTTGTTTCTGCAAACTCACTGAAAAGTTTAAGGGTTTGGCCTTCCCCAGAAGAAACTCGTGTGGTTATTGACTTAAAATCAGAAGCGGACTTTAGCTATTTCACCTTGAGTAGCCCGAGTCGTTTAGTGGTCGATTTAAAAAAGACCAACCTTGCAACTAAGTTACCGGTCGTGGTGAAAGATAGCCCCGTTCTATCTAAGATTCGTAAGAGTTCTCCGCCAGACAAAAACACCTATCGCTTGGTTTTTGAGTTGAAGAAGTCCTCTACAGCGGAGTTGTTTAAACTCAGCCCGACTCCTGGTGGTCAGTACGGACATCGTCTGGTGATCGATCTACCTCATGGTGTGGCAAGCAAGGGGACTACGACGTCGAAGCCGAGTAAACCAACGGTGAGCAAAAATATTAATCAGGTTAAACGTCAGAAAGACATTCTGATCGTGATTGACCCTGGTCACGGTGGTGAGGATCCAGGCTCTATTGGTCCAAGTCGTAAGTATGAAAAGAATGCGACTCTGAGTATTTCTCGTAAGCTTGCTGCACAGTTGAATGCGGTTCCTGGGATTAAAACTCGTATGACCCGTAACGCCGACTACTTTGTAAACCTTAACCGACGTGTCGCGATTGCTCGTGAAAACGAAGCTCATCTGTTTATCTCTATTCACGCGGATGCTTTTACGACCCCTCAACCAAGAGGTGGTTCGGTGTTTGTGTTGAATACTCGACGCGCAAATACTGAGATCTCTCGATGGATCGAGAACAAAGAGAAGCAGTCTGAATTACTCGGTGGTAGCGGTGCGGCTTTCACTGGCAATATTGATGATAAGAACGTAAACCAAACTCTGCTTGATTTGCAGTTCAGCCACTCACAGAAAGAGGGCTATAAGCTCGCAACCACCATTCTGTCTGAGATGGGTAAGGTTGCTAAGCTTCATAACAGTAAACCAATCAATACCAGTTTGGCGGTATTACGTTCACCACAGATACCATCGGTCTTGGTCGAGACGGGTTTTATTTCGAATCCGACCGAAGAGAAGCTGCTCTTCCAACGTTCGCACCAAGATAAATTGGCACGAGCAGTGACCAAAGCGGTCGTTAAGTATTTGAAGGCTAACCCGCCAGAAGGGATTATCTTGTCTAATGCAACGTCGTCAACGGGTAGCGTGAGCCAACATAAAGTGTCTCGTGGTGAGTCTCTGTCTGTGATTGCGAGTAAATATGGCACCTCGACACAGACGTTGATGAAATTCAACAATCTGAAATCGAGCAGCCTAGCGATCGGCCAAGTGCTTAAGATCCCAAGCAGTGCTTCAGGGTCATCATCAAGCAGCGCAGTGAAAACCAAGACCATAACCCACACGGTTAAGTCTGGAGAGTACCTAGGCAAGATAGCCAGCCGTTACAAAGTACGGGTAGCTGATATCAAACGTGAGAACCGCTTGAAGTCTGAAACATTGAAAGTGGGTCAGAAGCTACGTATTACGGTTGAAGTGAAAGATGTCCCTCTGCGTAAACATAAAGTCGCAAGAGGTGATTATCTTGGCAAGATTGCTTCGAAATACGGCGTGAGTGTTAACAGTATTCGCCAAGCGAATAAGCTACGATCTGACAGCCTAGCGGTAGGGCAGGTGTTGATTATTCCGCACAAGTAAGCTTTTTAACGCAGACATGTTTCCATCAATGGCAGTAAGGTAGCTGTAAATATGACGATCAAAATACTGCCAGCTCGGTTAGCTAACCAAATCGCAGCGGGTGAAGTGGTAGAAAGACCAGCCTCTGTTGTAAAAGAGTTGGTTGAGAACAGTTTGGATTCAGGTGCCACACGTATCGATATTGATATCGAGAAAGGTGGCGCTAAGATGATCCGCGTTCGTGACAACGGCAAGGGCATCGTCAAAGATGAGCTTGCCTTAGCGCTGAGCCGTCATGCTACCTCTAAGATTCATACCCTTGATGACCTTGAGGCGATCGTCAGCCTTGGTTTCCGTGGTGAGGCGCTCGCGAGTATCAGCTCTGTTGCGCGCTTAACCATGACTTCACGCCCTGCCACTCAAGATCAAGCTTGGGCAGCACACAGTGAAGGCCGTGACATGCAGGTGAAACTGCAGCCTGCGGCGCATCCCATTGGTACTTCGGTCGAGGTGTTGGACCTGTTCTTCAATACGCCAGCACGCCGCAAGTTCTTACGCACCGAGAAAACCGAATTCACGCATATCGATGAGCTGCTTAAACGTATCGCATTGAGTCGCTTTGATGTGACGATTAACCTTCGTCATAACGGCAAAATGATTCGTCAGTACCGCGCTGCCAAAACACAAGTTCAAGCAGAAAAACGCATCGCTGCGGTATGTGGCAATCCTTTTGTTCGTCATATGCTTAAGATCGAACTTGAGCATCAAGGCCTAAAACTTCATGGCTGGATCACCACGCCAGAAGGAGCAAGACAACAAAGCGATCTACAATACTGCTATGTGAACGGCCGTATGATGCGTGACAAGCTGATCAATCATGCGATTCGTCAAAGCTATGAGACTAGCCTGCGTCCAGACCAATTCGCAACTTATGTACTGTTTATTGAATTAGACCCGCATCAGGTGGATGTGAATGTTCACCCTGCAAAACATGAAGTGCGTTTCCACCAAGCTCGCCTTGTGCATGATTTCATTTATCAGGCATTGAGTGATGGACTAGCCCAAAGCAAACAGATTAATGCGGTACCAATCAAGCAGTCTGCGTTTCATCAATCAGAAGCAACGAATTATCAGCAAGATAATGCAATTCCTGAATCTAGTTATGTGACGAGTTACCCAACGCAAGAAAGCACTGTCCCTGCTTATTCGGATCAAAACCCAGTATCTGATCAAAACCCTCCATCTGAAAGGGCGCGACATGCTATTGAGCAAACGCCAGCCTACCCGAGAAAAGCTGAGTCTGAGCACGCTTATGAGCAACGTCAACACAACGTTAATGATGGTGGGCAGCACTATGGCTCAACAGCCAACCGAGGTTCATCGTCTAGCAGGGGCTCTTCAACCAACTTAGATTCGTCTACTAACATGAGTTCAGCTAACACAGGCTCGTCGCCTCGCGAAACCAGTTTTACCGGGTCTCCTCGTCAAGAGTGGATCGAGTCTCGACCTGAACCTAAAAAAGAGAAAGAGCCACACCAGCATCATGGTGAACCCGCGCCCTCTAAGCGAGAAGTGAAAGCCTACAAAGAGCTTCTGAAAACGCCAGATTTGGATGATCAAGTTGTAGCTCCATCATCTCCTCAAGAGCATGTGGCACCAGTAGGAACCAGAGAAAACATAGAAAATAGAGAAGCTAAGCCTGCTCAACAGAATCCTGTTCATTCAAAGCCAAGAGCACCTGTGACGGACTTAGGCAAAGCCGTCTCGGTAGTGGAACGCCAATATTTGGTAATGGGAAACAAAAACGGCAGCGTATTGGTGTCTCTAGCCAAAGCGGAATTGCTACGTGTGATTGGCCAACTTGATACTCGAGAAGGGGCGTTAAAAAGCCAACCGTTATTGGTGCCTTTATCGATTAAGCTTGGTAGTGAACTTGTCGAGGTTGCTAAGGCGTTGAGCCAAACACTGGCGTTATTGGGGATTGAGCTTAAGGCGCGAAACAGTGAAGCGGTAATGGTGATGGGCGTGCCTTCTCCTTTGAGGCAGCAAAACTTACAAATTTTGATCCCAGATCTGTTATCTTACGCGGCTTCATTAAACGCTCAGATTGTCGATAATCACGCTGCTACTGTTTTTAACGCAGATAATGTTTCTAACGCTGCTAATGTTTTTAACGATATGTTGCCATCATTGGTCAACTGGATCGGGATTCAAACGGCACAAGTAAAAAGCGACTACACTTTATCTGAAGCGGTTCAACTAGTTGGGGAACTTGAACAGCTTTGGCATGGTCTACTTCCATTAGATGATCCAGAGTTTGTCAATCCTATCGACTTTTCAGCGACCATAGCCGCGTTTACGGTTTAACTTTTTCGCGATGGCATTTGTCTTTTTAGCTGAATACGTCGCGACACAAAGCCCTTTTTTATAAAGCGCTCTAACAGAGAAACAAATACAAAATATCATGACTGAAAAATTACCTTTAGCGTTGTTTTTAATGGGCCCTACGGCATCAGGAAAAACAGATTTAGCTATCCGCTTACGTCAGAAATACCCAGTAGAGATCATCAGTGTCGACTCAGCATTGATCTACAAAGACATGGATATCGGCACCGCTAAACCGGATGCAGGAGAGCTCGCGCTCGCGCCCCATCGTTTGATTGATATTCTCGATCCAAGCGAAGCGTATTCTGCGGCAGATTTTCGTCGTGATGCGATCAATGAAATGAATAAGATTGTAGCGGAAGGAAAAATTCCGTTACTGGTTGGTGGCACAATGCTGTACTACAAAGCATTGTTGGAAGGCTTATCGCCATTACCGGCCGCGGATCAAGAGATTCGTAAGCAGATTGAAGCGGAGTCTATTGAACAGGGTTGGCAGGCATTGCATGATCAATTAAGAGAGATAGATCCCGTATCCGCTGAAAGAATACACCCAAATGATCCACAAAGGCTTTCAAGGGCATTGGAAGTTTACCGAATTTCGGGTAAAACATTAACAGAGCTAACTCAAACGAAAGGCGATAGCCTGCCATTTCGTGTAAAACAATTTGCAATAGCTCCCAAGGAAAGGAAAGAGCTCCATCGCCGTATTGAACTTCGCTTTGAGAAGATGATAGAGGCGGGGTTTGAAGATGAGATGAAGGCGCTATATGCCAGAGACGATCTTCACCCTGAACTGCCATCGATCCGATGCGTTGGTTATAGGCAGATGTGGGATTATTTAGATGGGAATTGCGATTTAGACGAAGCGGTTTTCCGTGGTGTCTGCGCAACCCGTCAATTGGCCAAGCGACAAATCACCTGGTTACGCAGTTGGGATGATTTAACTTGGTTGGATAGCGAAAACATTGATCAGGCGTTAGAAACTCTTTCAGATGCAATAGCATCTGATTAGTATTGCTGTGTATAATGTGATCGCTTTTTGCGTGAATATACTCTGAAAAGGATCAGTTATTGAGGCTTTTAAAAATCACAGCCTTTCAATAACAACGGAGTTTTTTTATTCGTTTAGCTCAGATGCAAAGGCCGCACCTTTTTGTGCACCACTAGCTAAATAATTACAACAAAATATAAATAAGGAAAATAAAATGGCTAAGGGGCAATCGCTACAAGACCCATTCCTAAATGCACTCCGTCGTGAGCGCATTCCAGTCTCTATCTATCTTGTTAACGGCATCAAGCTGCAAGGTCAGATCGAGTCTTTCGATCAATTCGTGATCTTATTGAAGAACACAGTAAACCAAATGGTTTACAAGCATGCGATTTCTACTGTGGTTCCTGCTCGTGCAGTTAGTCACCACAGCGGCGAGCAACAGCGTGCGCCATCTGATCGTCCAGAGAAGACTGAAGATTAATCGTTCAATTGATACAGCTTGCGCTGTAATAAGGAGTTGGTTGCTTGTTTGACCGTTATGAATCCGGCGAGCGAGCCGTACTTGTTCATATCAACTTCACGCAAGAGGGAGAATGGGAAGACCTAAGCGAATGTGAAATGCTGGTCTCCTCAGCGGGGGTAGAAACGCTACAAGTGATTACTGGTAGCCGACAATCCCCACTCCCTAAATACTACGTTGGAGAAGGTAAAGCCCTAGAAATCGCTCAAGCCGTTCAGCTGACCGGTGCTGAAATTGTGATTTTTAACCACTCTCTCTCTCCTGCCCAAGAGCGAAACCTCGAGCAATTGTGTAAATGTCGTGTGATTGATCGCACGGGTTTAATCTTAGATATCTTTGCACAACGTGCGCGAACTCATGAAGGTAAGCTACAAGTTGAGCTCGCTCAGCTTCGTCATATCTCTACCCGATTGATTCGTGGTTGGACTCACCTTGAAAGGCAAAAAGGTGGTATTGGTCTTCGTGGTCCAGGTGAAACTCAACTGGAAACCGATCGACGTTTGTTGCGTGACCGTATAAAAGCGATATTACGTCGTTTAGCGAAAGTGGCTAAGCAGCGTGAACAAGGACGACGTGCTCGTAATCGAGCTGAAATCCCAACAATTTCTTTGGTTGGTTATACCAACGCAGGGAAATCAACACTTTTCAATCAAATCACTAGTGCAGGTGTTTATGCGGCAGACCAACTGTTTGCAACTCTAGACCCAACACTACGTAAGATTGAATTGGCAGATGTCGGGCCTGCAATTCTCGCAGATACCGTAGGTTTTATCCGTCATCTACCACACGACTTGGTCGCTGCGTTCAAGGCTACGTTACAAGAGACGCAGGAAGCTGACATTTTGTTACATGTTGTTGATGCCAGTGATGACCGCTTTCGTGAGAACATTCAGGCTGTTCATGAAGTATTAGAAGAAATCGATGCTCATGAAGTGCCAACCCTTGTAGTCATGAACAAAATTGACTGCATGGAAGACCAAAAACCTCGAATTGAAAGAGACGAAGAGGGCGCACCACGCGCTGTTTGGGTTTCTGCAATGGAAGGAGAAGGGATTGAACTGCTGTTTGAGGCTTTAACTGAGCGTTTAGCGAGTCAAATGGTTCAATTCCGGTTGTGTATTCCACATCAACATCAAGGCCGTATTCGCAGCTTATTCTTCGAGATGAAATGTATTCAACAGGAAGAGTATGATGAAAATGGTAACTTGTTGATAGATATCCGAATGCAACAAATAGATTGGTCTAAACTTGAAAAAAGAGAAGGGGCGCTCTTAGGTGACTTTATCGTTACCAAAGAGACTGCTACAGTATAACGTCATATCAAATGATGGAGCTTTCTAATGGCGTGGAATGAGCCTGGAAATAATAACAACGGCGATAATAACGGCCGCGATAATGACCCTTGGGGTAAGAACAATAATCGCGGCGGCCGAGATCAAGGACCGCCAGACTTAGACGAAGTGTTTAGTAAACTAAGTCAAAAGTTAGGTGGCAAGTTTGGTAAAAAAGGTGGCAACGGTAACGGGCCATCTATTGGTGGTGGCGGTGCGATTGGCTTTGGTGTCATTGCTGTCATTGCGATTGCTATCTGGTTCTTCGCTGGTTTCTACACCGTTGGCGAAGCAGAAAGAGCCGTTGTACTTCGACTGGGTCAATTCGACCGTATCGAAGAACCGGGTCTTAACTGGCACCCACGCTTCATCGATGAAATTAAAGATGAGCAACTGGTTAACGTTCAAGCGATTCGTTCTCTACGTGCTTCTGGCACCATGCTAACGAAAGATGAAAACGTTGTGACGGTTGAAATGGGCGTTCAATACCGTGTTTCTGACCCGTACAAGTACTTGTATCGTGTAACGGATGCGGATGATAGCTTACGCCAAGCAACCGATTCTGCGCTTCGTGCGGTAATTGGTGACTCACTAATGGATAGTATCCTAACAAGTGGTCGTCAGCAGATTCGTCAGAGCACTCAAGAAACGTTGAACCGTATTATTGATAGCTACGACATGGGTATTCTGATTGTTGACGTGAACTTCCAGTCAGCACGTCCACCTGAGCAAGTGAAAGATGCATTTGATGATGCTATCGCTGCTCGTGAGGATGAAGAGCGTTTTGAACGTGAAGCTGAAGCTTACCGAAATGACATTCTTCCAAAAGCAACAGGTCGAGCTGAGCGTTTGAAGAAAGAAGCGGTCGGTTATTCTGAGCGTATTGTTAATGGTGCTTTGGGTCAGGTTGCTCAGTTCGAGAAGCTTTTACCTGAATACCAAGCTGCTCCTGAAGTAACACGTAACCGTATGTACCTTGATACAATGGAAAAAGTGTACTCAAGCACATCGAAAGTCCTGATTGATTCTGAATCAAGCGGTAACTTGCTATACCTACCAATTGATAAGCTAGGCGCACAAGGTGGTTCTCAGTCGGGCACTCGCCCTGCAAAAGCATCATCAACTTACGATCAAATTGAGTTAGAAACTCAAGCGGATCCAAAGTCTAGCACTCAAACTCGTTCAGACAGTTCACGTCAAGGGAGATACTAATAATGCGTAAATTAATGATCCCTGTATTAGTTGTGACGATTGCCCTTCTATTGATGTCACTATTTGTGATTCAAGAAGGCGAACGTGGCATGGTAATTCGTTTTGGTCGAGTTCTCGATGACAACGGCGTATCACGAATCTATGAACCAGGCTTGCATTTTAAACTGCCACTGTTTGATCGCGTAAAAGTACTTGATGCTCGTATTCAAACGATGGATGGTCGTTCTGACCGTTTCGTAACATCAGAGAAAAAAGACGTTCTAATTGATACCTACGCAAAATGGCGTATTGCTGATTTTGGACGTTTTTATCTGAGTACCGGCGGCGGCAATATCATGACGGCAGAAGCACTTCTTGAGCGTAAAGTGACAGATGTTCTTCGTTCTGAAATTGGTGCGCGTGAAATTAAGCAGATCGTGTCAGGCCCTCGTAATAAGGACATCCTGCCAGACTCTGCTGATAGCGAAGTTGTTACAACGGTAGCGGCTGCAGAAGCTCTAGAAGTTGATGGCGAACGCGACAAGATCATGGAAAACGTTTTGTCTGGAACGTCAGAAAGTGCGATGGCTGATTTAGGTGTTGAAGTTGTTGATTTCCGAATGAAGAAGATTAACCTTCCTGACGAAATCAGTGAATCTATCTACCGCCGTATGCGTGCAGAACGTGAATCGGTTGCTCGTAGACACCGTTCTCAAGGTCGTGAGAAAGCCGAAGTTATCCGTGCTCAAGCTGAGCTAGAAGTAGCAACAGTTCTTGCAGAGGCTGACCGTACAGCTCGAATCACTCGTGGTGATGCAGATGCAGAAGCAGCGAAGATCTACTCTGATGTGTACAGTAAAGATCCTGAGTTCTATGGCTTCATGCGTTCATTGCAAGCTTATGAGACATCATTTAGCGATAAGAGCGACATTCTAGTACTGGATCCGAAGACTGACTTCTTCCAATACATGAATCAAGCGAGCGGCGCTCCAGCAAAATAAGCTGATGCGTTAGCGGATGCTTAGCTCAATAAGCAAAATACGTTAAAACTTAAAAGGCTCCCATTATGGGAGCCTTTTTGTTTTCTATTCTTTGCAGACTAAAGACTAAAGACTAAAGACTAAAGACTGAATATTGGCCATTGCGTCCTCGAGGGAAATCAAGCGACAGAGCCTTGCTTTGAGAGAGCCTAGCGGTAGGTCATGAAAGCGATAACGACGCCGGCAACCACAAGGCAACCGCCAATTCGACGCAGTTGCGTGTCTGGCTGTTGGCTTAATTGAGCAACCATGTTTCTCCAGCCATTGGGTGCAATCAAGGGCCCCAGCCCTTCAACGATAAGAACAAGCCCGATTGCGAGCCAGATAGAATTAGACATGTTGCTGCCTTTTGCCTGTAAAAAGATAATAATATCAGCATCTTTACGGATCTTCGCGGTGTCATTGCAAATTTGCTTGTCGTTAGCTTTAACAATTATGAACAAAAAATGACTGCAAGAAATGTGATTCGGTGCTAGAATCCATTTTTAATTAGCAACAGAAATTGGAAAGATGGGAAATAACGTAGTCGTTCTAGGCACCCAATGGGGTGATGAAGGTAAAGGTAAAATCGTTGACCTTTTAACTGAAGATGCAAAATACGTGGTTCGCTACCAAGGCGGTCACAATGCAGGTCACACACTTGTAATTGACGGTGAAAAAACCGTTCTTCACTTAATTCCATCAGGTATCCTACGCAATAACGTTAAATGTGTTATTGGCAACGGTGTAGTATTATCGCCTGACGCACTTCTTAAAGAAATGAAACCTCTTGAAGATCGCGGTATCCCAGTACGTGAGCGTCTTTTCATCTCTGAAGCTTGTCCTCTAATTCTTCCGTACCACATTGCAATCGACAACGCGCGTGAAATCGCTCGTGGCGCTAAAGCTATCGGTACAACGGGTCGTGGTATCGGTCCTGCTTACGAAGATAAAGTTGCTCGTCGCGGTCTACGCGTTGGCGACCTTTTCGATAAAGAAGCATTTGCTGAGAAGCTAAAAGAAGTTATGGAATTCCACAACTTCCAACTAGAGCACTTCTACAAAGCTGAAACAGTAAGCTACGAAGAAGTTCTTGAGCAAGCGATGAGCTACGCAGACATGTTAACTGCGATGGTTATCGACGTAACTGACGAACTAGACGCAGCACGTAAGCGCGGCGATAAGATCATGTTCGAAGGTGCTCAAGGTACGCTACTAGATATCGACCACGGTACTTACCCATACGTAACGTCTTCTAACACGACTGCTGGTGGTGTTGCTGCAGGTTCTGGTTTTGGTCCTCGTCACATCGGTTACATCCTTGGTATTACTAAGGCTTACTGTACTCGTGTTGGTTCAGGTCCATTCCCAACTGAGCTATACGATGGCCTTGAAAAACAAGACCCAGTTGGTAAGCACCTAGGCGATGTTGGTCACGAGTTTGGCGCAACGACTGGTCGTCTACGCCGCACTGGTTGGTTCGATGCTGTTGCTATGCGTCGTGCAATCCAAATCAACTCTCTATCTGGTATCTGTCTAACTAAACTAGACGTTCTAGATGGCCTAGAAGAACTAAAAATCTGTACTGGTTACAAGATGAAAGATGGTTCTATCCTAGAAGTTTCTCCAATGGCTGCTGAGTCATTCGAAGAAGCGACGCCAATCTACGAAACAATGCCTGGTTGGTCTGAAAACACATTTGGTGCTAAATCTATCGACGCGCTTCCACAAGCTGCTCTAGATTACATCAAGCGTATCGAAGACCTAACTGGCGTTCCAATTGATATCGTATCAACTGGCCCAGATCGTAACGAAACTATCATCAAGGTTCACCCATACGGCGCATAATGCCCGCTGAGTGATTACCAGGCACTAACCGTGCTGTGGTAATTAAAGTGCTTTGTTAATTAAAGTGCTCTGATAATGAAATAGTTTTATAAAAGCCGACTTTATTAAGTCGGCTTTTTAATACCTGCAATTTAGCCACGCACTCTTTGATGGTGATCTTTTAAGCGTCATCAGGCAAAATATTGCCCATTAGCGGCAAGTTTTGTCTAAAGCCGTCAGGGTTATTGCCGATACAGATATCATGGAAAGTGAAGTTCACCCTGTTTTGTGCGTGTAGAAATCCTCTGCGGCCCTCAATAGATAACTTTAGCGACAGATAATAGAGTGCAGGTATGAAGCTACGAATTGTAGCAGCTTCATTAATAATGGCGCTGAGCTCACCCTTGAGTCATGCAAATTTGACTGACGTGGGAGAGCCCGTTCCAATATATACAGAAGCTGAACTGATTAATTTAATCGAGAATAATCAACATCTAGAGCGAGTGAAAGCTGATAAGTGCCAGTTAGTTGAAGATATCGTTGCTCGTGCGACGCGTATTAGCTTGCCTTCTTATGAGTTTTTATACGGTGATATGTTGGCTTGGGGCGTGTGTGTTCCACAAGATGTCGAGCTTGGCATTTACTATATGGAAAACGCGGCGCATCAAGGTTTACCGGCTGCACTAGAGCAGCTAGGTCGTTATTATTCTCGTGGAACCTTGGTTCAACAAGACAAAGAGCGCGCGATTCCGTATTTACGTGAAGCGGCCTCTATGGGTAATCTAAGTGCAAGCATTCACTTAGCGGAACTCTTGCTGCGTGATTACGGTAGCCCGTTAGATTATGAAGATGCTTACCGCTGGTTATACAACTCGGTGACTGCGGATGATAGGCAACACAAACGCATCACCGTGCTTCGTAGCGGTCTGGAACAGAGAATGCCGGACAACATTATCGCTCGAGCAAAACGTCGAGACGTGTTCTGGTAAGAGCGATTATTGAATGAGCGTTGATGATTAATGACTGCACTCGTTAGCCATCTACTTGATATAGAAAGATATCGTATTAAAAAGGCCTCGTAGGTAAATACCTATGAGGCCTTTTTTGATCTTAACGGTAAACCGCTTATCTTACTCAGTGGCGTTACTTAACAACTTCACCAGATTCAATCACGGTTTCGCGAACGACTTTGGTGAAATCGAGTGCTTCTTGGCGAATCTTATCTTCATCGACTGTTAGCATGTCGCGGTCTTGCATGATGATCTTACCGTCAACGATGGTGTGGCGAACGTTACCCGAGTTAGCTGAGTAAACTAATGCCGAGTATGGGTTGTAGACTGGAACCATGTTTGGCGCTTTCGTATCGATCACTATGATGTCGGCGAGTTTACCGGCTTCAAGAGAACCGATTTTATCTTCCATGTGTAGCGCTTTTGCTGCGCCCATTGTTGCCATGTCGATCACTTTGATCGGCGGCATTGCGGCACGATCTTTATTCACCAGCTTGTGAACTTTAGCGACTTGGTTGAACTCATCAATGGTGCTCAGTGTGTTACCAGACATCGGGCCATCAGTACCTAAACCAATACGAACGTTTTCGTCATACATCTTAAGTGCAGGAGATACGCCTTTTGCTGACTTGATGTTAGCACTCATGTTGTGAGCCACACCCATATCCGATTTTTTCACCAGCTCGATATCATGATCGTCAACAAGGATCATGTGTGCACCCACCAAGTTTTTGTTGAGTGCGCCAATGCTGTCCATGTATTGAACCGGTGATAGCCCATCTGAACGCTCGGCGATTTTCTCTTCTTCACGGTGTGATTCTGCTAGGTGAATCATTACTGGTACATCGAGCTCTAGAGAGAGCTTAGAGATCTTCTGCAGTATCTCTGTGGTGTTGGTGTAAGGCGCGTGTGGTGCAAATGCGGGTGTGATACGCGGGTGGTCTTTGTATTCTTCAATGAAATTCAGCGCGTATTGGATGCCTTCTTCCGCGTTGGCAGCGTCTGCGACTGGGAACTTAATAACGGTTTCACCAAGAATGGCACGCATACCGATCTTATCGACAGTTTTCGCAACTTCATCTTCGAAGTAGTACATGTCGGCGTAAGTCGTGACACCGCCTTTTACCATCTCAACGTTACCGAGATTAGCGCCAATGCGTACCATGTCTCGCGATACCAGTTTCTTCTCTAGAGGGAAGATATAACGGTGAAGACGGTCAGGCACATCATCGGCCAACGAGCGGAAAACCGTCATCGATACGTGAGTATGAGTATTGATGAGACCTGGCATTACGATATCGCCATCCACGTCTAACACTTGTTTCGCTTGGTACTGCTTCTCTAGTGAAGCATCACCAACGGCAATGATTTTGTTGTCTTTTACGACAACAGTACCGCTCTCATAAACCGTTTTGTCTTGGTTCATGGTTAGAACCATCGCATCGGTAATCATCAAGTCAGCTTTTTCCATTGCTGAACTCGCAAATGGAAATAGAGCGAGGCTTGCCATTGCTGAAGCCAATAGGGTGCGTTTTAGTTTCATATCAATACTCAGAACAGGAGTTGGTAAAGTGTCAGGATAATAGTGTATTTCATTCATGGCGCAAACGTTTGTTTTATCGTTTGCTTGAAATTTTGATGATAGTCCGCCTCTATGAAGCGATGTTTCACAAAGTGAAGATATGTATCAATCTTAGGTTATTTTAGGCTTTTCCAAAGCATATCTGTAGCTTACCCCTAGCATCAGATATACTAGGGGTATATACATTCCTTGCTTAAGCAGGCCCGCCTATGTCAGAAAACACACCAATGTCAGAAAACACGACAGCGACAACCACTGTTGATCCTTTTGCCGACCGAGAGTCGAAAAATTACGAAAACCCAGTACCAAGCCGAGAGTTCATTATTTCGTTTCTAACAGACGCGAATATCCCAATGAACCGTAACGATCTATTCGAAGCTTTGGGTTTGGCTGGAGAGGAACAATATGAAGGGCTGCGTCGTCGTTTACGTGCAATGGAACGTGATGGACAGCTTATCTTTACCCGTCGTCAGTGCTACGCATTGCCTGAGAAGATGGAATTGATTAAAGGCTATGTGATTGGTCATAAAGACGGTCATGGTTGGGTTCGCCCAGACGGCAGTGTGGGTAAAGACAATGATATCGTGTTGCCGCATCACCAGATGAAAACCATCATGCACGGTGATTACGTACTGGCTCAGCCTACTGACAACAGTAAACGTGGTCGTCGTGAAGGTCGTTTGGTTCGTGTTCTTGAAGAGCGCAAAACCCCACTTGTTGGCCGCTTCTTTTTAGAATATGGCCATTCTTACGTGGTTGCTGATGATTCGCGTATTAGTCACGACATCCAGATCCCTACCGAGCATAAAGGCGGTGCTCGAATGGGTAATGTGGTTGTGATTGAAATTACGGATCGTGGTGGTCGTTCTCGTAACATGATGGGTAAAGTGACCGAAGTTCTTGGTGAAAACATGGCTCCGGGTATGGAAACGCAGATCGCGATCCGTACTCACCAGATCCCACAAGAGTGGCCTGAAGCGGTAGATAAGCAAATCGTAAACCTCGGTGAGCACGTTCCTGAAGAAGCAAAAGAAGGACGTGTTGATCTACGCAAACTGCCATTGGTTACCATTGATGGCGAAGATGCGCGTGACTTCGATGATGCGGTTTACTGTGAAGCGAAGAAAGGCGGAGGCTGGCGCCTGTGGGTAGCGATTGCTGACGTAAGTTACTACGTTCGCCCAGACACTGCGCTAGACAAAGAAGCGATTAACCGTGGTAACTCGGTATACTTCCCGTCACAAGTTGTGCCAATGCTGCCAGAAGTCCTTTCTAATGGCCTATGTTCATTGAACCCTCAAGTCGACCGTTTATGTATGGTGTGTGAGATGACTATCTCAGACAAAGGTAAACTGTCAGGTTACAAGCACTACGAAGCGGTAATGAACTCTCATGCCCGTCTGACTTACAACAAAGTTGGCGCTATCTTAGATGGCAATGAAGAACTTCGTGAGCGTTACGAGCCTGAAGTACCACATCTTGAAGAGCTTCATAAGATGTACAAGGTACTTAAGAAAACGCGTGACGAACGTGGTGCGATTGAGTTTGAAACGGTAGAAACTAAGTTTATCTTCAATGCGGATCGTAAGATTGACCGTATTGAGCCAGTCATCCGTAACGATGCACACAAGATCATCGAAGAGTGTATGATTCTTGCGAATATCGCATCGGCGTCTTACGTAGAAAAAGCGAAAGAACCTGCACTGTACCGTGTTCACGATACTCCGGGAGAAGAGCGCTTAACGGGCTTTAAGAGCTTCCTGAGTGAGCTAGGTTTAACGCTGGAAGGTGGTCTGTCGCCATCACCAGTAGACTATGCACAACTGATGCAACAGATTAATGAGCGTGAAGATCGTGAGTTAATCCAAACCATGCTACTGCGCTCGATGAAGCAAGCGGTATACAACGCGGACAACGCGGGTCACTTTGGTTTAGCTCTTAAACGCTATGCTCACTTTACCTCGCCAATTCGTCGTTACCCAGATTTGCTGTTGCACCGCGCGATTAAGTACCTTATTGCGAAAGAAGAAGGCCGTCAGAGTGAGCGTTGGACGCCAACGGGTGGTTACCACTACACTTTCGATGATATGGACTTCTACGGCGAGCAGTGTTCAATGACTGAGCGTCGTGCTGATGATGCTACGCGTGAAGTGAACGACTGGCTGAAGTGTGAGTACATGCAAGACCATGTCGGCGAAGTGATGGATGGCGTAATTGCTAACGTGACTGGCTTCGGCTTCTTTGTTCGTCTCACTGAACTGCACATTGATGGCTTGGTACATATCTCAGCGCTAGCGAATGATTACTACCAATTTGATGCTGTTGGTCAGCGTTTAGTCGGTGAAAGCTCAGGTAACATCTACCGCTTAGGTGATTCGGTTAAAGTGAAGGTTTCTGCGGTTAATCTAGAAACTCGCCAAATCGACTTTGATTTAGAAGACACCGATCGTCAGCCGCGTGGTAAAGGTAAAACGGCCAAGAAACGTGCAGCTGAAGCGATGAAAAAGGCGAAAAGCAAAAAGCGTTCAGCGGTGAAGAGTAATAAGCCGGGTGTACCTGCGACGCCTTTAGTTGAACCTACTAAGCGACCAGACGGTAGCTCTGAAAGTTCAGCTAAGAAGAAGTCAGCGAATAAAACCGGTGCTGCGAAGGCGCGAGCTAAGAAAAAGCGTACCGCAAGTCGTAAGCCAAAGGCTGATAAGTCTTAAGTTATCGTTTTACAATGACAGCAAGGCTTAACGTCTAACGAATTTAAATGCGAGAGTATCAGGCGCAAGACGCATACTCTCGAAATAAACAACACAGGGGTGGGTGCATCGGGTTTGATGTCATTCATCTCTGAGCAATAAGAGTAACCAGAGACAATGAGTAACGAATTTATTTACGGTATTCACGCGGTGAAAGCCGTACTAGAAAAAGATCCAGCGCGCTTTATTGAAGCGTACGTGCTTAAAGGTCGTCAAGACGATCGTCTTCTTCCATTACTGAATCAACTGCAGCAATTTGGTGTGTCGATTCAACAAATGGGCCGTAAGCCGCTTGATGAAAAAGCACAGGGTGCAAATCACCAAGGTCTTATTGCTAAGGTGAAGCCTGCTAAGCAGCTTAATGAAACTCACCTAGACGATATCCTAGCGCAGCACGAACAGCCTCTGCTGTTGGTTCTAGATGGCGTAACAGACCCTCATAACCTAGGTGCTTGTCTACGTAACGCGGATGCTGCGGGTGTGGCGGCTGTTATCGTACCTAAAGATCGCTCTTCGCCGCTAACGGCAACCGTAAGCAAGGTAGCGTGTGGTGCGGCTGAAACCGTTCCTCTAGTGCGCGTAACCAACCTAGCCCGTACAATGCGCGCTCTACAAGAGCAAGGTGTATGGTTTGTGGGTACCGCAGGTGAAGCGACGCATGACATCTACCAAGCGAAGCTAACGGGTCCTCTTGCGGTAGTTATGGGTGCAGAAGGTGACGGCATGCGTCGTTTAACGCGTGAAACCTGTGATGACCTAATTAAGATTCCAATGTCAGGCAGCGTGTCGAGCCTCAACGTTTCGGTAGCATCAGGCATCTGTCTGTTCGAAGCGGTACGTCAGCGCCTAGCTCAATAGCGTTAAGCTGAGTCAAAAGGCAGAACGACTCTAAGTCTATGAATTTATTAGCGCTCACCACTTGCTGGTGGGCGTTTCTTTTTAGGCTGTTATGACGGAATCGTTTGGTTTGTCAGATGGCTAGATGGCGAAAGAAAAACTGTTTCATTATTAGCCAAATACCGCTTGCCAATACCGGGTTCTTTCTATAATATTTGCCGTCCTTAAAACTCGGTCATTTTTCTTTAGTTCCTTGCTTCCCTTGGACGACCGAGCCTTTCGTGGAAGCTAATAATCCGTAAGGAGCAACCAAATGCGTCATTATGAAATCGTATTCATGGTTCACCCTGATCAAAGCGAGCAAGTTGCTGGCATGATCGAGCGTTACACTGGTTCAATCACTGAAGCTGGCGGTACTATCCACCGTCTAGAAGACTGGGGCCGCCGTCAAATGGCTTACCCAATCAACAAACTTCACAAAGCTCACTACGTTCTTATGAACGTTGAAGCTGGCCAAGAAGTGATGGACGAGCTAGAAACTGCTTTCCGTTTTAACGATGCAGTTCTACGTAACATGATCATGCGCACTAAAGGCGCTGTGACTGAGCAATCTATCATGCTTAAGCAAAAAGAAGAGCGTGCAGAGCGTGCTCCTCGTCGTGATGACCGTGAAGAACGTGCACCACGTCGTGAAGAAGAAGCTAAGCCAGAAGCTGCTGCTGAGTAATTCTTTTTTGGCCTTTTAGGTCATTAAATTTTATTCAACTCGTTTAGGTATTTTCACTACAAGCATTTGCTTACGCTTATTTATAAGCCTGTGTTAATACCGCATTATTAAATTTAGATCAGGAGATAGCCCATGGCTCGTTTCTTCCGTCGTCGTAAATTCTGCCGTTTTACTGCAGAAGGCGTACAAGAGATTGACTACAAAGACGTAGCAACTCTAAAAAACTACATCACTGAAGCTGGTAAAATTGTACCTAGCCGTATCACTGGTACAAGTGCTAAATACCAACGTCAGCTAGCTCGCGCTATCAAGCGTTCTCGTTACCTAGCTCTACTACCGTACACTGACAAGCATCAGTAATCGGTAATAGTTAACAATAGTTTAAGAGGACTAAGATAATGCAAGTTATTCTACTTGATAAAATCGGTAACCTAGGTGGCCTTGGCGACCAAGTAAACGTTAAATCTGGTTACGCTCGTAACTTCCTTATCCCACAGGGTAAAGTAGTTATGGCAACTAAAGACAACGTTGCTATGTTCGAAACTCGCCGTGCTGAACTAGAAGCTAAAGTTGCTGAGCAACTAGCTGCTGCAGAAGCTCGCGCAGAGACAGTTAACACTCTAGAAGGCGTTACAATCGCTTCTAAAGCTGGTGACGAAGGCAAACTATTCGGTTCTATCGGTACTCGTGACATCGCAGATGCTATTACAGCAGCTGGTGTTGCAGTAGTTAAGAGCGAAGTACGCCTACCTGAAGGCGCTCTACGTAACATCGGCGAATTCGAAGTAAGCATCCAACTTCACTCTGAAGTTTTTGCTACTGCGAAAATCGCTATCGTTGCAGCTGAGTAATTTCAGTACCAAGACGAATTCTTTCTTTTGAAAGTTTTAAACACCAGCTTCGGCTGGTGTTTTTTTATGTCTGAAATATAGGAAAATATAGCGAAGGGGTTATGGTAAGTAAAAAGCTTACAGTGATCTAAAAGCTCTTATTGCTGAACAGTCTGTTCTCAAGGTTAGAAGTGGCCTTAAGACTAGAATTGCTCTTGAGATTAGAACAGCTCTTGAGATTAGAACAGCTCTTGAGACTAGAACTGCTCTTGAGATTAGAATAGTTCTTGAAACTAGAGTTGCTCTTGAGGTTAGAACTGAAAGAGCAAGTTAATCGATAGCACAGAGTCTTCTTTGCTTAATCCGTGAGGCACTTTATCGTGGTATTGACGAGAGTGAGCAATCTTTAGTGCAATATTGTCAGTAATATCGTTGATCGCTTCTAATTCAGTATCAAATTTCAGGTTACTGTGGCCAGATACTAACGTCACATCAGCCTTGAGCTGCAAATTCTTCAACACCTGCCATGATGTATTCACATTGCCACGGAAAATCGCCTCTTCAACAATCTCTGGGAAGATGATGTCATCGTCGTCCAATTCATCGAGATTAGGTTCTTGGTAACGAAAACCCGGTCCGACTTCGACTTCCAACACAAACTCTTCAGTGTTCGAGAACTGATAACCCAAACCACTAGAGATTGTGTAGTCTTTAAAGTAAGCACTGTATCGTGAGTCGACACCTTTGAAGCTGCCGTAAAGGTAGGTTTTAGGGCTTAACTTGTAGTCACTCTGAGCCGAGTAAGTCGATTGCCTTTTATCTTCTTCACCGTCTTTGTAGAGGTTGTAGTATTTCCATTCGCCACTGGTTCTATGACGGCCAGCCGTATACTCACCGTTTAGGCGGGCATTTAGCGATCGTGAATCAGAATTACCAGTATGCGACTGATACCCAAATTCGACTTCCGTCTTGAGTGGGTTCGGCAGTTCTGTGTCACTCGTATCACTTGGTGCGATATCCATATCTTTTTCAGGTGTCGGTGCAACGACGATCGGCTCAACAGTAGGTTCTGAAACTACTATAGAGTCGAGGATTGCATCGACAGAGGCTTTAGCATCATCATCATCAGCTAAGGCCAACGGAGAGCTCAGAAGGCTGGTGCTTAGAAGACCAGAGCTTAGAAGACCAGAGCTCAGAGCCAATAATTTGGACACGCATACCTCTAGTTATACAGTGAGTGAATGGCAGGATCGTAATGCTACCCTTGGTTAATTCCGTCAGCAATAGGTAAATTCTTCCTGAAGAATAAAACAAACGCTTAGGAACGGATTACAAATGAGTGTTCTTGGGTATAATGAACGATCATTATTAGTTATTGAGTGTAGTCATAGTGGATACCAAAAGTCAGAAATCAGCCAACGATCAGGTGGACGCCATCAAGGTCCCGCCACATTCATTAGAAGCTGAGCAATCTGTTATTGGCGGTTTGTTATTGGATAACGAACGCTGGGATACAGTTGCTGAAAAGGTTGTGGCCAAAGACTTTTATAGCCGTCCTCACCGTCTGATCTTTGAAGCGGTAAAGGATATCCTTGAAGAAAGTTCTCCTCTGGACCTGATTACACTCTCTGAACATTTAGAGCTTCGTGAGCAGCTAGAAGACGTAGGTGGCTTTGCTTACCTTGCTGACTTAGCCAAAAACACCCCAAGTGCCGCTAACATTAATGCGTATGCTGATATCGTGGCACAGCGAGCACAGGTTCGCAGCCTGATCGGTGTGGCGAATGAGATCGCGGATTCTGGTTATGACCCTCAAGGTCGTACATCGGAAGAGCTGGTTGATCTTGCTGAAAGTAAAGTCTTCGCGATTGCAGAAGGCCGAGCAAGTGAAAACGAAGGTCCACAAAACGTTGATAGCATTCTCGAGAAGACGCTAGAACGTATCGAAATCTTATATAAATCGCCACAAGATGGTGTTACTGGTGTCGATACTGGCTTTAACGACCTCAACAAGAAGACAGCAGGCCTACAGGGTTCTGACTTAATCATTGTTGCTGCGCGTCCATCGATGGGTAAAACCACGTTTGCGATGAACTTGTGTGAAAACGCGGCGATGAAGCAAGACAAACCGGTTTTAATCTTCTCTTTAGAGATGCCAGCCGAACAGCTGATGATGCGTATGCTTGCGTCACTTTCTCGCGTAGACCAAACCAAGATTCGTACTGGTCAATTAGACGATGAAGATTGGGCACGTATTTCGTCGAGTATGGGTATTCTGATGGATAAGAAGAATATGTATATCGATGATAGCTCGGGCTTAACACCAACAGAGGTTCGTTCTCGTGCTCGACGTATCGCTCGTGAGCACGATGGTATCTCTATGATCATGATAGATTACCTTCAATTAATGCGTGTACCTTCGTTGTCTGAAAACCGTACGTTAGAGATCGCCGAAATTTCTCGCTCCCTAAAAGCGCTAGCGAAAGAGTTGAACGTTCCGGTTGTGGCACTTTCTCAGCTTAACCGTTCCCTAGAGCAACGTGCTGATAAGCGCCCAGTAAACTCGGATTTGCGTGAATCAGGTTCTATCGAGCAAGATGCCGATTTGATCATGTTTATCTATCGTGATGAGGTTTATAACCCAGACAGTTCACTGAAAGGCATCGCTGAGATCATCCTTGGTAAACAACGTAACGGTCCTATCGGTTCGGTTCGTTTAACATTCCAAGGTCAACACTCCCGATTTGATAACTATGCAGGTCCTGCATTTGATGATGAGTAAGTTAATGACTTATATGAAAGCAGCGACGGCAAGCATTGACTTAAACGCGCTCGAACATAACCTGAACCAGATAAAGTCGAAGGCTCCACAGTGTAAAGTTATGTCGGTTGTGAAAGCGAATGGCTACGGGCACGGCTTACTGCATATCGCTAAGCACTCGAAAAACTCAGATGCTTTTGGTGTTGCACGTATTGAAGAAGCCTTACAACTGCGAGCTGGTGGTATTGTTAAACCCATTTTGTTGCTGGAAGGGTTTTACTCTTCGGGTGATTTACCCATCCTGGTGACCAATAACATTCAAACCGTGGTGCATTGTGAAGAGCAATTAAGCGCGCTAGAGAATGCAGATTTGGAAACACCGGTTGTGGTATGGCTTAAAGTCGACAGTGGCATGCACCGATTAGGTGTTCGCCCTGAGCAATACCAAAACTTTGTTGAGCGTTTGCATCAATGTGCGAATGTTGCCAAACCTCTACGTTACATGAGCCACTTTGGTTGTGCTGATGAATTTGATAGAGCAACCACCGTTGAACAGACTGAGCTTTTCTTATCTCTCACTGACGGCTGTGAAGGTGAGCGTTCACTTGCTGCCTCTGCGGGTCTATTGGCTTGGCCTAACAGCCACCTTGATTGGGTTCGTCCGGGAATCATCTCTTACGGTGTTTCGCCTTTTGCTGATAAATCGGCGCAAGAACTTGGCTTTAA
>NZ_CP031056.1:1800000-1986441 GCF_003345295.1 Vibrio splendidus
GATAATTGGATCGCTAGTAAATATTGAAAGGCCTCACTTTTTAATGCTGTTTCTAGTTAATAGCATTAAAGAATGAGGCCTTTTTAATTTCCGTACTTTGAGACGAACTAGAGATTGATCGCCGAAGTGTCCCTACCTATCGAAACCTCCCCAGCCTAATCACAAGAAAAGCGTAACCTCTCAAAAAATCCTGCAAAATATGAGAAACATTCACTCGAATGGTGAAATCATGCACCATCATTGATCATCCATAAATAGAGAAAAAACATAAACCACTGAAATATAACACTTATTGATTTTGGCACGGTGTCTGCACTACCACTAAGTAGGTATGCACATATTAGGAGTTAAATATGTTTGTAATTATTTCAGTTGGTTTATCCATAGCAGTACTTGCTGCCCTATTTCATTTTTCCAAAAAGAGACAAACGGCGCTATCACATAGGTTTGAAACCTTAGTTCTACTCAGAGAACTATTGCTGCTATCACGCAAACATCGCGCCGCAACGCATTATGCTCTTGGTTATAAGCTGTCTAGCGACTCGATTCGCAAAGTGAATGAGATTTACGACAACATACTTGAGGTGTCTGAACTGCTTCAATCTCATGTGTCGTTTGATAGCCGTCCTATGTATCGCATCTACCATCTAAAACTCATCGCAATGCACAGCGATTGGCAAAACCGTAGCTTGGTGCGTAACCAATCTATTCACGGTAAAACCATTCGCCACTGCATGTTCTTGATGGATGAAGTCATGATCATCTGGCTGATCCAATCTGAACGAGAAGACATGAGTAGCGAATACCATATGAATTGGCAACAGATCTTGGACTGCATGGAGATCTTGACCAAGCTTAGAATGTCTATCCCTGGAATAGAAAAGGCGGATATGGAGAAGCCAGAAGAGTATGCGAGATTCAAATTCTACGCCTCTCAGACACACAGAAAACTTAACCAATTATCGATTATCTGTCCTATAAGCAGCGGGTCACCGATTTGTACACGTGCGATGCATGCACTCACCGAGATCGCATCAAGTACCGAAGCAACTCAACCGGCAGATAGCATGTACGAATTAACAAGCGATATATCAACCGTCGTTTCAAAAGTATACGACCAAGTATTGACGGACATTACCAGAAGCTTGTATCGACCTTTACCTGACATTAACGAAAAGGCGATAGACACCCGATTATCCGTACATCATTACATGTAAAGACTTCGTGAGAGGAGAGCGTGCTGGAACTCTGAATTATTGAGTTCAAATCCGATATCACCTTTGATATCGGATTTTTGTATTTATGGGCTTATATATTTATTTGGTTCTATTTTAGGACGAGACAAGTTATGAGCGATGTAAGCTTAAACGTCTCCAGATTTGATATCGCTAGACCAAGCTTCTGCTGAAAAATCAATGAACTGACGAACAACAGGCAGCTGATAACTGCGAGACAAGTACACCGCCCAAAGCACACTACTCGGTGAAACAAAATCATCCAAAATTCGTTTCAACTTCCCTTCTGCAATCAACGGATTCGCTAAATCACAAGGTAATCGAACAACCCCTTTGCCATGCTGTGCGGCGCGAGCTAAGACCCCAACATCGTTGGCCTTAATAGTCCCCGACACCTCAACCGAATAATGTTGGTTATCCTTAACAAAATCCCACTTAGAGACACTCAAATGACGAAAACAATTGTGTTGTCGGAGCGCTTCAACCGTTTCAGGTTCACCGTGTTTGTCTAGGTAGTCTTGTGAGGCACACACCACCGAATCAATTTCCATTAGCTTTCGAGCAATCAAACTATCGTCAGGTTGATCGGTATAGCGCAGCGCAATATCGATTCTATCATCCACCAGCTGAGCAAAATGGTCAGAAGCAAATAGCTCTACCGTGATATTAGGATGAAGCTCCGTGAATTGTTCAACCACACCCAACAACATGTGCTGAGTCAAACCAATGGGTGCAGCTATGCGAATCACACCTGAAAGAGCATCGGTTTGATTAAGTGCAGTGACTTCTAGCTCCGCCGTTTCATGGAGTATTTTCTCACAGCGTTGTAATGCGATTTCCCCTGCCGCCGTCAAACTCACCTTTCGAGTTGTTCTGTGTAATAGCCTCTGCTTTAACCACCCTTCGATCTCTTGAACATGCCGTGAAACCTGTAAACGGCTCATGTCCAAATGCTCTGCTGCTTGAGTAAAACTGGCGCAATTTGCGACTTCAACAAAGCTACGCATCGCCGTCAACCTGTCCATCACACTCTCCCTTACCGACTTAACCAAGCCTATTAGATAACTGTATAGATACAATCTACATCATTTTACGATATTTATCGCAACTTAGTGAGCTATTAGACTGCAATAGCTGTCGAGAAACAGACTCAATAAATTAGATAATTGGAGAGACATTATGAAAATTGCAGTATTAGGCGCATCAGGTTGGATTGGTAGCCACATCGCTCAAGAAGCTCAATCTCGCGGACACGAAGTTGTTGCTGTTGTAAGAGATGCAAGCCGCGTAGAAATCAGCGATGTTGAAGTTCGTTCATTTGATTTACAAGAGGAAGCGGCAAGTCTAGCGACCGCTTTCTCAGGCGTTGATGCGGTAATTGCTTCGATTGGTGGACGCGCTCTAGGCAATCACGACATCGTAAAAAACACAGCAGCTAAGTTGCTTGATACATTGCCAAGCATTGGCATCGAACGTCTACTTTGGGTAGGAGGTGCAGGCTCATTAGAAGTGGCGCCAAACGTACCGTTAGTTACCGTTCCTGACTTCCCAGCGGATTACAAAAATGAAGCGCTAGCACAAGGAGAAGCGCTCGAAGCCTTCAAACAGTCTGATAGCCAGGTTAATTGGACGTTCATTAGCCCAGCGGCAGAAATATTCCCGGGTGAGAAACTATCGACCTACCGTACTGGTGGAGACCAACTGATCACCGACGAAGATGGCAACAGCAAAATATCCGTTAGTGACTACGCTATTGCGATGATTGATGAACTCGAAGCTGGTAAGTTCCCACGTCAGCGTATTGGTGTCGCTTACTAGTTAGCTCATATATAAAAACTAAAAAAAGCCGCTTGTTCAAAACAATGCGGCTTTCTCATCTTTATATTGAGCATTCCTTTAACCCAATGGCAAGTGCCCCGTTTTCACTAGGATAACCGTCTCTTCTTCCACATAAGGGAAATGCTCACTCATGTGAGGACTACGCATCCATGTGTGTTTTGGATACTCGCCATGTTCATCTTTAAAGGTACCAGACAACACAAAGATCTCTTCACCGCCAAAGTGACGATGCGGCTGAAAACGTTCGCCAACTGGCCACTTAACTAAAGCGACATGCTCGTGTTCGAATTCATGCAGTGGCATCACTTGTAAGCCGCCGATACCTGCAAGCCATTCCGTTTCTAGCGTATTGATGCGAACTTGAGTTAAGTCTCTCACGTCAAACTGGTTTAGCTTAACCAAAATCGTGCAGCCATTTTTGCTTGATGGAGAGTGCGCGCTGCCCGGCGGATTACGGATATAAGTACCTGCAGGGAAGTCTCCAGTTTCATCAGAGAAAACACCCTCTAATACGAAGATCTCTTCGCCTTGCGGATGCGGGTGCTCAGAAAACGAAGATTCAGGATCGTACTTCACCACGCTGGTCGTGTGACCTGATTCTTTCTCTTCTCTTTCAAGCGGTTTGCGCCATACCCCTTTGGCAGGGCTTGCAATCCAGTCTAATGATTCGGTTTCAATAACCAGCTTTTTTGAAAAGTCCATGTTGAACATAATGGCGACCTTACTCTTGTTATCGTTTTAATTATTATTGTTGTCTTTCTAGTTTCTATTCTACGCGAATACTCATCAAGGAGGCCATCTCGCTGCTATTTTGCCTACGCGACAGCCACCTGAAAAGAATCCTAATTAATTGCGGCCAGCAATCACACCGCCATCAACATCCCAGATTGCACCCGTTACCCAATCTGCACTGTCTGACAATAGAAAAGAGATGCTATTGGCGATGTCTTTCGGCAAACCTACTCGACCAATAGGGTGGAACGCGTTGAAGCCTTCTAACGCTTGATCCACTTCTTCAGGTTTAATGAAAGATTCGTAAATCGGCGTTTTAACCACTGCTGGAGACACGGCATTCACACGAATATTATGCTCAGCCAGTTCCATGGCCATGTGTTGGGTTAATGCGTGCAAACCAGCTTTAGCCATTGAATAGGCAGAAGATGGCGTCGCTTTGATTGCTTGCTTACCCCACATAGAACCAACGTTAACCACATTGCCACCGCCGTTCTTGATCATCAATTTGCTTATCGCTTGAGTGATGAAGAAGGTTGCTTTATTCAGCTGCATATATTGCTCGTAATCAGATTCTTGGTGCTCAATAAACGCTTTAGGGTTGAAATAACCTGCAGCATTAACAAGGTAACCAATACCTTCATCTAACGACTCAAGGTGTTCGATAAGGCGAGACACACTCGCACCATCATAAAGGTTAGCTTGCCAACCAGAAGCGGGGCCTAGTGATTGAAGTTCTGACACCGCTTTATCTAACTTAGTTGGGTTATTGCCGACAACCAACACATGGATGTTTTGAGCGACTAATTGCTTCGCTGTTTCAAAGCCCATACCGCTTGTGCCACCGATTACTACTGCAATACCATTTTTAGTGAAGTTCATTTTGTTATCTCCTAAGTCATGTGAACGTGGTAATCTTAGGCTTTGAACTAACACTATGAATAGTAAGTACAAATCGGTTAGGTAGGTACTTATTGGTACATCTTTATGAAAAATCAGGAAAACTTTTTTTCAAGAAAATCGGCACCAGAGCGCTCAGCTCGCATGGTAGAAACCATCTACGGCTGTAAATGGTCGCTAACGGTTTACCAATTATTGGCAAACGGCATTAATCGCCCCGGTGAAATGGTGCGCTCGGTTGAAGGGTTATCGACCAAGGTATTGAATGAATGCTTGAAGCGAAATGTGGAGTTTGGGATTTTAGATAAGCAGATGTTCAACGAACTGCCACCAAGAGTTGAGTACCAAGTGACGCCGTTCGGCGAGAAGTTCTTGTTGATTCTAGACCAGCTGGAAAACCTACAAAACGAAATCGACGAGATGTAAGCCCAAGCCAGCCCAACTATTGCCAAAAAACGCAAGGCGTAAAAAGTACGCACTATTTAGCTCACTGGCATTTGCTCAAAGCGACCTTTTACAAAATCAATAAAGGTTCGAATTCGGCTCGGTTGATAGCGGTCTCGATGGTAGATCGCTGAAAAGTCGACCTTAGGCACCACCCATTCTTCAAATACTTGCAGCAGTTGCCCGTCGTTCAGTTCTTGCAAGCAATAGATGGTTGGTACACGAATAATTCCGTTGCCCGACTTCGCGCCCTGCACCAACACTCGCCCATTTTTACATTGCAGCCTACCTGTCACATGCACATCGACCGTTTTCTTGGTGTCATCTAGCGCTTGAAAGCTCCACTTGCGAACAGAGCCCGTTAAGCAATCATGGTGGATCAGATCTTTGGGGTGACTAGGCTTTCCTTTACGAGCAAAGTACTCTGGGCTCGCGAGTGTTCCCATCTCGATGTCTAATAGCTTTCTTGCGATAAAGCCCGCGTCTTCTAAGCTTCCCATGCGAAAAGCGATATCAAACGCGTCTTCAATCAGGTCGATTCGGTTACTACTGAAATCAAGGCTAATACTGATGTCTGGGTAAAGCTGCATAAACTCATTGACCAGATCCGCGATGATCACCTCACCAAGATAACCCCCGACACAATTTACTTTTATGTCGCCACGCACTTCTTCGACATCGTCCACAGCAGCAATCAACGCTTGGTCTATATTATCTAAGGCTTGTTCGCATCTCGCGTATAGATCTTGCCCTGCGTGCGTCAATCTCAAGGTTCGAGTAGTGCGGATAAACAATGTCACTCCCATCTGTTTTTCTAGGCTACTTACTTGGCGTGATACGTGGGAACGAGACACATCAAGCTCCTCCGCTGCTTTAGTGAAGTTACCTAAACGAGCGATAAGCACGAAAGAGCGAATATCTGACAGATTAATTTGATTGAGCATGGTCGCCAGCTTACTTGTGAAATTAAAAAGTGATGAAGCTATAGAGTTATGACGCTATAAATCTATAAAGTGAACATCTTTATTGTTGCACTACAGCAACAGTGTTTCAAGTAAAGCGCTATATATCAACAATGCTATTTTCCTTAATATACCTCCATCGCAACGAAACAAGGCAACAAGCACTTGATTCGAATGCATTTAAACAGCACGTCGTAGCCAACCGACGCAATAAAAGTACAGAGGAAATAAAATGAAAAAACTAATCGTAATTACAGGTGCAAGCTCTGGTATTGGTGAAGCAATCGCTCGTCGTCTAAGCGATGAAGGTCACCCTCTGCTACTTTTAGCTCGTCGTGTTGACCGCCTTGAAGCGCTGAACCTACCAAACTCACTATCAGTGAAAGTAGACGTAACAGACAAAGCGTCTTTTGATGCAGCAATCGCACAAGGTGAAGCGAAATTTGGCCCTGTAGACGCGCTTATCAACAACGCCGGTGCAATGCTTCTTGGTCAAATCGATACTCAAGACGCTCAAGAGTGGAAGACAATGTTCGACGTGAACGTAATTGGTCTTCTAAACGGCATGCAATCTGTACTTGCTCCGATGATGGAACGTAATACAGGTACTATCATCAACATCAGCTCTATCGCAGGTAAGAAAACATTCCCAAGCCACGCAGCTTACTGTGGTACTAAATTCGCGGTACACGCTATTTCTGAGAACGTTCGTGAAGAAGTGGCTGCTTCAAATGTTCGTGTTACGACTATCGCACCGGGCGCTGTAGAAACTGAGCTTCTGTCGCACACTACCTCTCAAGAGATCAAAGACGGTTACGATTCTTGGAAAGAAGACATGGGCGGCGTACTGGCAGCTGACGATATTGCTCGCGCGGTATCATTCGCTTACCAGCAACCACAGAACGTTTGTATCCGTGAAATTGCTCTAGCGCCAACTAAGCAACAGCCATAGGCTTTACGCAATAACAAACATCACGTCATAATTGACATTGAATAAAGAAGGGACCTGTAACTAGAAATAGATTGCAGATCCCTTCTTTATTTGCTGCTTGTTCGCTGAAAACACGTTTTTGTATCTCTATCAGAACTGCTCTCTACCCTGTCTCTATCATTGCGTTTCGCTTGATACAAACAGTCGTCGACTTCAAAAATGACTTTTCAGTTTTTGAGACACTTTTAGCAAGCGCCTTTTTGAAACGGTCGGGTTAATAAACCTTGTAAGTAATCGCCAGTAAAAATTAATGTTGTCCCATTTCCGTCGTGGAATTAAGTGAATATGAGCATGAGGAATATGCTGTCCTGAATATGTTCCATTGTTTACCACCAATGTATAATCATTGACATCATCAAATGCCTCGATAACTCTCAGCCCCAACTTCTTAGCGAACAAGAACAACTCCTTGTATTCATCATCATTTAGCTCTTCAAGATGAGAAACGTGACTTCTACTGAGAATAAGTAAGTGACCTTCCGTTATCGGATGTATGTCAAGTACAGCTATCAAACAGTTAGACTTCGCAATGAGGAAATGAGCAGATTGATCACGATTAATCTGACAAAAAATACATGATTGAGTAGCGTTAAAAACTTTATTCATTGGCTTTCAACATCTCCATAATGGCTCTACGATCTAACTTTCCACTACTGTTTGTAGGAATCTTATCTAAAAAAACGATGGTATCGGGCACCATATATGTAGGTAGCGACGAACGACAAAGTTCAACTAGATCCTCTGCACTAAAGCCAAGCTCGTTATGACACAAAGTTAAACCAGTACACACCTTTTCTCCATAAGGGTACGGAACGACTACGATCCTATCTGAAGCAGTAAAACGACGAATCAATGATTCAATTTCTTGTATCTCTATGCGATAGCCTCTGAGCTTAACTTGATGATCGACACGTCCATGAAAGTACATTACGCCACTAGAGTCATAGCTCGCCAAATCTCCGGTCTTATAAAGCCGTTGAACAACGCTATCATTCCATGGTGACCATTCTATAAAAACTTGGTTTGTTTTATCACTATCTGTCCAGTACCCGTCTACAACCTGAGGGCCAGTCAAATAAAGTTGCCCCACTTCACCAAACTCGGCAGGGAGCAGCTCATCATTCAAAATAACGCAGCGGTTTTGGCCAAAAGGCTTTCCAATTGGGACTATTGGATGCGCTGCTTCATCGTCTCTATTAACCCTAAACAAAGTAAACGCAATTGTTGCTTCTGTTGGCCCATACAGGTTGTCCAATGTTGAGTTTTCAGCCAAACAACTCCAGTCTTCAACAACACTGTCCGTTAAAGCCTCACCGCAAAAAAGACTATGTTTCAACGTTGGCATCTTTTCAAACTGAAAACGTTCTCCCATTGCCTGCTTCGCAAATGTCACCATTGATGGCGTGGAAAACCAGACTGTTAACTTGTGGGTGTTAACAAACTTAGTCGGAAGCAATTTATCAAACTCAGTGGCTGCATATAGGCACCCACCAGTGGTCAAACATACAAAAATGTCATGAACCGATAGATCAAACGTAAAATCGAAAAACTGACTATGTCTATCTAGATGATCGAAGTTGTACAGTGAAGTAATGCCATCTAAATAACTAAGTAAGTTCTGCTCATTAACTGGTACGCCTTTTGGTAATCCTGTACTACCTGAAGTGAACATTAGATAAACATAAGAACTCTGCAAATTATCAAACTTTTGTTCATTGCAACCTGAAGTAAGATCACTACGCCTAGAACCTATTTTGAAAATCTTATCCTCATGGATATCTATCGCTAAATCATATGAACGAATAATTTTCAGCTTCCTATCACACAAAGGTAATAGAGACTCTAGTAAGTCAATGCTTTCTTCATCGACTAATAAAGTACTGCATCCGCTCGTACGAATAATCGAGGCAATTTTTTCAACAGGAAATGTATTGTTGAGAGGAATGTAAGTTATTTTAGATAACGTGCAAGCAAGTATAGAAGCATAACCGTCAAACGATTTTCCAACCAATAGTAGAGCATTGGGTTGCTCTAGCTGGAGTAAAGATCGCGCCAACTGACTGGCGCGATCTTCAAGCTGCTCATAGGTATATGTTACATTTTTTACCCATAATGCAGGTCGTTCTCGGTGTGCTTGAAAAGCTTGCTTAAGTCGAAGACTAAGCTGGAACACCTTCTTGCTCCTTTTTAAATTGCGCGATAAATTGGATGATCGACTCCGCAAGCGAGCTGTCATAATAATGAGCAAAATGACCACTATCTTCTAACATTAACAATCGACCATTACTCAAAGACCTCGACAGCTCAACAGCAGATTCAGGATGTGTGATTTCATCGTTCTGACAACCAACAACTAACATTGGTTGATGAGCATCACTTGTATATGCATCGTCTCGTTCATTAAATAAGTTGTTCATCATATTGGCATATCGGTACAACGTTTCACTGTTTTGATAAGGTAGGCTTGTCATTGCCATTAATCTCGGGTCAGTGCTACTTATTACCGAATTGATTGCTCTTTTATCGTCAGCATCTCCTTGGATGTTTCCGTATATCAACTGACAATATAGTTCTGCATTTCTTCTAGACGAGCTAATTTTGGGGAGAAGACTCTTCAAACTTTGTTCGAATTCACTTACTGGTAACTTCCTTTTCTGCAATGAAATCCCTCCATTTAAGAGTACTGCTGAAGAAAAACGAGAAGGAAATGCACTCAAGGCTCGCAGTGTAACTTGGACACCACTGCTCCAACCTATCATTGAAGCTTGTTTAACGTCGAAGGAATCGAGTAGGCTTATCGCATCCCTTGCATGCGTTAATGAGTGACACTTTTCTAATTCAAAACCTTGAGTAATTCCAGGCACCCAACGGGTATCCCAAGTGACAACGTGATAATCTCGCGACAAGCGAGAGGCTAGAGGTTGCATAAAATCAACTGGCATCCCATATGCGTTAGCAATAATGAGCGTCTCTTTTTTAGGTGACCCCATTGTGTATACAGTTAGTAAGTTACCATCCCAAGTCTTTACTTGATGACGTTCAAACGAATCATCGCTACCTTCAAGAACAAGTTCTTCTTGAAACATACGAATATAGTTATCCATAACATTTAGTGACATTGGCTTATGATGAGGCAATGAACGTTCAAAAGATTTCAACGTGCCATAATACCCTTCATAGAACTCTGTTCTTCCATCAAACATTGATTCAAGTGTTGTCGTTTCACTATCTCTAGAATCAACAATGTCAATACAGTCAGTCCCTATGTGTTGTTCACATTGTTGAATTACGTCAAAGACCCTTAAGTTTGAGGGGTTTACAGAATGATAAATAGGTTGTGAACCAAAGTTAATCGACCGTAGATATAGTAAGTCTGCTACTACCTGATCGACAGGAATAAAATTGCCAACAGCTTCGGGATCGCCTACGAGTCGAATTTTATGGTTTAACTGAGATAACGTTGATTTGATCTGATACATCTCATTAAAAAATCCATACAAACCAAATCGAGTTCCTCCACTGCGCTGAGTCAATACTGGCCCCAAAACAATGGAAGGTCTAACTATCGTGGAAGCAATCCCCATAGATGCAGTATATTGTGAAACTAACTTTTCCGCATAGCACTTACTCTGTTCGTAATAGTTAGTAAATTCTGTATCCTCGCTATGCAGTTGCTCCTTTATTGACCCGCTAGTTTTACCTGCGGTATATGCTGTTGATATATAAATAAATCGCTTAACTTTCAACTTTTCTGAAACATCCAGTAAGTTTTGAGTACCTATTAAGTTTGTCGCATCAATTTTATTTTGGTCTTCCCAACGATAAGATAAACTTGCTGCAAAATGCCATATTTCGGTTATATTTTCTTGTTGTAACTGTATTATCTGCTTTTGACTGAGTCCTAATCCTTGTGACTTGAGGTCTCCTCGAACACACACGAGCTTCCGCTCTAACTCATCTTCTGGGATATCCGGCAGATCATAACTTTGAGCACAGGATTTCAAGTTATTTTTAATACGCGAAAGTGCCTCTTGCTCAGAATCGCCTCTGGATAGAACAAATATTTTTCCCGGAGTATGTAACTTCCAGTAAAGGTAGTTACCTCCTAGAAAACCCGTCGCTCCAGTTATAAAAATAGATTCTTGACTATCATAAAGAGGTTGTTTAATAAGTTCGAGTAAATTGATCTGTTGGCTTTTATTAGACATATTGATTTTCATCCTCAAAGAAGTGTTTTTTTACCGAAGCTAGGGTTTTTACTTTATCATGAAGAGTTTCATCGACTTCAATAATCAAGCCTGTTGACTGTTCAAGAACCATTAAGAACTCAACAAAAACAAGAGAATCTACGATCTTGTTTTTAATTAAATCAATATCGTGTTCAATTGGTGAATTTAATTTTGTTCGTTTTTGTAACCATTCACACAACTCCAAGAATCCTTTTTCCATTTTATTACTCATTGATAAGCTTCCTCCAAAGGTATACCGCACCTGATGAGCAATCGAGTGACATGTTTCAATAATTTTTCTCGATGGAATTCGATGCGCATTGGATTATTCATTAGCTCAGTTTCTCAGTGCCAGTGGTTCTAATATCCCAGCATCACGATATGCAGATGTGTTATAGAGTGCTCCAATATTAATATCTATCGATGTTTGTAGCTGCTTCGCTAACATTTGAGGGCTTCCCTCACTTTCAAGCGCCGCAGGAGCCAAGTATTCAAGAAGTTGACGACCGTATGCTATATGTCTTGATTCGTCTTTGTAGTGCTCTTCATTTATTTCTCTTACAAAAGGGTGAACACGCTCATCTTTAGCATTAACAATATTATAGTGGTGGCCAATCTCTTCAAAAATCAATATTCTCGCGAATATTAAAAACTGTTCTTCAGAAGGAGTTAATACTGGATTTTCCAATTGAAGCTTTCTATTAGGATAAACAGTATTGGTATAGTCTTTACAAAACTTATGGAAATACCACATATGCTGGTTTTCTTCATCAATCAAATGAAAAAGATATTCTCTAGCATCTTTTAGTGTAACTTTATTCAGTATCCGGCTTACCTCATGTATCAACTCCAACTCTCCGGTATAATTGAGGCTAAAAGTATTCACGCACTCCCATTTAGATAATTTTTTAAGTTGTTCTTCAGAAAAAGTTTCGAATTTTTCAGTAAGGCTAACACTTAAAACATCAGGAGATTGCCACCATGAGTCCTCTTCAATATGTTGGGGCCAATTAAAAAAACCAAATGCATAGTTGTGCTTATTCACAGACAACTTAGATAAGTTGTCTGTCCTTCTTAATAGCTGTGACATTGTTAGTTCCGTCTAATTTAGATTATTTATGCGCTTGCAGACACTCGTTTAGAGTAAGCAGTGTTAGAAGACTTATCTTTCTCTGTTAATTTACTTTCAATGATGACCTCATAAGGTAAATTCAAGTTAAGTAAGTGTTCATAACGCTCTTCAATTTTATCCCTTTTGAGCTTTAATGTAGGCGTTAGCAAGCCATTCTCAATACTCCAGGGCAGCTCAACTAAAATCAGGTGATCTAGCCGCTCATGAGCTTCTAATTCTCTGTTTACTTTCCTTAAAGTAGCTTTAAGTTCTTTTCGTACATGCGCAGCGGTACTAGGTGTGCCTTCGCCTAAAACAATTAATGCAATCGGTTGTTTTCTACCAATTCCCATAACACACACTTGTTCAATATCTGGATTCCTACCTAAGCTGCTTTCAATGGGTACAGGTGAAACGTATTTTCCTTTACTCGTCTTAAACTGTTCTTTTACTCGTCCAATAATTCGCCACGAGCCATTAGCATTGAGCTCGGCTTTATCACCCGTCTTAAACCAACCCTCTTCAAAAGCGGCTTTGGTGGCTTCTTCATTTGCGTAATATCCCGAGAAGACAGCATCCCCTTTGATCAGAACTTCACCTTCTTCAGATAATTTCATTTCGACACACGGTTGAGGCGTTCCAATTGTTCCAAGGTGCTCGAAATCAAAAGGGACATTGCTACACGATAGGCCTGACGTTTCTGTCATCCCCCAACCTTCACCGATACTAATACCGATCTTATGGAACCACAGAAGCACTTCTGGGGAAATAGGTGCACTACCAGACCCAAATAAAACCGTGTCTTGAAGTCCTAGATTTTCACGTATTTTACGCGCAACAATTTGGCCAATAATCGGGATTTTTAGTAGTAGCTGTAAACGATTATTTGGCATCTTCGCCAAGATTTTAGACTGGAACTTAGTCCATAGTCTTGGTACTGAGAGGAAAGCAGTTGGGCGAGCATATTTAACATCTTCAATGAAGGTATCAATTGATTCAGTAAAAAACACTTCAGCTGGATTATAAATCGATGGAAGTTCAACCACACAACGCTCAGTGATATGAGCTAATGGCAGATAAGACATAACGCGAGTTTCCCCCGGTTGAAAAAATATCTCACTGCCAGATGTTGCTGACGACGCAACGTTTAAATAACTAAGTTCAACTCCCTTTGCCAAACCAGTGCTACCAGAGGTGTAGATGATCGAAAACGTATCGTTAAGGCTGGGGATGTTAATATTTTCAAGTGGCGTTAACATCGGCAACCAAGCACGCCAATCAAGCTTGCAATCAACTTTAGCACTAGGCATTGCTATGGTAAGTAATGAATCAGGTAAAGCTTTGCTGAGCTCTTTGGAATCATCAAGCTTGCCGATAAACATCGCTTTAGCGCCACTATGTTCCAACACGTACTTTATGTTGTCTGAACTTGCTGTTGGGTAAATCGGGACACTAATCAGACCAGCCATCATTATTGCTAAGTCACATATGTACCACTCAGCCGAATTTTTAGCGATGATGGAGACTTTGTCCCCCTCGACTAGTCCATTGTCAACTAAACCTTTTGCGACTTTCCGTGCCGCGATATCTGCCTCACACCATGTATAAGTATGCCACTTACGATCAACAGGTTGATGAAGCCACACTTTGTCAGGGTGCTTTTTAACATTAGCTTTCAACTGTTCTAACGGCGTACAGTAAGTTGTCATAGTTTAACTTTCCTTAGTTATTAAACGGTTTCAGACCTTAAATTCAACAACGCTACAGCACTTCGATAAATTTAAGCTCCCTAAAAAAGGTGTAAATTTAACCACCACCTGGTCAGACCACGCTAACTTTTATTAACATTTAAGCAACAAATACTTATCATCTAGTTATTAAACTGAGATATGAGACAGCAACACTTAGCCCGACAAATGATTGTTTTATAAATTAGAAAGGTCATTTACAAAATGGTGAGGTAACTTCGGAGTACATTTGTTGCCCGAATATATTACTGTTAATTCAACAACCGTAAGCGCTAAATCTATAGGGTGCCTATTTTTATCAACACGTCTGTCGTATATCACGGTAGTCTTTGCAATCGTGAACTTACCTATGATGAATTAACTTAATCTCCCCCATTTAACTGATGGGGAAACAGTTGAAATCGACGTTTACCTACTTCTTTAAAAGTGTGTCATTGAATAGATGTCGTTTGACAAACATATTTATTACGCAGCAGAAAAAGCAAGCTTTCTATATAAGCGCTAGAGGAACTTTTGATACCAGTAAGCGAGCATGGCTGAAGAGACGTTACTATGTTAAACCTTCCCAAAATGAAGGTATGAAATTTTTTCATCAAAATGTTTGCTCTTCTCTGATTGTTGTTCGGCGACTAAACCCTACAACTTACTATCGTTTATTTTAGTTTCAGCAAGCCATCAATAAACTAAAAAAGCGCCACGACTTAACAAGTCGTGGCGCTTTTGTTTTTGTTGAGTCTAGTTACACGCAGTAACCGTGATTAAAACTCAACGCGATAAACTGATGTGCTGCCGCTCACTTCATTGCCGACCGCGATAAAGTGGTTACCAGAGCGAGTGAAATACTTGATTGACTCTGGGCCTAGGTCACCCGCTTTCGAGTTGTAAGTCTCGTTGTCGCAATCACCATCTTCATCAACCTTAGTGCACACAGGCTGAGTAAAGTCGCGGTTATTTAGATAGCTGATGAAACTTGCGTTCTTAGGCTGCGTTACGTCGTAAACCATAATGCCACCCTGGCGCTCAAGTCCAATAAAGGCATACTGCTTGCCGTTAATCTCAGCGACTTCAATAGCTTCAGGCTCTACCCCTTTATCATCACTGCGATCGTCACCGCTTTGGTTGTTATCATTGGTGCTGTTTAAGTTTTCAGGATCTTGATCAAGAACGATTCGAGCAAAGTCATCACCGCTATCAAACACTAACTCGCCAGACTCATCCCAAATAGAGAAAGAACGGCTACCGAATGCTTGAACCTTTTGGTCAGCAGCAAGTGTTCCTTGTGGCTTAATCACTTTAAGACGAGCAAGTTGCTTATTGTCTTTGAGTGCCCCAGCCAATGGGTGGTTCGAGTCAACATCTAGCTTCTTACCACGCACTTCATCGATATAAGCAATACAAAAGTCTTTTTCTGTGGTGTAGTTTTCGGTGCCTTGGTAATCGTCACCATCCCACTCAAAGCCTTTGTCATCACACATTTGTTGTGTCGTCTTGATGCCATATTCACGGCCATCACCTTCGTTCGCAGTCACAATGTAGGTGTTCCCATCAACACTGTAGTTCGTGATGCTGTCTGGCATGTAAAGGCCTTCTAACATTGCGTAGCTTTGTAGATTACCGAGTTTCTTGTCTTTGTTTGACGCATCCAACTGAGCAGTATCCCAAGGCTTTCCACCTAATCCCAGAATCGCATCCACTTCTGCACTCGCCACGTCAATTGCTGCCAATGCATTGTTCTCTTGCAGGGCTACGTAAAGCTTTCCGTTATCAGCAAACGTTAGGTATTCCGGTTCAAGGTCTTGAGCAACGGTTGCATTAGGCGCCGAGATTCGAACCTTGTCTGTCAGTTCGGCATAGCGTGGCTGACCTTGGTTGAATGCCTTAAAATCAATTTGAGTCACTTTCGCTTGCAACGGACCGTTGGTTAAATCCACCAGTGTCACTGAGCCTTCAGGATCAATGCTGTAATCCGCATTCGGCTCTCCTTCATTTGCTGATGCGATGTAACGGCCATCCTTAGAAAAGCTCACCATGTCTGGCAATGCACCAGCAGTGTATGTGGTGATAAGCTCTAGCGTGTCTGAGCGATACAGAGCAATGATGCCATTTTGTTGCTTGTCGGCGTTTTCAATCGCGACAGCAACTAAACCCTGATGAGTCGATACACTGTTCGCAGCACCGATATTAATACCAGAAGCCGCAGCGGCTGATTGAAGGTCGATAGAGCCCTCAGAGGTTGGTGCGCTGTCAGCGTCCATCGATAGCACATCAACTTTCTGTGCTTGAGCGTTAACCACATAAAGCTTGTCGGTACATGAATCGTAGCTGACGATTTCGGCTGCAGAAGTATCAAACGGGGCGTCAGCAATAGCACGACCAACCAGACTAATTCCAGAAACAGTGGCATCTGTCATGTTCGGTTGTTGAATGGATTGGCATTGGAGGCTAAAAGTATCAAGTGACGTTTGAGATGATGTTACAGTCGTTGATGGTGTTACCAACGTTGAAGTTGACTGAGAACACCCAACCAGAGCAGAACTTACCGCGATAGGCAGTAATAGTGTCAGCTTATTGAATTTACGATTCATATATCCTCCATGATTTAAAACGCGATCATAGAAGGCTGTCATGACACTTATCTTTCTCTTTTATTAACAATAAATGACAACAATCAGTTTACTTTACCCATAACAACAATAAGTTGGAGTAAGCATTTCATTAACAAGCAAGCAAAAAAAAAGCGCCCAAGCTGGCTGGTGCTTGAGCGCCTTTAGTAAACTGAATCGGTGGGTTAGAAGTTGTAACCACCACCGATCATGAATACCCATGGGTCGATATCAACGTCTGTAGAGTAATCAGTGCCGCCCAAATTATATTTGGCCGTCGTATCAATATCTATATACCAAACTGACGCATTCAAGAACCAATCGTCGTTGATCATGTAATCCATACCGATGTTAGCAGCCAAGCCCCAAGAGTCATCAAGTGATACATCGCTCAGTCCATCGATCTTCGAACCTTCGTCAAAGAATACGGTGTAATTGATGCCGCCGCCTACATAAGGACGAAAGTCACTCTCTGCGGTGCCAAAGTAATACTGAACCATAAACGTTGGTGGTAAGTGTTTTGTATCAGCGATTTCACCAAGACCAGTCGCGGAAATATTGTGAGAAAATGGGGTTGCAGCTAAAACTTCAAAGCTGATGTTGTCGGTAAACATATAGCCAAATGTTAGACCAAGCTGCGTATTCGAATCTAGAGAGAATTTAGTACTTGAACTACCAGCAACAGGGCCGCTGCTTTCGTTTGGAGATACCGTTGCTGCACCTGCACGGATGATGAAATCACCTTCTTTATGAGCAAGAACATTGGTTGACATAAGAGCCGCAATAACCGCAATACCACATACTGTTTTTTTCATTATAATTTCCTTTTGAGGGCTTAATTCTTTATTGGTGAATGAGTAATCATTTCTTATTTTGCGTGCAAGGTAGCATATAATAACCCTACTTTATTGATGGAAATCAATTTGTGAAAAGTTGTGATTATTTATGTAAATTTATATCGACCCGGTCACTTTATTCCTTCATTTTATTGACAGTTTTGTAATGCAACTTTTCCGTGCGTCATCTTGTTAATTTGCCCCCTCACTTTGCCCGGATCTCTTCGGATCAAAATAGAGCAAGCCAATATCTCGTACGCATCAATTTGGTGCAGTTCTACAATAATCAACCTCACCTCGTTTAATATTCAATGAGTTACATTTGGCTTAGTGCTTGCAAGTCTATGTTCATAATCATAAATACATTGAGGTTCTGACCATGCAAGACACTCTAACAATCGTTCTGGCCGGCGGTGTTGGCTCTCGGCTTTCTCCCCTCACCGATAACCGTGCAAAACCTGCGGTGCCCTTTGGTGGCAAATATCGAATCATCGATTTCACACTCGCGAACTGCCTGCATTCTGGGCTTCGCCAAATTTTGGTACTGACTCAGTACAAGTCTCACTCTTTACAAAAACATTTACGTGATGGTTGGTCGGTGCTTAACCCCGAGCTCGGCGAATACATCACCAATGTTCCCCCACAAATGCGAACCGGTGATAGCTGGTATAGCGGTACAGCCGATGCGATTTATCAGAACCTGTATCTGCTTTCTCGTAGTGAAGCTAAGCATGTGGTGGTGTTATCAGGCGACCATATCTATCGCATGGATTACGCGCCAATGCTCAAGCAGCACAAAAAAAACGAGGCCGATTTAACCGTGGCGTGCATGGAGGTTTCGATTGACGAAGCCAAAGAGTTTGGTGTGATGGAGATAGATAAATCTCTCGAGATCAATAATTTTACCGAGAAGCCACGCTACCCTGCATGTGTACCTGGTAGGCCAACTCGAAGCATGGCTTCAATGGGTATTTACGTCTTTGATAAAGAGGTGTTAACACAAGCGCTACTGGCGGATGCCGAAGACCCAAATTCAAGCCACGATTTTGGTAAAGACATCATTCCTAAATTAGTCGGCAGCAACAGTGTTTACGCATACAAGTTTGGTGATGAAGAAGGCCGAGTGACCCAAGATGCGTACTGGAGAGACGTTGGTACTATCGACTCATATTACCAATCGAATATGGACTTGTTGAAACCAGCCTCGCCTATTGATTTATACCAACCGGATTGGGCGATTCGCACCTATGATCCGCAACTGCCGCCAGCACGAACCATCGCTTCGGTAGAAGGTAACCAAGGGATATTCATCAACTCGATGATCGCGAATGGGGTGGTAATTGAAGGCGGTTCAGCGCAAAACTCTATCTTCTTCCCTAAGGTCAAAGTGAGCAACGCCGCGATTGTGATTGATAGTATTCTGTTTGAGGACGTTGAGATTGGGCGAAACTGCCATATTCAGAACTGCATCATCGATAAGAACGTTAAGGTGCCTGATGGAACCCAAATCGGCATTGATAGTAGAGCGGATTCAGAACGATTTCATATATCAAAGAAAGGCGTGATTGTGGTGCCCTCTTCTTACCAATTTGAAGAGTAATCTTGGTCATTGTAATAGCTTTTCTTTAAACGAAAAAAGGCAGCGAATTCGCTGCCTTCTTAGTAATTCACACGGCCTCAGTTAAACCCTAACTGTCCATGCATTCGATTAAACAGAAACCCTTAGAAAGGCCCTAGCTCAATCATTTGAGCAATCACAACTGAAATCAAAGCACCCACCGACCAGAACAAGAACAGCGGTAAGAAGAAGCGAACCCACTTAGTGTAAGGCACTTTTGCAATAGCCAATACCGCTAACAAGCCACCATTGGTTGGGTAAATATAGTTAGAAATACCATCACCCAGTTGAGAAGCCAGTGCTGCTACTTGACGAGTCACTTGACCAATATCTGCCAATGGAATGATGATTGGCATAGTGATCACAGCTTGGCCACTGCCAGACGGAATGAATAAGTTGATCGCAGCCTGCGAGAAGTAGATCCCTGCCGCTGCCACGAGTTTAGAGCTACCAGAAATGATCTGTGCGAGATAGAAGATAATAGAATCGACGATCTTCGCGTCTTCCATAATGGTTAACACTGATCGAGCGAAGAAGATGATCAGCACTGCCACCAATACATCGCTAACACCTTTGGTCCAATACTCACAAATCTTGTTCGGAGATAAACCGGCAACCAAACCCGGAATGATCGCCATTGCCACGAATGCACCCGCAATCTCGGTAAAGCCGAACCCCATCGTCAACGTGCCGAAGATCATGTATGCGAATACGCCCAAGAACGCGATGCCCGCAAGCTTTTCACGAGTAGTCAGTGTTTTCGCTTCAACGCTAGATTCGTAGTGGTACCCCGTACCATGCAACAAACCTTTGGTTGGATCTTGCTTAACTTTGCGCGCGTAGTTAAGTACATACCAAGCACCCGTTAGTAACATGAACATGCCAACAATAAAGCGGTACCACATGCCTGAATACATAGGCAGTTCAGCAATAGTGTGTGCGATACCTGTGAAGAATGGATTAGCTAACGCCGCAGCAAAACCAGCACAACTTGCCAGTAAAACAACACCAAGTGCCGTTATCGCGTCATAGCCAAGTTTGATACAGATAGGGATCATCAAAGAGATAAAAATAACATCAAGCTCACGCATACCGGTGAAGGTGACGTTGAAGAAGATCGCAGTCATGATCACAGGTGCAATCACGTACAAGCCTTGCTTCTTTAGCTTAGTCGTCAGCGCAACGACGGATGCGTCTAACAAACCCATGTGTTTGATAATGCCGAAAGCACCACCCACAAATACCACAACACCCATCACACCAGAAGCGGATTTGAAGCCTTTAAAAAATGATTCGAAAAAAGAGGCTAATGTTGTTGGGTTACTGGCTAATAGTGTGTAACTGTCTGGGTCGATAACCGTGCGGCCATTCATGACCACTCGTTCAAACTCACCAGCAGGGATGAAGTAAGTTGCGATTGCAGCAACAATCACCATGATAACCAAAGAGAGAAACGGGTGGTTTACTTCTTTCTCTATCGGAGCTGTGTTACCAGCTTGAGATGTAGGTACGGACGTAGATACCGTAGTCGTCATATAGACTCCTTACTTGTCAGCAACTAAGGAGTACTTAGCTGCCGAGAGGGATTTTTGGAAAAACGAAACCCTTCACGCAGAACTAAGCTCGCGCTAATTTAGGCTGTTTCAAAAAGGCCTTTGATAGATGGTGCTCTCAAATGTACATAGTGAAGTAGTGAGTACTACTCTCTTTGCGTCCGAGCAAAATGCAGATGTTCAGCCAAGTCAGGCCAAACTGAATGAGGTCATTACGGGCAGATAAACAAAGAAATCCGCTGAGTAATATGTTTTTTATCAATTACAAAGACAAGCCGCGCATGCTAACACAACGAGCGGTAAATTGTCAGAAAAGTGTGAGTTTCGTCATGTTTTGGTGGACTTAAAAAAGCGCCTAGCAAAAACTGGGCGCTTTTCTTACATTGAACTGAATTACTTAGGCGCTAGCTCATAGTTTTCTTGCATCTCATGAGGGGCAATCCCGTACTCATAGTCCGCTAAGTAACCATCCTTGTAGACCTTCATTCCCTTCTCATCCCAGCTCACTTTGATCATCGCCGTGTTGCCATCTTCACTGCCTAACAGCTCAAGCATTTCAGCATCGATCTTAATCGCTTTAATGGTTTTAATACGCTTAAAGGGCTTAAATTCAGTGGTCGAGGTTGGCAAAGATCCGTAGCTGCTGATCCATGTCTCTTTAGGAACTAGCCATTGGTTGAAAACATCATCCACAATCGCTTTAGGCATGCTCGCGATAACAACAGAATCTGTCATTACGTTGTTCGTCTCTAAGCTGTAACCGCCCTCACCGTCTGAAACATAGGTAGGGAAATCAATGCCAATTTCAGACTCTGCAGGCAAACGACCTAGAGTGACCGACTTCTTAACGTACAGTTCTGCAGTTTCAAACTGCTGCATGATCTCTGGAATTTTCTGAAACTCAACAGGGGCAGCAAATGCATTAAAAGCGAAAGAAAGGGAAGCTGCGATTACAGCGAATTTAACAGGCATTTTCATGTTAACGGGTCCAAATAGAAGATGGCAGTTAGAGTATCCCGTACTAAAATTCATCTCAATATCTCATTGTTCTTTATATCAGTAATTGTGATATCGGCAGAGCAGATATGTTTTGTTCACTAAAATGGATGTGGATTTATAAAAGCAGACTAGAATAAGTATTTGGAGTGATGCGTGATTAGGGCGATAAAAACTAAGTTGAAAGAGTGAATTGGAGTAATACTTCAAAGGTGAGGGATTTTTAAACACGTTTGAAATTCACGAAACATAATATGCGACCAGTTCATCGGACTTTCAAGGGAGTAATGGGAGATTATTTGATAACACTGAAGTGAATCACACATGTGCTATTTCGCAGTTGGTTAAACTCACCGATGTTTGCTACGTTTAAATGACACAGTCATTGGAAAGGTATGATTTATGAAAATAAATGTTCAAACACATCACGTATCAATTAACGACGAGTCACGCAAAGACATCGAAAGTAAATTCGAGAAGATATCGAACCATTTCCCATCACTGATCAGTTGCGACATCATCATTACTAAAGAACACGGTCAACATCAGGTAGAAGTATTCACCAACTACGAAGGTGTACGAGTAACAGCAAAATCTACAGACGATGTTATGTACCCAGCTATCGCTGCAGCACTCAAGAAACTTGAAGCAGGCCTAAGTAACCGTAAGGGACAATTGAAAGCAGACCTACACGAGAAACCAACGAGCACGAAGCCAGAAATCGCTTCGGACATCATCCAAGAGATGAAACTGGTATAACTCGACAAGTAGTTAAAGCGCACTAACGAATAGAAGCGCACAAGAATTTCAAAGCCAGCACATGTTGCTGGCTTTTTCGATCTTCCCCTCAATCTCTATATCAACCTATCACTTTGATTTTGACTATCGCGACGGCCTAACCCCTTCACTTCCCATCTTAGAACCAAGCCCAACTCTATATCGTTTTTAGCAAACTTATGTCACCGGCTGCTATAACAATCGCTATTAGTATTTGGTACAGTTATAAGCAGAAATTTAGAGAATAAAGGAATCTTTATTATGAAAAAAATCGCGCTAATTCTATTTCTAGCGACTCAACTGATGGCTTGCACAGAAGTGGGCAGTGAAGCTTGGTGTACAGATATGAAAGAAAAGCCGAAAGGCGACTGGACTGCCAATGAAGCCGGTGATTTTGCTAAACATTGTATTTTCTAAACACGGTTAAGCGTTAATTAACGACACTGAGTGAAAGACGTTTAACGACGAACTGAGCACTCCACGCAACACAATAAACCCGAATAAGTGAGTTTGAGGATGGAACACCAACTAGGTAATGACTGGCAACACATCAACTGGGTATTAACCGACGTCGATGACACGCTCACTTGGCAAGGTTCACTCCCTCCAGAAACCCTGATTGCGTTACAAAAGCTGAGAGACAATGGATTCAAAGTGGTCGCAGTAACGGGAGCCTGTGCTGGTTGGTGTGACCATATTGCGCAGCTTTGGCCTGTCGATGCCGTGCTTGGAGAGAACGGCGCCTTCTTACTAGAGAAGCAAGATGGTGCATTACAACTCTCATCTGAAACACCGCTAGAACAAGTGCGTCAGAACCAAGCTAAGCTAAAACAAGAAGTTGAAGCGATCTTGTTGAGTTATCCCGACCTATCACTAACTTTGGATCAATCTTACCGCTTGTGTGAGGTCGCGATTGATATCGGCCAAAACCGTAAGCCTGTTGATCCTGAAACTGTTCAAGCGGTACTCGAAAGAATACACGCTTTAGGCGCACACGCGACGGCAAGTTCGATTCATATCAATGCTTGGTATGGCGAACACTCAAAGAAAAACGCAGTACACCGCTTCCTTGCTGATAAAGGCTTATCGCTTGAGCAAATCCACAATGAGGCTTGCTATGTCGGCGATTCAATGAACGATCAACAGATGTTCGAATCACTACCACTCACCGTTGGCGTGGCAAACATTAAGCATTATTGGGATAAGTTAGATCATCATCCAAGTAAGGTGATGTCGCAGCCGGGTGGCTATGGGTTTGCAGAATTTGTGGATGCGCTGCTGGCAGTTAAAAGCTAGACACTTAAAAACGAGTCACGCCCTTCTACTTCTAACAAGGTCTCAGGTCACTCAATAGACATAAAAAAACGACCGCTAGGTAGACCGAAGTACCTAGGGTCGTTTGAGCTTCAAAATGCTAGATAAGCTCTTAACTTTGACACATCACACAAAACACGCTGCATTGCACCATATGTTTATATGAGTTTGTTACGGATGTGGATCACTACGGCTTCTGCAACGATGACCACTGCGAAGATACTCACTAATACCATCGAAACTTTTTGCCACTCAAAAAGGTTCTGCGCATCGTTTAGCACCACGCCAATACCACCAGCGCCCACTAACCCCAATACCGCAGATTCACGCACATTGATGTCCCAACGGAACAACACGATGGAGTAGAATGCGGGCATCACTTGTGGCCAATACCCTTTAAGCAAGATGCTCATCCAAGAAGCGCCGGTTGCGCGCAGAGCTTCGATAGGCCCCATGTTCACTTCGGCAATCGCTTCCGCTAACAGCTTCCCTACAAAGCCGATACTGCGAATGGCAATTGCCATAATGCCTGCGAGAACACCGGGGCCAAATAGTGCGATAAACAACAAAGCCCAAACCAATGAGTTCACAGAACGTGAAGACACCAGAAAGAATTGAGCCACCCAGTTCAGCGCTTTATTAGGTGTGATATTTGGCGCGTTCAACAACGCCAACGGAATTGCAAATATCAAGGTAAACAAGGTACCTAACGTCGCAATGTGCAGTGTTTCTATCATCGCTGCGTGGATTGATTCAGGATAGAAAGCGTAGTCCACTGGCACCATACGCTCGAACATGTCAGCAAACTGCGCTGGCGCGTCGTATAGGAACTCAGGAATCACTTCAACCGTCTGCCAAGACCAAACAATCGCACACACTAAGCTAAGGTAAACGGCAAATCGAGCCACACGTTCGTTGGGTGTAAAGCGCTGCCACTCTTTATCGATAGATGCAGTTGTCATTAGAAGATTCTCCTAACAATGTTGGAAAGAAATTCACCCACAAGAATCAATGCGATAATGGTGATCAAAATAGCGGCGACAAAGTCGTAGTCAAAACGTTGGAATGCCGAAAATAACGTGCCGCCAAGGCCGCCTGCACCCACAATGCCAACCATGGTTGAATTACGTAGATTGGAATCAAGCTGGTAGCTAGCAAAGCCAATAAAACGAGTAAATACTTGAGGCATTACCGCATACAAAATGACACTGATAAAACTGGCACCGGTTGCTTTAATCGCTTCAACCGGTTTAAAAGAGATCTCTTCAATCGCTTCTGCAAAAAGCTTGGCAATAAAACCAATCGATGCGAAGACCAAAGTCAGGATCCCTGCTAGGGCACCGAAGCCCACCGCTTTCACAAATAGGATTGCGATGATCACCGGGTGAAAAGAGCGACATAGTGCGATGAAACAACGTATTGGCGTCGATACGATTGAAGGCATCATATTTCTCGCAGCTAACAAGCCCAGAAACAATGAAATAACGATGCCAAAGAAGCTTGAGATAATCGCAATTTGTAAGCTTTCCGCTAATCCACTCAGCAGTAAGCTAGTACGCGAAAAATCAGGCGGAAACATTCTTGATAGTAACCGCTCACTTTCACCAAAACCGATGACCAAACGATCAAAGGTTAGCCCTAACGTCGAGAAACTGTAAAACAGATAAGCAACTATCGCAGCGATGATTGCTCGGTTAGTCCATGAGGTTTTGAATGGGTTTTCATGCTTCGCTGGCGACTGGTTTGACGGTACGCTTGGCGATGAACTTGGGGTTAATCCAGCCATGACTCACCCCCGTAAATGATTTTTAGATCTTCTTCTGAGATCCCTTCAGGGCTACCGTCATAATGCACTTTACCGTTACACATGCCGATGATGCGCTTGGCATAACGCTTGGCTAAGTTCACATCGTGGATGTTAACCAACACGGGAATGTTTTTCTGTTCTGCGAATGTCTCCATCAACTCCATGATCTCAACCGCGGTTTTCGGGTCGAGTGATGAAGTCGGTTCATCCGCCAATAAGATATATGGGTCTTGCATAACGGCGCGAGCGATACCGACACGCTGTCTTTGGCCGCCCGATAAACTGTCGGCACGTTGGTTAGCAAAGTCTTGCAGGCCAACAAATTCAAGTAACTCGAACGCTTTTGCTAGGTCTTGCGCAGAGTAGTTGCGACGCCATGCATTCCAAGCGGTCATGTAACCCAAACGGCCACTCAACACGTTCTCGATAACCGTTAAACGTTCGACAAGGTTATATTCTTGAAACACCATGCCGATGTGTCGACGCTGTTTACGTAGCGCTTGGCCTTTTAATTGAGTCAGGTCTGCGCCATCAAATATGATCTCACCTTGGCTTGGATCGTTGAGTCGGTTGATACAGCGTAGAAGTGTACTTTTACCTGTACCAGATGGACCAATGATCGCGATGATGCCTGGTTCATCGATATCAATATTAATGCCTTTAAGGATTGGCTTGCCTGCCACATATTCGTGGAAAAGGTTGTTTATCTTTATTCCTTCATAGCTTGCTACGGCCATACTGCATTTCCTTGTGCGAATTTTCGAATGATCTATGCCCTACCCGCGAGGGCATAGATATTTAGTTGAAGTAGGTATTTTAAAAGGGCTAAGTCTTTCTAAAACTTAGCCTTCTAATAGAAAAAGAGTTAGCCGTTGTTTGCTTGTTTTGCTAGCTCAGCTGCTTTTTTCTTTGCGCGTTTAGCCGCATCTTTTTCAGCCAATTTCTTCAGGCCTGTTTTGGTGTAAGCCGTACCTGTCGCATGAGCGATATCACGAATCACATCCCACTCTTCTTTGTAGCTGATTGGCGAGAAACGATCTGCACCTTTAAATGATGCGCTCATCTCTGGTGTAAAGCGGTAGCTAAAGAAAGCTTCGTTGATCTTCTCAACTAGCTCTGGTTTTAAGTTGTACGCGTAACCAAAAGCAGACGTTGGGAAACGTGGGCTACGGTAGATGATCTTCAGTTCAGAATCGTCAACACGACCCGCTGCTACCATACGATCGTACACGTCCGATGCCACAGGTGCTGCGTCATAATCTCCATTGAAGACACCTAGAATCGATTGGTCATGCTTACCTGAGTAAAGCACTTTATAATCTTCATCTGGCACTAGGCCTTTCGCTGGGAATAACGCACGTGGAGCTAGGTTGCCAGAGTTGGAAGATGCAGAAGTGTGTGCAACCTTTTTGCCTTTCAGATCAGACATTTTGTTAATGCCGCTATCTTTACGCACAATCGTGATTAGGTTGTAGCCTTGGAAACCAGACTCATCGCCCTTCACCGCAATTGGAACGTAACCTGCCAAGTTAACTGCGTAGCCTGTTGGGCCCGTAGAGAAACCAGCAACGTGCAGTCGACCAGAACGCATCGCTTCTACTTGCGCAGAGTTCGAGTGAACTGTGTAGTAAATCACTCGCTTACCTGTAATTTTACTTAGGTGAGCTTGGAAATCCGCAAACGCATCTTTGTACAACGCAGGGTCTTCTACTGGCGTGTAGGTAAACACAAGCGTACTTGGGTCATTCCACTCATCTGGGTTCTTTGGTGAATCGGCCACCAAATCTTGGTTTTCATCACAGTATCGATCGTCTAACACACCACGACTAGAGCAGTCGCTTGCCATAGCCATTGAAGGAAGTAGTAATGAGCTAACGATTAACAGTCCTTTAACACTGATTTTCATATTCAAACCTTACTTTTACTTATTGTTGAAAGTCACCTTCACTATTGCAGCCTTTATGCCACCTTTTTATATCTTTAATTTCAGCGACTTAAATAAAATCCCACACTTTCAAATTACTTTTGAGTCATAAGTGTCCAGCTAAAAATCAATCATTTGGGTCACTTCTGTCCCACCAATTTCAGTGGTAAAAAAAAGAGCCCGAAGGCTCTTTGGTCCACTGCTTTTTCTCTTATTATTCTTTGGCTAAGCGCTCTCTATACAAACGCCATAATTAGCGACGTAACAGCGCTCTCAGAATCGCCTATGCGTCGCTGTCCATGCAGTTAGCGTAATACGTTACCGTTGCAGGCCAATCGCTGAATACGCCCATCACACCCACATCTTGTGCCAGTACATCAAGCATTTTCATCATATCGCCATCATTGTTGATGCCGTCCTTCACGCTCTTGTAGTACCAACCACCGCCTTGCGCTAGCGGGCCAGAACGTTCCAGTGTCCAAGCGATAATGTCTAGGTCTGCATCTTTTGCCAGTTTTGCGTAGTTAGACGCAACCAATTCGTTGTTCTCACCTAACTCAACCAAAGCAAACAGAGGTGGTGCGATGATATTCACGCCCGCATCGTGTAGCTCTTTCATGTTCTCAACAGACGCGACAAAGTCCGTTTGCTCATAAACACGGTCATCAAGGTAAACCGCTTGTTTGCCGAACTTCGGCGTTTCATTGATCCAATACTTCACATCATCCAAGTTAAATGACTGTAGGTAAGTCTCAGAAGGCTTGAAACCCGCCTCTTTCAGTTCATCCACCAACTTCTGCGCGTACATCTCTTGGCTAAATCCATTGAAAGGCATGTCTACAGCAGCCGATTTCAATTCAGGTGTGACCTTAACGCCGTGCTCTTTAAAGAGTGCTGCACTTTCTGCGTGTGTCATCAGTGTCCCACTTTGACTGTAAAGATCGGTTCTCCAACCAGGAGTGCCATTCATGTACTCTTCAACCGTGGTGGCTTTTGGGTTCGCACCATCCATTTTTCCTTTTAACGTCTTAAACTCAGCCAACGTGAAATCAGAAGTACGGCACTCCACCTGAGCATCTTCACCTGTCGTTGGATTAGCTGGTGTAAACGGGGTTGAGCACTTCTTAGCAAGATCTGGGTGCGCTAATACATCGGTTGTGGTGTGCAGATCACTCTGCGAGTGACGACATACCAACGCCTTATCTTTGGTGAAGGTCACATCGCACTCCACCACGCCCGCGCCCATTTGAATCGCTGCTAAGTAGGATTCTTTGGTGTGCTCAGGAAACTGCATCGCAGCTCCGCGATGCCCAATAGAAAAATCACTACGATGAAAAGGTCCTTCGCTGCAACTCAACAGCTTAGTTTTCAAAGGGCTCTCATCCATATTGTTGACTAAAAAGAGGGGACGAGGTCCTAAGTTTGCTGGTTCTGCAGCGGCCCATGCCGTTATTGAACTCATGCCTAATATCAGAGCAATCGAACCTTTCAGTATTTGCTTCATGTTTGTATCTCCTTGCAACAAGCAATTATTTTTCTAATGTCCTTTATTCGATCATTCAATGTTGGATAACCGTCATATATAGATAGCTGTCATATGTTTTTTGACTCAACACCGAATAACCTCATGTGGGCTGACGCCACAATGTAGGGATTGCACGCTTTGTGCCAGATGTTAAAGCTCTTTTATTACAATTACTTTAAACAGTCAGCCATTCGACTAAAAACCAAATGGGTCATTGTTGTCTTGTGCTTTTTCTTTTAGCTTTGGTTTTCCATTTAACAAACACCTGAACGAATTAAGCTTTGAAACTCTCTTTATCTAATTGGTGTTTCTTCATTTTTCGATAAAGGGTTTTACGCGGTAAATTCAGCTTACTTGATACCTCGTTAATGTTACCTGCGCTTTCTATTAGCGCCTCCGTCAGTACATTCCTTTCGTACTGCTCCATCTGCTTTTCAAAAGCGAAATCTTCTCCGGACGCTTCACAAATCGGTGACTGAAGATCGAAGCCATCGCCGACGATACCCAACACAAATCGATCAGCGACATTACGTAGTTCACGAACGTTACCCGGCCATTCATGCCGACATAGCTGCTGTATCTGCTCAGGGTAAATCGTTGATGGGCGCGTCTTATATTTGTGGCTCGCTTGAATCACAAAATGGCGAAACAGCACCTGAATGTCTTCTTTTCGTTGGCGCAGTGCCGGAAGGTTTAAGCTCGCAATGTTCAATCGATAGAAGAGATCGGCTCTGAACTCCCCAGACTCACTCAAGCTCACGAGATCGGCTTTACTGGCTGCGACCACGACGATGTCGACAGGTATCAACTCATTACCACCAACACGCTCAATCATTCGCTCTTGAATCACGCGCAGCAGTTTTATTTGTACCGCAATCGGCATGCTCTCAATTTCATCGAGAAACAGAGTGCCGCCATTGGCTTGTTCTATTTTGCCAATACGCTTCTTGTTCGCGCTAGTAAACGAACCCGCTTCATGGCCAAACAACTCACTCTCAATAATGCTCTCTGTCATACCGCCACAATTAATCGCGACAAATGGCTTAGTCCCACGACGACTGAATTGATGCAAAGCTTGAGCTATCACCTCTTTGCCCGTTCCCGTTTCTCCGTTGATGATGGTATCGACGCCGGTATGCGCCAAAGCGAGCACTTGCTTACGTATCGTATCCATCGCTTTTGATTGGCCAATAACCACAGATTCAATCGGTAAATCCTCTTGTCCATCGCCATCCGAGGTTGACGGGCAACTGTGCTGACACTGGGCAATCGCCAAATCAAGCTTCTCCACCAGCTCACTCGAATTAAGCGGTTTTTCCAGAAAGTCGAAAGCGCCCAGCTTCATCGCTTCGATCGCCATTGGGATATCGCCATGGCCACTCATCAATAAAACGGGTACATTCGGAGCACGGTGTTGGATTGAGCTCAACAACGTCAAACCGTCCACTTTCGGCATGCGCACGTCACACAACACAACCGACTGACTGTTCGCTTTAAGCGACTTTAGGCCAAGGTTGGGATCAGTAAAGGTGGTGACACTAAACCCTTCTAGCTCTAACATTTCGCTCACGGCTTCGACGACATCTATTTCATCGTCGATAAGAACTATGTGTTTTTCTAAAATCATGAACCTTTGCCTTTTGGTAGAGTGACGATAAAGGTGGTGCCTTGGTGTTCAACCGATTCCACGTGAATCGAGCCGCCAAAGTCTTTTATTATGTTGTATGCAATAGACAAGCCGAGCCCGAGCCCCTTACCTGTTGTTTTGCTCGAATAAAATGGGTCAAACAAATACGGGATATCGTCTTCAGGTATGCCCAGTCCATTGTCCTTAACCAAAATCTGTATGGTGTTCGAAAGCTCTTGCGTAGCAATACTAAGTTGAGGCTGCTCTTTATGCTCAATGGCATCCAGAGCATTGCTGATGAGGTTCACCAGCACTTGTTCCAAGCGTATGCTGTTGGCTCGAACCATCTGGTAGCTTTGGGGCGAATACTGAATCGATACTGGGCTCTGTCTGGTTTCAAACAGATCAATCGCATCACCAATCACCTTCTCTAGTTCCACATTATCAATCTTGCCGTCGCTCTTACGTGAGAATGCTTTTAAGTGACGAGTAATCGCAGCCACCTTTTCTAGCAGGACTTCGATCTTTTTAAGATTCTCTTGTGCTCTGTCTGGTCTATTTTTACCGAGCCAAAGCTGTGCACTTCGAACGTGGCTATTCACAGCCGTCAGAGGTTGATTGATTTCGTGAGTGATCCCAACACTGAGTTGCCCCAATGCAGCCAGTTTTCCGGCTTGGATCAACTCATCTTGAGTCACTCGAAGTTTGGCTTCGGCTAGGGTTCGCTCTTCCACTTCAGCTTCTAATTTTCGGTTAGTTTGCTTAACGACTTTGGCCGTGGTTTGGAATACCTTTAGGTACTTGGCCATTTGCGTCACTTCGTCTTTGCCACGAATGGACACTTCGGTATCTAAATGGCCGGTAGAAATCGCAAACATGTTGTCTTTAAGCTGTAAAAGTCTTTCCAAAATACTCTTACGCACGTAGAACCATGAAATAGCAGCGGCAGCCAACACGCTAAATAGAGAAAGGAAGAGAGAAAGACGCTGGTTAGATTGCAAAGATTGCTGCGCCTGCTGAATCGATTGGTCAATATTACTATTCACCTTGCTGGTGTTGCTTTCGATCTGCACGGTTAATTGGTTCAAATGCTCGCGGCTGTTTTGCAGGAAGTATTGCTCTTGATAAAGATGATCGAGCGCTTTGTTTTTCATCCCATACAAGCTGCTATCGCTTGAGGCAAGGTTATAAATCACCGTGAGTTGATGATCTAATTGAGGAAAATCACTTCTTAAATCACCACTGACCCAGAGCTTCCACCACTCTTCCCCTACCTGCTCTAATCGCAAACTGGTGTAATCCAGTTCATTAAAACTGGAGTCGTTATACAGCTTCTCTACCAAACCTAATTGGTAATAAAGCAGAGACTTGAGCTGTGTGTACTGGATTTGAGCTTTGTCAGACTCAGGTAGGCTATCAAGTGAATCACTGGCCTGTTGCAGCAGCGGGTAAAAACCTTCCAGTAGATTACGAAGTTCTTGGTTGAGCTGTTCTGACTCAATTTCACTTTGATACAACAAGCTAAGGCTGTTATTAACTTGGGCGATAAGATCTTTAAAATAGGAGTGATAATCCGGAAACTGAACCATTACGCTATTCATCACTGAAATGGCCTCTTCAATTTTGAGCATCGCCTGCTTGCGCTCTAAATTCGATTCAGCGTCACTGAGCTGAGAAGACGTTGTAATAATCACTCGCACCATATCATTAAGACGTGCGGCATTATCTAAGGCCGGGATTTCACTCTCCTTTAGCTCAACAAGACGTTGGTTTAAATCATCGAATGTAAAGCTGGAGACAACCGAGAGGAAGATAGTGGTCATCGATAGCATGGCTAACGCAAGTACTAAGCGCAGCTCAATACCTTTCCAACCAAACCACTTACGACGTGGGATTTTGATCGAGAACGGGCGCTCGAAACTATCCTTATTTTCTACAACCTCTGAGACATGACTACTCACTCGCCCCACCTTCTTCTCATCAAATAATCAACAGGAACTGTCAATGATTCAATTAGTTAGGGTGTGAGCCTTACTTAGGTTTGCATCGAATAGCTTTAGTGAAGCTATTAAATGAAGAGTAATCATTAACATTTCACATAAGATATCATAACAATTGTTTTATAAAGCTTGAGCTGTCTGTTTTGCGATAATAGAAAGTGACCGCACCGACAGAAACGTGATTACTTTATCAATACGCCCATAAATCATACGAATAGCGCGCTCAATCAAGCAGTAAAAACCTTTGATTATTTAATAAGTTAAGGACTAGAGATCTAAAAAATCGCACAAGCTTTCACTCGTGCGATTTCATTTATGCCATGTCCATCGACTAACCCGAGGCTCAACGAACTTAGAGAATAATCATCCCATCGCGATAAGTCAGAGCAGGAGAAACGTCTTGGCCAAGTAAGACTGGGCCATCAAGGTCGACGATTTCAGATTGAACGGCGATAGGCAGAGCTGCACGCATCGCCAAAGAAGTACCAAGCATACAACCAGACATCAGAGTAAAACCGAGCCTTTGTGCTTCTTCTGCGAGAACTAATGCCTCAGTCAAGCCACCCGTTTTATCGAGCTTGATGTTGACCATTTCATACTTACCCAACAGCGATGAGAGCTGTGAAGTGGTATGACAGCTTTCATCAGCACACAGTGGGATCGGGTGCTTGATGTGTGCCAATGATGCATCATGCTGTTGTGGCAGAGGCTGTTCGATCATAGCAATATCAAATTCAGTCAGTTGGTTAAACAATTCTTCGAGATTCAACCCTGTCCACGCTTCATTGGCATCCAATACAATCGTTACACCTTCCGCAACTTCTCGAACTGCGCGAACACGCTCTACCACTTGCTCTCCATCAAGCTTCACTTTCAGGAGTTTTGCCCCATTTTCGACATAGTCTCGAGCCTGAGTCGCCATCGCTTCTGGAGTGCCAATCGAGACGGTCATTGCTGTCACGATTTGATTCGGTAACTCAAACAGGCTATTTGGGAAGACCTGGTCATGTTGTTTGGCTTCAAGCTCCCAAAGCGCACAATCGACCGCATTTCGCGCTGCCCCTCCGGTCAATAAAGACTGAAGATGATCTCTTAGCTCTGCGGGATCGGTAATGCCTCGCTCAAACATCGCTTCAAGCGCACTAGACGCTTGTTGGATTTGTGCTAACACAGACTCCGACGACTCACCATATCGTGGGTAGGGGGTACATTCCCCTTGAGCTTGTTTGCCGTCGTGTTCGATGTGAGCACGAACAACATGACACTCCGTTCGGCTGCCGCGAGAGATGCGAAACGGCGTTTGCATCGCGATAGTAATGGGTTCTGCTGTAATCTTCATAATTTCACTCGGTTGATGTTCGCTTTAACAAATGGAAACGTAGAAATGATGAAGTCGCTAAAGTGAATGTCGCAAATGATCAGTAATGTGTTGTACACCAAAACGAACCGGATCCGTCACTGGTACTTGATAAAGTGTGGTCCATTCTTGGCATAATGTCTCAGCGTCTTCAATGCTAATTGCCGACGTGTTCAAGCAGATGCCAACCAATTTCACATCTGGATTCGTCAGTCGTGCCGCTTGTAAGTTGGCTTCAATCGTCTGTTCTATGCTTGGCAATTGAGCATAAGGAAGGTTACGAATATGTGGTCGCCCGACTTCATGGCACAACACCAAAGCATCGGCTTGCGCGCCATGTAAAAGCCCCAAACTTACACCAGCAAAAGACGGATTGAACAATGAACCTTGCCCTTCAATGATGTCCCAATCATGGTCGGTAAATTCTGGGCTAATCGCCTCAACCGCGCCAGAGATAAAATCTGCGACGACGGCATCAATCGAAATACCGCAGCCTTCAATCAAAATACCTGTCTGTCCTGTCGCTTTAAACTGAGCGGATGTTCCCGCTTCTTTAAACGACTTTTCAATGGCTAATGCCGAGAACATTTTACCGACTGAACAATCCGTTCCGACCGTAAGAAGGCGCTTACCCTGACGAGGCTTACCGTTACCAACATTAAGATAACCATCAAAATGGCGTACATCATGAAGCTTAGTCAATCCTCGCTGTTGCATGTCAGCAAGCGGTGAGAATTCACTCAAGCGCTGGTGCATGCCCGATGCAATCTCAAATCCCATTTCTGCAGCGGCCATTATGGTTGACTGCCAAGAATCAGGAATGACGCCCCCCGGATTTGCGGTGCCAATCACTAGCGTTTTCGCCCCCTGTGCTTGTGCCTCTTGCAAGGTCATGTCCGTTAAGCCAAGAGAAACCGTATCGTCTGTTAAACACAGTTGGCCTAGGCAGATTTCTGGTCGCCATTGGTGAATACCTCGGGCTGTTTTTGCTGCAAGTGGGTCGGTAACATCCCCAAGAAAAAGAAGGTAAGGTTGAGCGATAGACATGAGCGTTCCTAATTAATAAGTCCTTGTATGGATTTACTTTAATTAAGAATTTGAAGGCTGCCGAATACCTATTTATCGCACGCCTATAACCTTAAGTTATAGGGTGAGTATGGCTCTTCAATGAAGCGATAAATTGCTTAACGGAGATCGACTGAGGAGTGTGCTCTGCGCAAAGCATCGATACCGAAAATTGGATGTCTGATTGAAGTGGCAACACACAGACCGCATCGTCATTTTGATATTGATCTGCCGTCCACGGGTCAACAATCGCAAACCCCGCTTGGTGCTTGACCAGTTCTGCTGCCGCGCTGTATCCACGCACAGATATCGGATGGTGATAATGCACATCTAACGCCACAAGGCTTTGATTTAGCAGTAAACCTAATGGATCGCGGGGATCGAGCCCGATGATTGGCAACGGATAGTTGATCAAATCATCAAGGGTTATTTCCGCGGGTAAATGATCAACCGTATTGGCTGGCACCAAAACCTTGAGCGATTCGGTTAATAGCGTTTCACTTAATATGGCAGGCGGTGTTTCGTCCCCAAACGCGATGGCAATATCGAGCTCATGCTTCAATAACCCAGCACACAGTTCATCACGGTTGGCGGTCAGTAACTCAAAAGAGATCTCTTGTTCGCGAGACATTTGGGCTATTACCGGAGTCAGCAATTTAGTCGCCAGAATCGGTGGTGAACCAATACGCAGGTGCTGATGGCCTTGCTTGACTTTGTTGGTCAAAGAACGAAATTGACCCAGTTGTTGGTAGACCTTCTCCGCTTCCGGTAACAAAGTTTTCGCTTCAACCGTTGGTACTAAACGCCCTTTAACTCTTTCAAATAAACCAAACCCGAGTTGTTGCTCTGTGTGCGCTAGAATACGCGTCACGTTAGGTTGTGACACATGCAGATTACGTGCGGCTCCAGATACGGTGCCGGTCTGCATAATGGCGTAGAAGACTTCCAACTGTCTTAGGTTCACATTGATGTCCTTGTGGTTCACGAAACAAGTTTAGGCTTGGTTTTCTGGTATTGGCTAAGCTGCTTATCGGTCTAACTAGCTTTTTAGCTTTTTAGCTTTTTACGTGAGTCTATTTTAGTAGCTCAGTTATCGCAGGTTGAAGTACCTCAGCCCAAACTTGATAAGCTTTAGCATTCAAATGCAGGTCATCACACGAGTATTCATTCGACAGAAGCTGATTAGGCGACAAAACTGAATTCACATCTAAGAACGCAATGCCTTGCTGAGAACAGTACTCGCTTACCTTTCTATTGAGCAGTTCAACCGACGGATTCAAACCTTGCAGTTTGGATCCAACATAAAGCGTTGATTGCACCAAGATTCGAATATCGTTTTCTTGCCACACCTTAAGCATATCAATGTAGTTCTGGTAGATATGGTCGACATCATAACCCTGAGCTAAATCGTTTATCCCTGCCATAAAGCACACCAGTTTTGGCTTCACATTCAAGGTGGTATCAATACGGCGCAACATGCCCGTTGTGGTATCGCCTGCTAGGCCACGATTGACCATTGAGACATCGCGGAAAATATCCGCCCACGGAGCCCATTCAGTGATCGAGTCACCAAACATCACTAAGTCTGCATTTGGAGAAAAATGACGGTGATTGTCTGATGTCATGATGTAACGGCTCATGCTGTGGCCTCGTTGTTGAATCTCAGACTGAAGAGCGACCGCTTTGAGGATCTCGCTATCCGGCGTAGTGCTATCAAATTGAGCCAACAACCCTTCAATGTGAGGCTTAAAAGGGCTAAGACGAGTACTCAGTTGATGGTGTTCTTTAAGGGAAGATAGCTTTTCTAGTAATGCATACAAAGAGCGGTTTTGACCAACTTCTTGGAATAACTGATACAGATCGAGGACAGGATTTTGTTGTAGCGCGGCAAGTAATTGCATGTCTTCCATAGTGTTATCTAACCCTTCAATTATCTAGTGATGAACCAAAGATAATATCCGATTGCTTACGGGATAGATAACACTAGAAGCGGAGAGTTACTTAATCTGAACAAAACACATACGTACTGAATAAAATTTATGGCCGTACAAATCTCAACTGGGACTCAAAAACCAGCACTTCATCATAATATGCATAAGAAATTAGCTACATATTGTGACCCCAGTCTCTCAGCCTACCGTCTACTCCTATTGCCACTATTTAACGGAGGATTTATAGAATATCAGGATGGTGAATAATAAGTTAAATCATAATAATAAGGACCTTAACGTGAAACTTTCTCTATCCAATACCGCGTTGGCCGTTACCGCCATCCTACTTGCAGGTTGCCAATCTGCACCTGAATCAGTTCAAGAACCAACGACATACCAATGCCAAACGAATACGAATGCCGACGTGAATGACTTGAGGATCTATCAAGTGATGGTCGAAAGCTTTGTCAGTGGCGATGACTCAATTGGTCATGGGACAGGCTACGGAACCAGTCACCATAACGGAGATATCCAAGGTATTATCGACTCACTTGATTACATTGAATCTCTTGGCATGAACGGGATTTGGCTAACCCCAATCTTTAATTCAGAGCCTATCGAAAACCAAGACCATTGGGCTGATAGATTGGATGCAACCGGTTATTTTACCACGGATTATTTCAATATCGACCCTAGATTCGGAACGATGGAAGAAGCTAAAACCTTAGTTGAAGAAGCGCATGCTCGAGGGCTTTATGTCTTCTTTGATGGCGTATTTGGCCACCACAAAAAAAACGTAGTGCCGTCACCTACAGGTAAGGTGCCCCAAGGAGAAGATAATCCAGTCTCATACCCTGAGAGCCTAGCCTTCTATCAAGAAGTTGCCGAGTATTGGATCAAAGAACTCAAAATCGATGGTTGGCGCTTAGATCAGGCTTATCAAGTGCCAAAAGAAGCTTGGAGTCAAATCAGAGAGACGGTAGACACTGCTTCTTCTCAAGTCGAATACGTAAACAGCGAAGGTAAAACCGTGAACCCTCTGGGTTATATGGTCGCGGAAATTTGGGCCGGTGAGAACCGTATTATAGAAACAGGTTACGGTTCAAATGAAGCACCGGCCTTATGTTCTGCGTTTGATTTCCCGATGCGCTACCGCCTAACAGAAACCTTTGCCGTAAACGAAGCAGGCGTGGGGAACAAAGGTGGAGAATGGCTTGCAGAAGGCATGTCTTTACATTCGTTATACCCAGACCACGCAAAGCCCAACTTGATGATTGGTAACCATGACCTTGTTCGCTTTGGTGACTTATTACAGCGCGGTGATATCGCTTCTCCACAAGACAAAGAGTATTGGCAGCGTTATAAAGCGGCATTTTCATTCCAAGCAGCTTATACAGGCCCAATAACCACCTACTATGGGGACGAAATTGGCGATCAACTAGAAGGTTTTTCAGATAAAGTTTGGACTGATGACTGTGCCATTAATGGCTTGTGCGATGACCATGTAGCACGTACTAGCGGTAAAGTAGAAGGTGTCACAACTCAACTCAATACCAACGAAAAAGACTTAAAGCAGTACGTTACAAACTTAATGAAATTAAGGGAAACGCACCCCGCTCTATCACAGGGTAAACGTACAAACCTAATCGCCAACGATATCGCATATGTCGATCACAAAGCCTATGAAGGCGATGCAGTTATCTACGCAGTGAACGTTACCAACAAAGAGCAGACCATAAAACTAACCAAAGAAAAAGCAGGCTCCAAAGCTGATCTGACGGATATTGAATCTGAGCAATCTATATCAGCAATTGATGGTCATTACTCTATAGTTCTAAACCCTTTTGAAGCTCGTTTCTTGTCGATAACACAACCAAATAAAAAAGGCCCTATAGCGGCCATAATGGCGACAGGGAATGAAGTTGGACAAGGTTTCATGGCTAAATGTAATAATCCAACGATTAACGCTGAAGGGCCAATTTCAAGCCCACTTTATGTGGTTGGCAACTTTGCTGATTCAGGTTGGAAACACGTAGCTAAACGAGAGTTTGCGTATAAAGGTGGAAACACTTACCAAGTCGTTACCACTGAAAAGCCTGGTAGCTATCGCATGCAATACGCGTCTAAAGCTTGGTCACCACAATTTACAGCGGATGGGCTCAACCTAAAACTGGGACAACTAAACTCATTAACTAAAGGTGGTTACGGGCAAGATACTGCTATTACCATCCGTAATCCAGGACAGTATGTATGGAGCTTACAGTTCGATGAGACGGGACAACCATTAAAAATTATGGCTTCCAAATGTGCTGAATAGCCAAACCTAAGACCTAAGATCCAAGTTCAACCAAGTAAAAACCCCTTATTCCTACGAATAAGGGGTTTTCATTAATCGGCATTAGATATTAAGAGAGCACATACGATTAGAACGATATCTAGCCCTGTTTCACTTGCAAGTGATTGCGATTATCACGGCTCTTTTTAATAAGCTCGTTGCTCTCATCCATTTCATCTGACTTTGCAAGGCGGTCATAAAGCAGCACATTCACTGTCGCAGCCAAGTTCATGCAGCCAACCGTAGGTACATACACAACGTGATCAGCTCTATCCGCAACATCTTGAGAAATTGAGCCATCTTCAGGGCCAAAGATATAGATAGCGTTTTCAGGGTGTTTAAAACGAGGCAGTGGTGTCGCACCTTCTGCTAGTTCTACACACACAATCTGAGTTTCCGCATCAAGATTATCTAAAAATGACTCAGCGGCAGTAAGCGGGATCGTGCGCGCTGCGCTCTTCGTATCAGTGTGGAATTTAGCGGCTTTTTCGTAGCGTTGCCCTGTGTATTTAACTTCGTCGACTTGGTAACAACCAGCCGCACGCATAACAGCGCCAACATTCGTCGGGCTCTTTGGGTTAGTTAAACCAATAATCACATGGCTTTTGTTCATGAATATATCTCACTTAACGAATAAACATAGCAAGGTGCTACAAAGGGCCGCATTCTACCAAAGCAGCGTCGAATTCAAAAGCATGGATACAAACTCGCTTTTTCGCTCTTAAGCCTCTAATTGCAAGGCTTCTCACTTGAAAAACTTAACCATCATCATATTTATCAAACAAAAACACTCTAGAGTAACAATTAGACAACAAGCCCATTTACATTTTGAAACCACATTAATAATGTGTTGAAAATTGCATGAGAAAATCACACAGGAAGCGTGACATGACCCTAACCATCAAAAACCGCCTTTATATTCTCTCTTTCATTCCTTTGCTACTAATGGCAATTGGCATGATGAGCGTGACGTATATGAAGAGCACCGAGCTAACCGCACAGCAAGTAGAATCGACGCGTAGCAATATGATGGCGATGAAAGAAAAGGAACTCAAAGCGTACCTGCAAATGGCCTACTCTTCGATCAGCCCATTTTTAGATAAAGGGGCAACGCTAGAAGAGGCTTTACCAACATTGAGAACCCTAGAATATGGCGAATCAGGCTATATTTTTGGTTATGACTCTAAAGGTGTACGAGTTGTGGTTGGGCAAAGTAACGATGGTATTGGTAAAAACTACTATGACCTTCAAGACAAACAAGGTAATTACCTAATCCGAGACCTGATCAAGAACTCAAAATTGGGTGAATTTACGACTTACTATTTCCCGAAACCGGGCCAATCAGTCGCTTTACCAAAACTCAGCTACTCAGTATTTGTTCCGCAATGGGACTTAATGCTTGGTACTGGCTTCTACACCGATGACATCGACGCTGTTATTGCCGAGATGAAAGAGAGTTCAAATGTCGCGCTACAAAGTTCCCTGACTGCTATCGCAATTTTCTGCGGATTGATTGCCCTTGTTGTTGCTGTATTCGCTGTTGCTGTGAATCGTACGATCATGCAACCTCTTGAGCAGTTCGACCGTTCAATTAGTGCCTTTGCAAGTGGCGAGGCCGATTTAACCGCTCGAATGGAAAAATTCAAAGCCCCTGAGTTCACTAAGCTCAGCGAGAACTTCAACGCCTTCGTTGCTAGCCTACAAACCATCATCCGCAGCGTGAGTGATGTTGGCCAGCAAGTTGTCGCTGAAACCAGCAGTATGTCTTCTCGCGCCGCTCAGGTTGATGAAATTGCCACTGGTCAGCGTGAAGAGACTGAACAAGTTGCAACAGCAATGACCGAAATGACAACAACAGCACAAGAGATCTCAAGTAACGCAAGTCAGGCGGCTGACTCAGCGAAGCTTGCAGAGGGTAATGCCAAAGAAGCTCAACAAATAGTTAACGCTGCTGCCAACTCTGTTGCTGGTCTTGCTAGCGAAGTGTCCGAAGCCAACACAGTGGTATCTAGATTAGAGGGTGATGTACAAAACATTTCGTCGTCACTGACGGTCATTCAAGATATTGCCGAACAAACAAACTTATTAGCACTGAATGCAGCAATTGAAGCCGCTCGTGCAGGTGAGCAAGGGCGAGGATTTGCAGTGGTTGCGGACGAGGTTCGTAAACTGGCAAGCCGAACTCAAGAAAGCACTGGCGACATCCATAAAATGATTCAGCAGCTAAAAGCCGCCTCAGATGCTGCCGTAAAGGCCATGGATTCGAGCCAAAATAAAAGTGCTCAAACGGTGGAAGAAGCGAATGCCGCAGCCGCAGCACTGGCGAAAATCCAAGAGTCGATTGATACGATCATGGACATGAACTCATTGATTGCTACCGCGACAGAGCAGCAAAACATTGTTGGCCAAGAGATATCTCAACGTATTGTGGTGATATCCGATCAAAGCTCACAATCGGCATCATTAGCGAATCAAAACCGTGCGGGTAGCCAAAACCTCAACAGCCGCGCAAATGAGCTGTACCACTTGGTTGATCGCTTCACGGTTTAACGTTTAACAAGTAAAGCTATAGAGCATTAATAGAAAGGTGCCTCAGAATTTCTATTCTGAAGCACCTTTTTATCTGAAGTGATTTGGTAAAATAGAACTAGTCCAATTGCTCAGACAGGAAGTCCACCAGCAAGCGAACCTTTGAAGACAGGTTACGGTTCTGCGGATACAGCGCCCAAATCCCCTCTTTATCGTCTCGATAATCGGATAACACTTCGACCAACTCTCCCGACTCTAGATCTTCACTCACGTAATATTCTGGCAGTTGAACCAAGCCAATGCTCTGTTTAGCGGCGTCCAACAAGGCTAAGCCACTGTTACACCTAATTCGTCCATTAACACGAACCGAACGCGGACGACCATTTTCCTTGAAGCGCCAATGCTCAAAACCACCCACTAAGCATTGGTGATGACTCAATTCAGAGAGCGTATGCGGCTCACCATAGCGTTCAATGTATTCAGGGCTTGCACATACATAAAGCTGTCGCTGCGATAACTTCTTTGCGACCAAGCTTGAATCTTCTAAGCGGCCAAGGCGAATCGCCACATCAACACCAGAATCGATGAGATCGAGCTTTTGATTGGTCAGCATCAACTCAAGTTCTACTTGTGGGTGAAGCTTTAAAAATTGATGAAGTATTGGAGCGAGTTGGCGCTCACCATAGGTCACAGGCGCAGTAACTTTCAGTAAGCCTTTTGGTGTGGATTGCATCTGCGTGACCGCAAGCTCAGCAATTTCTAAGCCTTCAACCAGCAACTTACATTGCTGATAATAGAGTTGCCCGGCCTCTGTTAGAGAAACCTTACGCGTCGTTCGATTGAGCAGTTTCACCGCGAGTCGTTCTTCGAGATTTGCTACTCTACGACTGATCTGAGCCACCGACGTAGCGAGCTTCTGCGCCGCACCGGTAAAGCTTTCACGCTCTGCCACTGCAACAAACTCACTTACCCCTTCCCAATTGGCCATGTTTTTACCTTATGCTGAACGATGGTTACCCAGACAGTGTATTGAAGATAGATATCAGTGTCACCTTGCTTGATATGCGCTGTTCATAAATGGTCTTCATCTACAATCGTTCAAATCAATACAACCAACACCTGACATTTCTCCATATTCCTTACCTAATACTAACAAAATCGGCTTTTCTCCTGACACTCATCTTACCACTTCATTGGTATGTTGGTTCTGTACCGGAACACAGGTATTCCAACAAAGTAAGGTAATCCTATGAAAAAATTAATCATACTTGCATCAACTCTTGTTCTCAGCACCACAGCGTTTGCAGCGACTAAAACAACAATTCAAGAAACAACGCTAAAGTCTGATACATTTGTTACTGAAGCGGAAGCATACGATGCAGGCACGAACCTTATGGATGAGTTAGGCACAAAAACTTCTTTTGAGCTTTCAAGAGAACTGCCACAGTTCCAACAAACAACAAAGTACGATTCGTTCAAGATTGATGACGCGAATATGGAAGTGAAGAAAATCACGAATATGAACGGCGACATTCATTACCAAGCGAACGTAAAAGTTGACTACCGTTACACATACAAAGACGGTCGCAGCAGCTAACACCGAATGATTGATTAGGTCTAAAAACTGATCACCTAGTCAAAAAAAAGCCCGCACTCATAGAATGCGGGCTTTTTTGTCGTTCAGCTATGATCAATGGGAGCCAGAGCGAGCAACCATTGTCAGCTCATGTTTATCTGCTTATTTTTGAAGATTAAACCTCAAACTGAGATACAAGGCTATCAAGCGCTTCACACTGTTCGGCCAATGCCATGCAAGCATTCTCAGCGCTGCTCGCCATTTCAACCATTTGCATAGTGCTTTCTGCGATGCGTTGAACATTCTTGTTCACTTCTTCAGACACTTGAGACTGCTGAGAAGCTGCGGTTGCGATTTGTGTGTTCATGTCATTCATCTTGCCGATTGAGTTACGAATCTCACTCAGTGAAGACGCCGCAGTTCCTGCCTGAACAATGGTTTTCTCGCCACTCACTTTGCTTTCGGTCATCACGCCAACCGCGTGTTTAGCACCCACTTCTAAGCGTTCAATCATTGATTGGATTTCGCCAGTGCTGTCTTGAGTTTTACTCGCCAGCGCTCTTACTTCATCTGCGACTACGGCAAAACCACGGCCTTGCTCACCGGCACGAGCTGCTTCAATCGCCGCATTTAATGCAAGCAGGTTGGTTTGCTCTGCAATGCCTTTGATCACGCCAAGAATTGAAGCTATGTTCTTCACATCGGTATCCAGCTCTTGAACTACGCCACCCGCGTTCTCGATATCTTGCGCAAGGCGTTCAATAGAAGTCACGGTTAAACCCAACGTCGTATCTGCCGATTCCACTTCATGATTGGCAACGTTACTTGCAGTTGCGGCATCCAGTGCATTACCACTGACCACTTCGCTAGTTGCTTGCATTTCATGAACCGCTGCCGCTACGACTTCACTTTCTCTCTGTTGGTTCGATGAAAATTCAGCAACACTTTGCGTGAGCGATTTGATGTTTTCCATCTCGCCACGTACTGCGTTCGATGTGAGAATAACTTGTTCCACGGTTACATGAATCTTGCCAACAAACTGGTTAAATGCGGAGCTTAAGCGAGCAATTTCGTCGTTACCTTCAACCTTCATGCGTTGAGACAAGTTACCGTCGCCCGATGCGATCTCATTCATCGCTTTCTCTACGTTCTGGATTGGTTGGACGATAAAACGGTTAGATAACCACATCGCAAAAAGCGCAGCGAAAACAGCGACCGCCATACCCACTTCAATGATCAACTTACTTGATTCGATAGAGTCAGCAGCTTGCTGGCGAAGCTCTCTCTGCTTCTGTTCAATCAGGGTTCTGATATCACGAAGCTGAACACGAATGATTGCAAACTCAGCGTCTAATGCTGGTGAGTAATTGATGTTGTATTGGTATGCGTTGGCAGGATCTGCAAACATTGGTTCATGCAGCGCCACCCACTTGCTCATCGCGTTCACAAGCTTTGACAACTCACCGCGAGAAGAAGGATCCAGCACACCCGCTGTATATAAAGTTTCCACACTTTCAAAACGAGGAACCGCTTTGTAAGCGTTGTCTTTAAATTCAAATTTTTGGTACTCAATCGCCGCTTGGTCTTTCGCGAGTAGCAGACCTTGAGCAGAAGCAATAACTTGGTAGATGTCACGATATCCATCTTCCAAATTGTCTAGCACGGGCTGAACCACATTATTCAGCTCATAGTTGATCGCAGCCTGAGCGTTAGATCTAATGACATTAAGCACAGTAACAGTCGAGAAAACAATCACGATCACCATTAGTGGAATCGCAATTTTACTCTTAATAGATAGGTTGTTGATACTCATAAGGGGGTTAATAACCACACAGTAAATAGGGACGCGCGCATAATATACAGTATCAATATAAAAGCTAGCTAAAAGTTTGTGAACCTAGTCGCATAGCAAACGTTACCTTTGAATCGACTGTCTATTATTTAACCAAAGGTCAACTTTAAAAAGTAGAGCCAAAGACGTTTTTACACTTATTTACCACAGACATGCTCAAATACTGGAGAAGTAATGGAAATAGCACCATAATGTACGGCTCAAAAGTAAATAGGTATGAACATGAAAATTTGTGGTGTTGAAATCAAAGGTAACGATGCTGTCATCTGTCTTCTTTCTCTGTCAGATGGTGTATTTAATATCCCTGATTGCCGAGTTTCAAAGGTTGCGATTAGCGACGCAAACGACACGCAGAATATGAAAGACTTTCAATTCTCTTTTGCAAAGTTAATGGAAGATTACCAAGTAGACAAAGTTGTGATTCGTCAACGCCAAACTAAAGGCAAATTTGCTGGCGGTGGCTTTGGTTTCAAACTAGAAGCAGCAATTCAACTGATCGACGGCCTAGACGTAACCGTTGTGTCACCTGCTGACATCAAGGAGAGCCTTAAGCGCAACCCTCTTATGATGAAGTTCAAAGAAACTGGCCTTAAGCAATACCAAGAAGCACCGTTTACAACGGCTTACGCTTGCTTGATGCAGCGCTAATCAATAGTCGCTAGCCAATATTTGATACAGAAAGAGCCTGAATATTCAGGCTCTTTTTTGTTTCTATCACTCGGCTTTAAACCCAGTTAGTTTTGATGAAATACGCTTACCGCTCTAACGCTGTTCGCCTGCGAGCCTTGATCCATTCTGGCTTCTTCACCACCAGATAAACAGCAGCGGCAGACAAAGCGAAGCCCGTCGCGCCGTAGATATCGAACGACTCACCAAAGATAAGCCACGCTTGAATTGCTGTCGTCGGTGGAACCAAGTAAAACACCGATGCCACACTTGAAGATGCACCATGCTCTACCATGTACAGTAGCAACAGTATTGCGATACAGGACAACACAACCACCAGCCAGATCAGCGTTAACGTAAATTCTACCGTCCAGTTCACTTGCATAGTTTCGTAACGCATTGCGAACGGTAGAAACAACGCTGCAGAAGCCAAGTATTGCACCATCGCGCCGCCGACCATATCCGTCCCTTTGCAGAAACGCTTTTGGTACAAAGTACCTACCGTGATACCCACCAGCGAAACCAAACACAACAGCGTCGCCATGCCCTTTTGATCATCTGATTGCCATTCAATATTTCCCATCAACACTAGGCTAATGCCCGCAAAGCCGAGGGCTAAACCCAGCCATTGTGCGAAGTTAAACCGCTGTGAAGTACAGCTGATCATAATCAAGGCAGTCAAAATCGGTTGTAAGCCAACAAGTAGAGAACTCAACCCTGCAGGCATACCCATATCAATCGCCAGATAAGTGCCACCAAGGTAGAAACCATGAATCAAGATGCCGACAACACAAGCATGGAAGAATGCGCGACCACGAGGGATACGACGCTTAAGGATTGCAATCAAAACCAAGAACAGCGCTACGTTAGCCACCATCCTCAGTGAGAGTAATGTTGCGGGTTCCGCGTATTCCACACCAAGACGTGCGCCGACAAAACCTGACGACCACAATATTACAAACACAAACGGAATCATTTTAATCAGCATTACAAACCTCTGGTCAACTCTTCATCAATGCTGTTACCTTAGTTGGGTACAGATAACTAATAAAGATACAGATATAACACTTTAAATGGTTACAGATTGAGAGTGAGCAACGAGGGAGAATAACGTGGAAGTAGAACTCAGCGGCAATAAATACCTTGCTACCGAACAACATATAAAGGCTCAGATTGATAAAGGATTATTCCACCCAGATGATCGCCTTCCCTCAATTCGCCAGCTCAGTGAACAGCTTGGCGTGAGCAAAAACACCGTGATTCGTGCTTATCAAGAACTGGAGGCTACAGGCTGGGTTTATTCGGTCCCCAAGTCGGGTTATCGTGTCAAAGCGCCCAATACAACAAGTTGGGATACACCAAGCCAACCTCAAAAAGTGGACCTCTTATCTGTCACCAAATCGGTACTCTCTCGTCCAAAGGGTCGCTTGAAGCTTTTAGCAGGTTCTGCACATCCCAACATCAACAACCCCGCTATTCGTAGTTTATACGCCGAGATCGGTCGCCACAGTCGATTGCAAACTCAGTTACCCGGTTACTACCAACTACCTCCTGGCGACGAGCAATTAGTAAAGCAATTGTTAAAGATCACCCATGATCTAGGCGTGCCCGCGGGATCGAAAGAGATTGCGATTACTCATGGTGCTCAACAGGCGATCAGTTTGGCATTACGTGCGCTCACCAAGCCCGGTGACATCGTGGCGGTCGAGTCGCCCTGTTACTTCGGTAATCTACTTTTACTTGAATCACTTGGCTTGCAAGCCCTTGAAATACCAAGCAGTGTTAGCCATGGCATTGATATCCCATCACTACAGAGTGCGTTGGACAAATGGGAAGTGAAGACGCTGCTGCTAACACCAAACTTTACTAACCCAACCGGCTCAAGAATGCCATTGGCGAATCGAAAAGCATTACTGGAGATCACCGGATCTTTACCAATTATCGAAGACGATGTGTTCGGTAGCTTGGCGTTCGATACACCAATCGCTAGCCTCAAAGAGCTTGATGACCAAGATAGAGTTATCTACGTGAACTCTCTATCCAAAACCTTAGACTCTCGCCTACGAATTGGTTGGTTACTCTCGGGGCGTTACCAAGCTCAAGTCGAAAAATATCTACTTTGCGACAACATGGGCAGTTCCAATCTCATGCAATCGGCGGTCGGACAGTTTCTCACCACAGGCAAATACCGCAGTCACCTGTCCAAAATGAAACGACTCTATCAAACCAATCAAAAGCAGTTTCAAAGCTTGTTAATACAAGCATTGGACAGCTATCCTCATATGGAAGGGCGTTATCATTTATCGAAGCCAGAAGGCTCTTTTTTAAACTGGATAACATTGCCTGAGTCGGTCGATAGTTATGCCGTCTACCAAGATTGTTTAAAGCACAAGTTAGGGATTTTACCCGGTACTGTGTTTGGGACGAATGACCAATATAAACACTGCTTGCGCTTCACTGTCGCCAATATTGAAGAGAGCAAAGAGTGGAAAGAAGGGGTTGTGACACTAGCCAAGATTATCGCTAAGCACGTACGTTAGGTTACCTTTCTAATTACCATCAAGACCAAAACAACAAAGCCCCACTCAACCGAGTGGGGCTTTGATTATTCTTACTCTTTACTTAGTTCAATGGGAATTAACCTTGCCAAGCAAACTGTTCGAACACCTTGTCTACTGGCGTTTCAGCAACACGGTTTACGTAGTTACTGATCACTTTCTGAGACAAACCTAGAATGACTTCTAGCACTTGTTGTTGACCGTAACCCGCCGCAAAGAAGGCTCCCATTTCGTCCGCTGGCACATTACCACGATTACGTACCATGCTTAACGTGAAGTCGTGCAATGCTTGCAGTTTTTCAGTTGGCAGTGCAGTACGGTTACGAAGTGCTTCGGTGATTGCAGGATCAACCTTCATTGAATGTGCAATGCCAGTATGAGCAGGAACACAGTAGTGGCACTCGTGCTCAACATTTATGGTTTGCCATACCACGGTTAACTCATCAGCATCAAAAGACGAATCACTAAATGCTTGATGAAGCTGCGTGTAAGCTTTGAGAGTATTAGGTGATTCAGCCATCACCCCAAAAAGACCAGGAACTCGACCCATCTGTTTTACAGCCCCTTCAAGAATGGGTTTGCTTTGCTCTGGTGCTGATTCTACTGAGTGAATTTTAAAGTTGCTCATGTTCTATTCCTTTCGATTCTTTATACTAATTTGATTCACAATCGGAGTGATATATGACTGTTCTCCGTTGGCGTGAAAACAATATAGATCAAACTAGAACGATCGTTCAAGCGTTAATTTGAACAATCGTTCATATTGACACTATTTATCGAATCAACAATTAAGAAATAACCGTATTCATTTGAGAAGCTCTGACCCTATCCGTATGATTTAAAATAAAAAGCCCATCAGATAACATCTGATGGGCTCGCTTCTAACTCTGAATTCTTATTTCAATCAACGATCAATATTAACGGTACAAGCCTTCAGGTCATCTAATCACATTTAATCTCATCACAAGGTTAGACACTTTTCCCTTCAAACTGGTAAAGCTCTCTAAGCGTGTCTTTTAGCCATAGAACGATTGGGTTGTAAGCATTGCGTTTATGCCAAATCATGGTGAACGGGATCAGCAGCTTTTTGGCGTTCTCTTCATCTAGAGGAATAGGTAGACAAGTAAGATTAGGATGAAGTTGTTCAACGTAACGTCGGCAGTAATTCGGTGCCACGGTAGTCATGGTGTGGTTTGACTGAGCCGCCATAAACAAAGACTGCTCAAAACCCGCTAGCGTAAGTGCGATATGTCGGTCGAGTTGCAAATCTGTGAGAATTTCATCCAACGCCCATGTTTCACTTTTCTCCCACACAATATTGATGTGAGGGTATTTGAGGAAAGCCTCAAGGTTCCACTCTTCTTGCAAGGCTGGGTGGTCTTTTCTCAAATACACCACGGGCAAATCGTGGAACAGCACCTCGAAATCAATGAAGTATGGCAGTGCATCTAGAGACTCTTTCGAACGTGGGTGGCTTTCTCGCCCTGAAAATCCAATATCAGATTCGCCACGTACGATGGAATCTATCGAATCGTAGTCCCAATTGCGCATTTTGATCTTAGCATTGGGATAACGTTGATACACGCTTTGCGTCAATTCGTTCAGCATGATCAACGATAACGGAGATTCGGCTTCTAAATTTAAACGCACATCTTTTGGCGCTTCGTCACCACGAGTAGTGAGTATTTGGCTTCCAATCTGCAGCCAGTCTTGAAGATCTTTTACCATGCTCAGTGCAAGTGGCGTTGGCGTTAATCCCCTTGGCGTTTTCACAAACAAAGGATCATCAAACCAATCTCTAAGCTTGGTAAGTGATTTACTCACCGTAGAAGGCGTGACGTTGAGCTTTTTGGCAGCTTTTGAAACACTCTGCTCTTGCAACAGCAATTGCAGAGTGAATAACAAATTCAGATCAAGACGGGCTAGTGGCTTCTTCATAATCACTTTTAACTTGGGAAGGACCTACCCATAGTATTAGAGCAATACTGATAACTCCACCAGCAGCCAATATAAATGCCAACATATTCAATGCACTTAGCCCGATAACGCCCATAAACCAGATAAACAGTGCTGAAGTACATACTTGGGAAACTCCGAGTATTGAACTTGCCACACCTGCGCGCTGTGAATAACAGCTCAATGCTTGGCTCATCGCGACACCAAAACCCAATGAGAAGCCGCCGCACACAAAAGCAAAGCCCAACAACGTCACGTAATGCCCTAACCCACCATCAATCGATGCGAGCAACGAGATAGCCGCAACGACAAAGCAAACTTGTGAAGTCAGCATTAAGTTCTTTTGCTTAAACACATTCAAAGCAAATGGTGCAGAGAATGACACCAACATACTCACCAATGCGGTTAACGCCATAGTGTAAGAATACTGACCTCGGTCGAAGCCAAGCTCTGTCATGATCAACAGTGGAGAGACATTCACATAAGTGAGAATTGCGGTCACTCCTAGGCTGGTCATGATCACTCGGCTGATAAACAACGGGTCTTTGAACGTTTCAGTTGAAGTTGGTTGAAATGTCTCAGATAAAGAAGCTTTCGCTAACACCGACCCTATAACTTTAGGTTTAGTCTCTTTTAGCACGAGCACCGACAACAAACACACCACCACACCCATGCTCGCCATGGTCGTGAACAAGCTCGGCCACGGGTAAACCGTCATGATTAAGTGGCCAATCACAGGCGCAAGCACTGGTACGATGCAGGTAATGCCATTCATCATCGACAGCACCTTAGCGCGTTTTTGGTCATCCAATACATCTCGCAAGATAGCGAACGCCACCACATAACAAGAGCCAGCACCCACACCTTGAAAGAAACGCACGAGAAGAAATGGTTCTGCACTGGTCACAACACCGCCGAACATCGAAGAGGTAGCAAAGACAATCGCACCGAAAATAGCGACCGGTTTTCTTCCTACACTGTCGGCAAATTTACCAGCAAACAACATGGTGGTTGCCATTCCTGCGAGATAAATAGAGAACGCGGCATGAAGCTGAGCCTCAGACGCATTTAGGTCCGCGGCAATTTGAGGCAACCCAACTAAATACAAATCAATAGCCGTTGGATACAAGAGAACAAGCGTAAAACTACAAAATAGAAAACGGTACATAACACCCCCACATAATTGGTGTGAGGATAATAAGAGCGAAACGCCAAACTACCGAGTGGTATCTACGACAACGGATCTTTCCATTTACGACAAACCATTTCTAAGTGCTGCATCTTTGATAGAGGCATACATCAAACAACTCACAACACATACCCCACCCATGATGAGATAACCCGCGCTCACACCAAAGAATTTCACGCTCACCCCCGCGATCAAATAAGTGAACAACCACCAGAAATGCGTTAAAGAGAAGTGCACTGCAAAATACGGGGCGGTGTCTTCTCCCTCGCACGCTTGGGTGATCAATAGGCCTGCGGAAGTTTGAATACAAGACATCCCTACTCCCATGGCTAAACACATTACGCCAAAGCCGACCCAACCAGGCGTGAAGCTACCCACCACAAAAGAGGCACAAATTGTCAGTAAACCTATCCAGTGGAAATGTTGAGGAGAATGATTTTCTAGCCACTTAGGTAACCGAAGCGCCATCAACATAGAACCCAAGCCAACAACCATCATCGCTAATGCGGTTTGCGTTTCGTCACCATGCAGCACTTCATGCACATAGATAACCGTATTCACCAGCACCATCGCAGAAGCACTGGCCGCTGCCAGATACGCAAACCATAAAGCTCTCAATTTAGGTTTGTTCAAATAATTGCGCAGCCCTTGTATCACACTAAGTTCCTGAGTTTTATAAGCTGACTCAGTTACTCGTTTCATATTCGGAAGTGTGCACAGCAAGATCAAAACCCCAGACAGCAAAAAAGTAGCAGCATCAAGCATGAACAGCTGCCTAAAACCAATTAAGCTCAGCAATAAGGCCGTCAGCATTGGACTAAAGATCTGTTCAAGATCGTAAGCCATTCGGCTGAACGACAGTGCTTTCGCATACTGTGTTTTATCCACCAACACCAACGGCAACGTGGATTGAAACAACGGCGTAAACCCCGCCGAACATGCATTGATAAGAAACATCAACACATAGACTTCCCACACTTCAGTGACAAACGGCAAGCATACAAATAGCAACGCCCTAATCAAATCGAGCGCGACCAAAGTCCGTCTTTTCGGTAACTTATGTGCGATAGCACCAAATACCGGGGCTAATCCAATGTACGCAAACATCTTCAACGCGAAAGCAATACTCAGCACCATACCTGCGTCATCACCCGACAGTTCATAAGCGAGCAACGCTAAACAGATAGAGCTCATGCCCGTGCCGACCAAAGAGATAATCTGCGCAGACAGCAGGCGTATATAATCTCGGTTGCGCCACATTGGAGTCGTGCTCATTTCAGTGATCATTCGTTCACCTCAATCCGACCCATCAAGTCAGAGAATAGCCCACCGAACCAAAGTTTGACGCTGTCCCAAAGTCGCACCATCCAAGAGCCTTGTTCTACAGTTTGATCTGCGACTAAAGCGTAACTTGCCACCTTAGTACCGTTGCTCTTCCAGACGACTTTGCCCACCTCAGATCCCTGCTCAACAGGCGCAATAAGCGGATCAATCATTACCACAGATTTTTTCAGCGAATCGACTAACCCTCTAGGCATAGTCAGGTACGCATCTTCGGCTATCTTGGCACTAACTTGTTCGATATCCCCCTTCCACACTCGCACCTGAGATTCGACTTGATTCTGCTGCATCACTTGTTTGGTATCGTAGAAACGAAATCCATAACTCAGTAGGTTCTTTGAAGCCGTGGTTCGTGCTTGCGGGCTATTGGTACCCATCACGACCGATATCAACCGCATCTTACCTTCCGTCGCAGAGCTGACTAAGCTGTAGCCAGCATTCTCGGTGTAACCCGTTTTACCACCATCGACGTTAATGGACTTGTCCCAAAGCAGTTTGTTTCGATTGTATTGAGTGATCTCATTCCATTTGAATAGACGCTCTTGGTATAACGCATAAACGTCTGGTACATCCTTGATGATCGACCGCATCAAAATCGCCATATCAAGCGGAGAAGTTTGGATGCCTTCGCCATCTAAGCCATGCGCATTCACAAAGTTAGTATCTTGCAGCCCAAGCGATTTCGCCCAACCATTCATTAGGCTAACAAAAGCTTGCTCACTTCCCGCGATGTGTTCGGCCAAAGCGACAGAAGCATCATTACCCGACTGAATGATCACCCCTTTCATGAGGTTCGAGACCGAAATCTCGTCTCCAGGCTGAATAAACATCTTGGATGACTCTGAAAATTTTGCCGACCACGCATTTTCACTGACCGAGACTTTATCCTGCCATGTCAATCTACCGGACTTAATCTCTTGTCCAATCACATAAGCCGTCATCAACTTCGTCAAACTGGCGGGCGCTAAGATCGCGCGTGAGTTTTGCTTTGCAATGATGGTGCCTGATTGAAAGTCCATTAAAACATAACCGTTGGCGGGCAACTCTGGCGGATTGGGCGTTACCACCGCCAAGCTTGGTGCACTGATCCCTGCTAACGTTAACCAAGCCAACGCTAACCGCCATCGAAGCTTCGCTTTAAACTTCATTTTCGTCTTTGCTACCACAACAAAATATGAGATGACTCTGAACTTCACTACAAAGACCTGACTCATAGCGTCTCCTCCAAAGTCAGTGCCGCAACATCGCCGATATAACATTGTCGACCCACTTGATTAGTCGTGATGTATTGATGAGTTTCCGAGCCTTTACCGCAAACCAAGATAAGATCGCCCCTTCGACTCAATTGCTTAGCGACCTGAATCGCCTCATGGCGATCACTGATTTCATAGCAAAGCGTACTACTCACTTGCGAAGTTAATGCACGGAAAATATCCTCCTGCATTTCGCCAAGTGGGTTGTCTGAGGTGAAAATAACAACATCAGAATGGGTAGCGCATAACTTCCCAATGTCAGCTGCATCCCGTATTCGGTCGCCCGTAACACCGACGACCGTTATCACTCGCTTAGCCAACTGAGAGTGAATGCCTTGGTAGAGAGCCGAAAGGCCATCAAAGTTATGTGCATAATCCACTAAAGCCAAAGCGCCATTGTCTAGCGATAGATACTTTGAACGCCCGTCAGGTGCAACAACACCATTCAGCGCGTTTGCGATGTCCGATAACGACCACTTCAATGTCAACAGGGTTGCTGCCATCGCTAAGGCATTCTCGACATTAAACTGAAAGGGAAGTTGGCTAAAAACAGGCTCCTTTCTACCTTGATTATTGAGAATAAAAGTAGCGCCAAATTGCTCAACCTTCAGTTGTTCAACATAAATATCCGCCTCTGGATTGTGCATTGAGAATGTCACAACATTCACTCGGCTGCTTGCTCGTTCTATCGCAACATTGGCATGCGCATCATCTAGGTTGATCACCGCAAAACCATTGGGTTGAATTCGATCTAAAATCTGAAGCTTCGCCTGAACATAGCCATCAACCGTTCTGTGATAATCAAGGTGGTCACGGCCAATATTGGTGATCACCCCAACAGACAACGGTACAAATCCGGCTCTGTCTTGCACCAATGCATGACTGCTTAACTCCATAACGTTATCCGTGACCTGCGCTTCAGCCATATCCTTAAATAAGTTCAACAGAGTGACACCGTCTGGTGTGGTATTACTCAGCTCTTGTTTCTTGCCCGCGAACTCCACACCGAGCGTTCCAATGTAGGCGCTCCGTTGCTTGTGCTTGAGGATCTGATTCAAACCATGAGCAACGGTCGTTTTTCCATTTGTTCCGGTAATACCAATGTGATTAATCTTCTTATGTGGGTATCGATAAAAAGCCTTAATAAGCAACAAGCTTTGGTAATGACTTCCAGTCACCAACACAGGCACCGATGCTGAAACAGGTTTTGTTGCAATAATGGCAACCGCCCCATTCGCAATCGCACTTTCAATATAGCGATGACTGTCATGAGCAGCCCCTTCGCGGCAAACAAACACACCCTGAGACTCAATATGCTCACTGTTTGTTGAGAAGCGCCTAATCGACAGTGCGCTCAGTTGTTTTAAAAAGCCTTTCAATTTGTCACTCAACATCCACTTGTCCCTTAAGTTAGCTAGGATTTCTTGATTAAGTTGAGTATATTTTGCTGACCAACATCGATAAAATTGAACAAATCAATCCAAGTTATTAGTCAGATTGATAACTTGAATTCTTTTGTGTTACCTCTACCAGATGCGAGTATTGCTGTGAAAGATCTTAATTGGCGTGGAATCGACCTCAACCTACTGCTGACTTTTGATGCACTTTTTCGTTTAAAGAGTGTTTCTGCAGCCTCAAAAGAACTGCACTTGGGACAGCCAGCCACCAGTTATAACCTCAAGCGGCTCCGTGAGTTATTGGGTGACCCTCTGTTTGAAAGGCAAGGCAATAAAATGCAGCCGACCGTGAGAGCACATGAAGTCGCCCCAAAAGTTCAGCAAATTTTGTCGATTTTCACACAAGATATTTTACCTGCTGAGCAATTTGAGCCACAAAACTACACAGGTCAGTTCATCATTGGCGTCAGTGATTATGCAGAGCAGATCTTTGGCCCAGACATTTTCGACACGCTTCAGAAACTTGCTCCTCAAAGTAAGGTTCTGCTCAAGCCTGTCGACAGTGCAAATTGCGTAACGTTACTCGAAGATCAAGATACTGACTTATGCATTGGCGTATTTCAGGAGCTACCAAACCACCTCAACACCACCTTTCTTTACCGAGAAAAACACCTGTGTACCTTTGATAACAAGATATTGAATACCAAACTTCCAATTCCGCTAGACACCTACTTAGACACACCGCAAATGATCATTACGGCGAATCAAGAGTTAACCAGCCAAGTCGACAGCACATTGGAAAAAATGGGAGTAAAACGAAATGTGGTACTTGGGACGACCCGTTTTCTAACGATTCGTAGGATGCTTTCAGGAAGAAATCTGTTGGCTGTAATGGCCGAGATGGTCGGTCGTTCTGAGTTAATTGACGATGACTTGGTGTTATGCGACCCGCCGATTGATATCCCTGACTTTGATATCGATATGGTGACTTTAAAACGCAACGCGAACCACCCTCGAATTCAGTTTCTGACGCAACTCGTCCAAAACCTCATTCAAGATAAAGTGAGAGAGCTAAGATTAATCAGATAAGTACAAATCGAGGCCAATTCTACAAATATTCAAGCTCCATTTTATGGTCGAATCCGCTCGAACTTGAATTGCCAAGCAATTTATAAACGTTAATCGATCGATAAATACAATCACAAGAAAAATACAAGCAACGACAACCAATCATTCAAAGAGATGCATTTGCAATTTTTTTAGAAAATTTCAAAAATTATTAGAATTTAATCCCTAACTCTAATGAGTATTTTGTTAGTCTTGGAAACAATTATTTACAATCCAAAGAAAAATTATTTGGATCGCTAGAGGTTGTTTTTTTGAATATGAAATTATTCGGCAGTTCTTTGATTCTTTCAGGAACTGCATTAGGGGCTGGTATGCTTGCCATTCCCATGGTGTTGGCCCAATTTGGCTTCATGATCAGCTCAGTGCTTATGCTGCTTATCTTTATTGGCACCACCTACTCAGCACTCCTCCTCGCAGAAGCGTGCACCAAAACCAAAGACAACAGTGGAATGAGCAGTGTTGCTTACCTGACTTTGGGCAGCAAAGGTAAACACTTTATCAATGCACTCTTTTACTTGCTGTTGGTGTGCATGCTCATCGCTTATATCTTGGGTGTCGGCGACATCATTCATAAGCTACTGCTCGATGTCGGCGTAGACATCTCTGCATCCGCTGCTTATACCGTTTTCAGCCTATTAATGGGTGTGATTGTGGTGGCGGGTAAGTCGTATATCGACAAACTAAATCGCGGTTTATTCATCACGATGGTGGTGATGCTGCTTATCGTTATCGCCTCTTTGTTTAGCAACATTCGCCTTGATTACCTGACTCAAGCTAGCAAATACACAGCTAATGACGTGGTGCAGTACAGCGCGGTTATCTTTACCAGCTTTGCCTCTATGGTGGTGATTCCGTCACTGGTTATATACAACCGAGAAGCGACTCAAAAGCAGATCCGCAATATGATTCTGCTAGGCTCTGTGATTCCACTAATCTGCTACCTCACTTGGTTATTCGCGATTATTGGCAACCTTGGTACAGACGCTATCAGCCAATTCCATAACATTTCAGAACTGATCTCGGCGTTTAGCGGGCAGTCTTCTTGGCTGAAAGTAGTGATTGCGCTGTTCTCAGTATTGGCATTGGTAACCTCTTTCCTTGGTGTGTCTATGGCGATGTACGACCAAAACAAAGATGCAGTCACCAGCAACAAAGCATTGGCTTATGCCCTAACCTTCGTTCTACCTTTGGTATTAGCTGAGTTATTCGCTAGCCAATTCGTGAGCATGTTGGATTACGCGGGGATGGTGTTGGTGTTCTTAGCTATCTGGGGACCACTTGCAATGGTGGTTAAAGTTCGTAGGCCAGACTTTCCTCACCTACAGACTCAAGGCAGCTATACCGCAGCCGGTGGTGACACGGCACTTATCGCAACATTTGGTTTTGGTGCGTTGATTTTTATCTCTTGGTTTATGGGTTAATTCTCAAACTAATACAATATCTAGTGACCATTTCAACGGTAGTCGATACCAAAAAAGCCCGTGAGCATTACTCTGGATTAGCAATGACCGCTAATTAGTAGTAAAGGCTTATGGGCTTTTCATTTTCTGATTATCATTGCCGAGAACTAAAAGCCCTCTCTCATTTGGTCAAATTACCAAGCAATTGCTCACACTGTGCTTTTAGCGATTTAAGCTCATCTTCATTCATCTGAGAAAGACACAGCATTTCAACTGGCACGGTTTGCGCTTGCTCTTTGAGCTCTACCCCGGCAGGTGTCAGCGTAATAACCCGAACTCGTTCATCTTCAGCACTGCGAGTTCTAAGCACATAACCTTTCGCTTCCAAACGCTTGAGTAATGGCGTCAACGTCCCTGAATCTAAATGCGTTTTTGCGCCTAGCGCTTTGACATTTATCTCTTTTTCTTCCCAAAGCACCATCATCACAATGTACTGCAAGTAAGTAAGATCAAGCGCTTTCAGTAAAGGTTGATACGCCCTACTCATTGCATTCGACGCACTATACAACGCAAAACACACCTGATTATCCAGCTTTAGATAGTCATCTTGGTCGCTCATGATCACCTCACCAATAAATTAAATTGTGCACAATATACTTGCGCGCTCAAATTTTATCAATTAAGCTAGCTTTAAAATTAAGTTGTGTGCAATTTAATTTTACACAATTCAAATAAGGACTAAAACAATGACAACACTCTACACAACTTCTGCAACAGCAACGGCAGGTCGTAATGGCCAAGTATCAACTGATGACAATCTACTCTCAGTGGCATTGAGCTACCCTAAAGAGATGGGCGGTTCAGGTGAAGCGACCAACCCAGAACAGCTATTTGCTGCGGGCTATTCTGCGTGCTTCTCAAACGCGTTGCTTCATGTAGCGAAAGAGATGAAGATTAAGATCGCATCAGCGCCAACAACCGCAACGGTAGGCATTGGTCCAAATGAGAATGGTGGCTTTGCTTTAACCGTTTCACTAGCCGTTGAACTCGATTTAGATCAGGAACAAGCTGTGACGCTTGTGAAAACGGCGCACCAAGTCTGCCCATATTCAAATGCAGTTCGTGGCAACATTAATGTGAGATTGTCGGTTAACGGACAAGCGCTTTAGTTCTTGGTTCTTGGTTCTTGGTTCTTGGTTCTTAAAGCATAGAACGAGAACCTAGAGCTTAACTATGAAAATCAACACGCCGACGATAAACGTGAATGACATTCTTACCTCAATGTAGCGAAATTAGAATATCGAGATATTGCGATACCTTGTTTTAAAGAGTATATTTCACGTTAATCGAAAACAGCAGCCAAACGCCATGTCAGATATGAATGAAGTTTTAAAGTCAATCAACAACCCTGTACGCAGAGATATTCTTCATTGGCTTAAGTCGCCTCAAGAGCACTTTAACCTAGAGAAACAACTCGTTGATACCGATGTTGAGGGGGTATGCGTTAGCATTATTCAAGAGAAGAGTGGCTTATCCCAATCGACCGTTTCTTCTTACCTCTCGAACCTGCAGCGTGCAAAGTTGGTTACTTCAAAACGCATTGGCTCGTGGACGTACTACAAGCGTAATGACGAATACATCGAGACGTTTTTAAAAGAGTTATCTAACTCACTCTAACAAGCAGAATCAAAACAGACTGGGTGGATAACGCCGTCCATTTTAATCTTGTCTATTTTCAGAAGATTAGATATCGAGATTTCTCGATATCTAGCTATTAAGATATGGCATTAAATAGAAAAAATATATGAAAAATTAAACGGAGTTGGTAAACATGAGCAAGTCTATTCAATCTTTTAATCCTAGTAATGGAGAACTACTTGGAGAGGTCAATAACGCCTCTAGAGATGAAGTAGTTCAAACGGTTCGCCAATCAAAGGCAGCACAAAAAGCATGGAGAAAACTCCCGATAAATGAGCGCGTGCGAACCATTATTAGAGCTTACCAACACCTTGATCAGCATGCAGACTCCTTCTCAGAATTACTTGCCCGAGAAATGGGTAAAGATATTGGTCGTGCGATTGGCGAAGCAACAGGCGCGATTTATATGGGTCAGCATTATGCAGGAGAAGCACAACGCGCGCTCAACACTCGCAAATTGTCGGGGTCAACAGAGCTTCAATATCGCCCACTTGGGGTTGTCGGTGTAATCTCTCCTTGGAACTACCCGGTGATGATGGCAAATAACCTCATCGTGCCTGCGTTAGTCGCGGGTAATACCGTGATTCTAAAACCTTCTGAAGAGACCCCTCTTATCGCTCAAGCATTCTTTGGTGAGCTACAGAAACACCTACCCGAAGGCGTATTAACAATTTTGCATGGCGATCGCGAAACGGGTAAGGCTTTAGTTGAAGGTGACATTCAAATGATTGCGTTCACCGGCTCTAAAGCGGCAGGCCAAGACATCATGGTTCGTGCAGCAAGCAAAGTGAAACGCCTTGTAATGGAGCTGGGCGGCAAAGACCCCATGATAGTGATGCGCGATGCTAACTTAGAACAAGCAGCTCGCTTTGCCGTCGCAGGCAGCTTTGAGAACTCAGGGCAAATGTGTACTTCGATTGAACGTATCTATGTTGATGATCGTATCGCTGAAAAATTTGAACAACGTGTCACCGAGATCGCCAACATGTACCAGATTGGCCCGTGGGATATGCCGAACGTAAATATCGGGCCAATCATCAATGCCACGCAACATGGAAAAATCGTTGAACAATTAAAAGACGCACAACAAAAAGGGGCTACTTTCCTTCTAGGCGGTATTGAACAACCCGAGCGTTATATCCGCCCTACGGTTATCACCGGAATGACAGCAGAAATGAAACTGGAGACAGAAGAAACCTTTGGTCCAATTGTTGCTATCAGTCGTTACTCAAATATTGATGATGCCATTGAGCGCGCTAATGACAGCGAGTACGGGTTGGGTGCCGTGGTGTTCGGAAACCAAGGCGTCAATGACGTTGCTGACGAACTTGATGCTGGCATGGTTGGCATTAATCAAGGACAAGGCGGCAGTGGTGATGCTCCATGGGTTGGTGCGAAACAGAGTGGCCTTGGTTACCACGGCTCGGTTGACGGGCACCGTCAGTTTGCACAAGTAAAAGTGGTTTCAAAATAAGGGTTCATGATGAATAACGAACAGAACTTCTACGTTGTTAGACGAGAATCAGGCACTCAGCGCAGTGACCTACCAGTATGGGCACCAAAATCGGCTAATCCATTTGCACTTGATAAGAACGTTAACGCGGTATCACGCGTTGAAGTAGACAACGTTCCCGGTGCTTTCCAGTTGCGAGATGTGCTGCTTCCTGAAGAGGTTAAGCGGATACTTAATGAAGCGAACCAACTTGGTTTTACAGAAGATGCCGCAGTTTCTTTACCGAGAGAAGTTCGTCACAATCAGAATCTCAACTTGATCGCGGATACTGAAACCCTCGACATTATTTGGAAGCGTTGCAAAGATCATTTCGTTGATAAGTACGACCATTTTGCTGGTGTGAAACCTCTAGGCATTAACGGTCGTTTTCGATTTTATCGCTACGATGAAGGGGATTTCTTTAAAATGCACACGGATGGCTCTTGGCCCGGTAGTCAAGTTGTCGATGGAGAACTGATCGATGACTCTTTTGGCGACCGTTGGAGCATGTATACCTTTTTACTTCTCTTGAGTGATGATTTCGTCGGTGGCGAAACCCAATTCATGGTTAGCCATGATGACCCGAGTAAGCCTGCTCGTCGTCAAGGGCATCATCATGAGAGTGCAGATATAGAATCGGTTAGAACACCCAGTGGTAGTGTCCTGTGTTTTCCTCACGGTACTCACCCTGCTCATTGTATACACGGCTCAGCACCGATACTTTCTGGGACAAAATACATTATTCGCACAGACGTACTATTCGAGCTCTAAGCGACTCTACTGGTCGTTTTTACTCCTAAAAAAATGTCCCGCACTAGGCGGGACATTTTTATATAAGATAGAAAGCTTCTAGCTCTGAGCTGCTAACTCTTAAACGTATTCGAGAGCTCTTTCAGCGATGTTGCCAATTCTGCTTGTTCTTTGGCTGTTGCTGCAATTTGCGTTGCGCCCGTCGTCGACTCGGTCGACTTCTGCTCAACTGCCACTACGTTCTGAGCAATGTCTTGTGTCACGACCGCTTGCTCTTCTGTTGCCGTTGCAATCTGCTCTGTCATGCTGAATATCTCGCTCACAGCACTAGAAATATCTTGTAGCGTTTGTTCTACTTCTCGCGAATCTTCAACCGCTCTTGATGACATTTTCTTACTGTTCTCAATCACATTGAACGCCGTTTGAACATCAGACTGTAGCGAACTAATGAAGCCTTCAATTTCCAACGTCGACTCTTGAGTGCGTTGAGCCAATGTACGAACTTCATCAGCTACCACCGCGAAACCACGACCTTGTTCACCTGCACGTGCCGCTTCGATCGCTGCGTTTAGTGCTAACAAGTTTGTTTGATCAGCAACCGACTTAATCACATCGATAACGCTGTTAATGTTATTGCTGCTTTCGTGTAGGTGGGTAATTTTCTCAGCTAAGCCGTTAATCTCAGATGCCAAGATTTCAATCGATTCATAAGAGTGTTGAACTGTGCTCAAGCCGGCTTGTGACTGTTGGTCCACCATTTTCGCCGAAGTTGCCGTTTGCTGCGTTTTAGCCGCGACTTCATTCACGGTTGCCGAAAGCTCTTCAGTTGCCGTTGCAATCAGCCCAATTTGGTCTTGTTGCTCAACTAATGTATTGGAGTTGTATTGGCAAGTTTGCGCCGTCTCTTCTGCTGCCGAAGCGAGTGTTAAGCTTGATTGAGACAAGTTATCGATCACCTGAGAGAACTTCTCTAACGTTTCGTTAAGCGATGAAGATATCTGACCAAGCTCGCTCTCACCCAAGTAAGTTGCGCGAACCGTTAGGTCATTGTCATCACGAACCTTTGAAAGCACTAAATTCAGGTCTTTGACTCGAGTGGTTAGGTCTGTAATGGCTTTGAAACTGACAAAGGTTGCAAACAAAGTAATCACAACAAACATCGTGATACTGCCCATCATTGCTGATTGAGCTTGCTGAGTTTTCTGATCAGTCAATGCAATAAGAGAGTCTGCCAGTTGGTTCTCGGTCTTCTTCAGCTGAACAATGCGCGCCGTTGATTGCGCGAACCAATAGACAGGGTCGACATCAAATCCGCTCATTTTCGATTCAGCCACATCACGAAGCTTCTCGACTTCCGCGACCGAGCGGTCATTCAATTGTTGTTCAAAAAAGCGAACATTGTCTGGGTTACCCAGAACTTCAAAGTTCGAGAAATAGGTATTTTGCTCAGTCACCAAAGAGATGAATTTAACCAACATACCTGGGCCAAATTCATTTTTAGAAAAGGTGTTGTTGAGGACAGCACGCTCGATACCCGCACGCTCTTTACCTTGCAAGAAATTGTAGTAAGCGATGGTTTCAGTAGTAATCGTCGAGTCTGAGCTCAGTTCCGCAATCAAAGCCGATACACTAAGCAGTTTTGCATTCAGTTTTGTGTAGTAACCTAACGCCTCAGAGAGTGGAATTGATTGAGAATCCACTCGGTTTCGAATCGTGGTTATTTGATTAAGGCTTTGGCTTATTTCACTGTTCAAGCGATTGATCTGTGGCAGATCGATATCAGCCGACTGCCAGTATTCGTTTCTCTGATCACGTCGACTATCCGCACTAGTACGTTGTGAACGTAATTCACTCACAAATTGAGTGCCTTGAGAGCCGATAAAGCCAGCCGTCATGCCTCGCTCTTTTTGCAACTCATGTACCAATTCACTGTAAACAACCGACAAGCGTGTCAGTTGATTCAATGATGACATTTCACTCGTCGTTTCTACGCCTTTTGAAATCGCAGAAACACTGAGCCATAGAAACCCTAAGATCGGCAAAATAAGCAAAGCAATAATTTTTTGCTTAAAAGACATATCGGATAATTTCATTTTTATTCCCTAGCAGCTAACAAATCTCTATCTGTCATGTAATTAGACACACTTCTAAACCGGCATACCCTTGTTGAGATCATATAATTATTCAGTTTTAACAATTACCGTTCTATATCGACGGCAATCGATAAATCTAACACTTAACCTTACAAAACTCATTGATTTATTTATAAAACTGCAAGCTATGCAACCTTAGTAGCCAGACAAATGCGTGCAACAACATTTTATTGGCGGAGTGACTAAAAATTGACAGCTTTTGCATAACCATAAAGAGGTAGATCGGCACTCGCAGTATAATCTTTACCAAACAATGCACTCGCGATCATCTATAAATTCAACATCAAATATGTATAATGCCGATCTCTTAAAAATAACGTAGATGCATAATTAGAGGTTTTATGAATTGTCCTGCTTGCGAAGAAAACATTGGATGGGAGTGGGTAGAAGAGGCAGCAATTGAACCCAACGAAGAATTCAACTGCCCAGAATGCGATGAAACTCTAATGTATACCATTGATGAAGGCACCTATTACGGCGCGCAACATAAAACTGTAGAAGTAGTCGACGCGTAATACAGCCTTGTGGCTACACACTGGCCACTTTATTTCAAATACTTAGCAAATAACTAAACTAAGCGGCTTACTTTCTTGCTGGCTCTTCTTTACTAGAACGGGCGTTCAGCATAAAATATTGAACATATGTTCAGATTAATGAAGTAGATATTATGGCCAAGACAGCGAAGTTCGATAGACAAGATGTAGTAGATAAAGCAACGAACCTGTATTGGGAAAAGGGCTTTCACGCCACTTCTATGCGCAATCTACAAGACGTGATTGATATGCGTCCGGGCAGCATCTACGCGACTTTTGGCAGCAAAGAAGGCCTATTTAAGGAAACTCTTGCTCGTTATACCGAGCTTGGCATTCTCAATCTGAACCGCTTCCGCAGTGAAACGGACTCGCCGATTAAAGCACTCGAAAATTTTGTAAAGCGCGCAGTCGTCGAATCTAAACAGAGCTCTCCTAACGGCATGTGCATGTTAGCTAAAACGGTTGCTGAACTGACTGACGAGCACGCAGAATTATTAGCAGAAGCGAAGAAATCATTAAAGATCATGGAAGGTGAATTCGCCAAGTTGATAGCTGAATCACAAGATCTAGGCGAGATAAGCAAAGAGCGAGAACCCGCTCAGCTTGCTCGTCATGTTCAAGTTCAAATCGCTGGCCTGCGTACCTATGCGAAAACATGCGACGACATCGAATTACTCAACTCGATGGTTGAGGACGTATTTAAGTACCACCCTTTTTAGAGACTGAACTTATATAAGCTCAGACCATATAAAAAGACGCCCAAGTATTATTATCAATACTTGGGCGTCTTTTTATTTATCGCTTTTCAGCCAATCTCAAGAGCCGGTTACTTTGATACTTTCGTCATGATTAACGCTTGCGCATTAAGCATCGCTTCCTTAGTACTAACATCTAAGGTTTTCACGTTCGCAAAGCGCTCGACTTCTTTGATTGCCACATCGTGAGCAAAAATCACTAGCCTAGCTTTTTCAATATCTTTTTGTGTAATGCGATTGCCTATCCCGTTTGCACCTTGTGTTTCGACTTTTATCCGAACCCCAAGATGATGTGCTGCCTTTTCCAAAGACTTAGCCGCCAGAAAAGTGTGCGCGACACCTGACGGGCAAGAAGTAATAGCAAGTACATCAGCTTGCCCTTCTTCCGTGACCGAACCACCCGCAAATTGATTAGAGCGAGACTCATCTTCAACCACATTCTTTTTAAGCAGTATCACGATCGCAGCCGTCGTCAGTGCACCCGCTAACGTCCCAACAATGTAGCCAATCTTGCCATCAACCACAGGCAAAACAATCCAGCCCCCCCAAGGAGCATGGTTTACTACATGGAACATAAAGCCAACCACGTTACCGACAATGCCACCAGCCACAACCGCAGGCAGAACACGCGCAGGATCGGCCGCTGCAAATGGGATTGCACCTTCACTGATGCCAATCATTCCCATAATACCTGCCGCTTTACCTGCTTCGCGTTCGTCTCGTTTAAACTTCTTCGGCGATAAGAAAGTCGCCAGCGCCATACCTAATGGGGGTGTACAAATGGCAATGCCAACGCCCCCCATTAACCATGGCTGAGTATTCACCTGAGTTTGTGCAAACAGCGTGGCTACTTTGTTGATTGGGCCGCCCATATCAAACGCGGTCATTGCACCTAGAATGCTACCCAGCACCACTTTTCCTGAGCCAGCCATGCCAGTCAGCATTTGATTCATCTCAAGCATCACCTGCGCAATGGGGGCACCAATCACCCACATCACAGCCCCACAGGTAACAAAAGTGCCGACAAGCGGATAAATGAAGATAGAGCTCAGCGAGATCATGCTGTCTGGCAGCTTGATCTTCTTAAGTAGATTAACCACAAAGCCTGCGAAAAAGCCGACCACAATCGCACCAAGGAAACCAGTGTTGTATTGATTAACCGCCACCCAAGAACCAATCATGCCTGGTGCTAAACCCGGTTTGTCTGCCATTGAATACGCGATGTAACCGCCGAGCACGGCGGTAAAAAGCGTTAAGCCCGCAATACCCATTTGTGCAATGTCAGCCAGAACGCCGCTCTCTGGAACGGCACCGTGACCAGACATCATTACAGATAAAGACAATAGAACACCGCCCGCGACCACGAATGGAATCATGTGTGAAGTGCCGTACAACAAGTGTTCTTTAAGGCGATTGAGAGATTGAGCCCAAGGGCTGAGCGGCTCGATGTACACTTCATGATAGTTGGAGGCGTAGCTGTCGAAAGAGTCAGAATTGGCTTCGAGAAACAACTCTAAAGCTTCCTCTACCGACTCCATCGCCTTTAATTTTGTAACAAAGTCATCTTCAATCAGTTTGGTCGATATTTGAGCCAATACCTCGATATGATGACCATCATTGTTATCGGGTGAAGCGAGCATGAAGAACACATCAGACAATTCACCACCGTCGGCCCCATAATCGATTCCAGAACGACTGATACCAACGGCGACAGCAGGTTTAGCTACGGCTTTACTTTTCGCGTGTGGAATCGCAATACCATCATCAAATCCAGTATTACCTATAGCTTCACGCTTCCAGATATCATCAAGGAAATCACTTTTACTCGAGAGCTTACCGGCACGGTCGAGCAGTTCAACAAGCTCTTCAAATACCGCCTGTTTCGAGTCTGCCTGTAATTCCAAGCAGATAATCTCTGGCTCGATAATGTTAGTGATATCCATATGCTGCCTCGTACGAGTGCCGATTTAAGTAAATGAGCTAAAGAAGTTAATGAGATGAAAAGATTAACGACGCAAGGCTTCTCAATATATAGGACGAAAAGTGCATTAACTGGATAATTGTAACCAAGAACTCAGAGTGTGACGTCCACCTTTGAATTAAAAACGGCAATCCATAAAATCCACAGATTCGGATAATAGTATCTGATCCACACAAGCCGAGAATAATAATGAGAATTGTAGCGGTAACTGCGTGCCCTACAGGCATTGCCCATACCTACATGGCAGCGGATGCATTAATTAAAACTGCCCCTAAGTTCAACGTTTCAATCAAGGTTGAAACGCAAGGTGCTATGGGTATTGAAAACTTACTAACAGATCACGACATCGTGCAAGCTGATAAAATCCTGATCGTCTCCGATATCGACATTGAACAACCAAACCGATTTGATCCTGCGAAAACCGTGTTGATCTCAATGGAGGAAGTACTGTTAAGCGTCGAAAAGGTCTTTATCAAGCATTGTCGTGACCTAAAACCTTGTCGTGATACGAAGCCTTGTCGCAGCTAATCCTCGGTATGAACGAATATCAGATCACCTTCTTCGTAGACGACCCAGCGGCTAATTCTCACGTTGCGCAGCCTCTCACCCGTTTAGCGAAGAAGTTCAAAAGTAACATCCGTATTATCAACATCACTCAAAATCGAACGGCCGATCTATCCAAATCTGTCGCGATGTTACAAGCCGGTCTACTTCGTGGTGATTTATGTCAGATAACCGCTGTTGGTATCGATGCGGAACTGGCGTGCTTTGTTCTTAAAGACATAATCGCCGAGCATTACGCCATGGTTGGATCGCAAGTAAACCATGAGTTCTCTAACGATTTGATTCAGCGTATGCCGCAGATATGCCCACCTTGCGAGATCAAATGGCATCATGCCAAAGCACAAACCCAATTAACCAAATTCGAATGCTTAAAAGGACTCGCTCACTTAGTTCACCCAAACGATCCTGATGAGCTTATTCTGGCCTTTATTAAGCGAGAGGAACGCTCGTCTACGTGTGTATCCCCGGGAATCGCACTTCCACATGTAATGTTTGAATCGACTCAAGATCTCTCGATTGCGGTCATCGTCAGTGACGACCCGATTGATTGGGCGTCTCAAATTGGCCAAGTACACGTTGCCATTGCTCTTGTTCTGCCAACCAAACCACAGCGTGAGCACATTGTGGCGGCGACCAACCTAACTCGAAACCTGCTTCACGATCAGGTCAATGAACGTCTGCAAAAGACTCGAAGCAGTGTCGACCTGCAAGCCCTGTTGATGTATATCTCATCTCGTCTTATCTAATTTTTATTCTAATTCACCCCATCTAATTCATCCCCATCTAATTCAACTGTTCTGGTCAAGTTCAGCGAATCCATTTATCTCCTGTTATGACACCTATCCAACCCTTCTATGCTCATTTGCTCACACAACAAAAAACGGCTGAGCATTAGAGCTCAGCCGTTTTATGTTTGATTACTTGTTTAACTGGTTAGCTAACTTAAGCTGTTTTTTTCGCTTGTTTCGCATCCTCAACCGAGTCGTCTACAGCTTTCACTAACAGTAGACCAACGATAAACACGATACCACCACACAGTACGAACATCATTCTTCCCCAGAATGGGTTTGGTAGAGCAAACATCGCCATCACAGCTACACCAGACACTGCGATCAATGAACCCAGCATGTGACGTTGTTTGTTATCCAGTTTCTTCTGTGCTGTTGATTCAGAAACCAAAGGTGTCGCAAGGTTAGTGAAGAAGGTATCAACATCTTTCTGACGAGACGCTTCTAGTGGTTTGTAGAACAAAGTCGACAGAATGAAGAAGCCGCCAGTAAACGTTAAGTGAGCAATCAGACCTACCGCTACTTTCAAATCAGACCATTCACGGCCTGTTAGCGGCTCAAGGTTGAACCAGTTTTGTAGCATTTCAGCGGTAATAACGAAACCAACGATGTAAGACACAATCGCGCCAACGACTAGCGTACCCCAACCTGCCCAGTCTGGAGTCTTCTTAATGAAGAAGCCACAAAATGCTGGAATGGTCATAGGGAAACCAATCAAGGCACCTACGTACATCATAGTATCGAACAAACTCAATCCTTTCAGCGAGTTGATAAACAGTGCGATAAGGATGATGGCGACGCCGAAGACCGAAGACATCAACTTAGACACAACCATCAACTCTTTCTCTGTCGCGTTTGGACGAAGAATCGGTTGGTAGAAGTTGATAACAAAGATACCTGAGTTACGGTTTAAGCCTGAGTCCATAGAAGACATGGTTGCTGCGAACATCGCTGCGATAAGAAGACCCACCATACCCGCTGGCATGTATTGCTCTACGAAGTAAAGGTAAGCGAAGTCGCCTGCTTTAGAACCTGCATCTGGGTAATGTGCTGCAAGGTCAACGCCTTGTCCTGCTACAAACCAAGGTGGCATGAACCAAATGATTGGACCAATTGTCATCAGAATACACGCCAACAGCGCCGCTTTCTTCGCGTTCTTAGAGTCTTTTGCCGCTAGATAACGGTAAGAGTTCAACATATTGTTGGTGATACTGAACTGCTTGAAGAAGATGAAGAATGCCCAGATTCCGAAGATGCTTACGTAGTTCAGATTATTACCAGAAACGAATGATGCGCCTTCTGCTACAGGGAAGTCGTTGATGATCTCAGTGACACCGCCACCTTGCACAATAGCTACCGCAGCACACGTTACTGTTACCGCCATGATGATAACCATCTGCATGAAGTCAGACGCAATAACCGCCCATGAACCGCCAGTAACCGACATCACCAGTACAACAAGACCGGTTAGAACGATGGTTGTCGTCATATCGAAGCCAAAGATGCCCGATGCGATGATCGCCAAGCCATTTAGCCAGATACCTGCAGATACAATACTGTTCGGCATGCCAGACCAAGTAAACACTTGCTCGTTGAAGCTACCAAAGCGCATGCGTATCGCGTCAATTGGCGTTACTACACGCAGTTGACGGAATTTCGGAGCAAAGTACAGGTAGTTCATCAAGTAACCAAATGCGTTTGCTAGGAAGATAACCGCGACAGCCATACCATCAGCATACGCTTTACCTGCTGCACCGGTGAAAGTCCAAGCACTGAACTGAGTCATAAACGCAGTTGCGCCAACCATCCACCAAAGCATGTTACCGCCCCCGCGGAAATAGTCACTGGTTGTACTGGTGAACGTTCTAAACATCCAACCTATTGCGATAAGGAAAAGGAAATAAATTCCTACGATCAGAGTATTGAGTTCCATGTATAAGTCTTCTTTATTATTAATATCTGAAGAGCATATTATCCGTAGAAATCTTAATTTGTAGTATTATAAGTCAAGGTTGTGATGGGGCATATAAACCTGAATATTTAATTTCAAGGCATTAATTACGCGCTAGTAAATAAAGAATAAGCCGATACAAGGTAAACATTTAAAATCAATAACTTAAAATCACATCAATCAGTAACTCGGACAACAATAACAATATTTTGTCGTCTCGATAAGTGGTTTTTAATTTACTTAACATTCATTAAATGCATCGCGTTAATACATCAACTCTCACACGTTTAATTCAATCAATAGGGAGCGGAAATAATAAGCAACTCGCAAAGCTAACCCTTAATGTTATTAATTAGGGTTATTTAGTGAAGTGGGATAAATAGAAAAACGAGCTTAGAGATGAAGCGTAGGAATAAACACTAGAGGAGAACACAAAGCAAATGGATCACCACAGATCGGAGTCAGCAATGATGATCTAGTCATACAAATTTCGGTCGTATAAGCTCAGGTCAGAAAAGGGAATTTTAGGATATATCAGATTGACCCACGATATTGTGTCGGTGTTCTTCCTGTTCGGTTTTTGAACACTCGACAAAAGTAATTCACGTCCTTGAAGCCACAACGCACCGCCACTTCATTGAGCTTGAAGTTGTACTTTTTGAGCATGAACTTGGCACGGTCGACTCGCACGCGTGTGATGTATTCTGCCAGCGTCATATGGCCCTGCTGGCGGAACATTCGTGACAAGTGATTGGATGAAATACTAAAGCGTGAGGCAATGCTGTCTCGGGTTATTTGGCGATGGAAGTTCTCTTGAATGTAGATACAAATCCCCTGATACACATCCTGCACTCGGCTGTGAGACTTCTCGACCGGCGCATCCAACATCGACTTACTGTATTGAAGAAGAGCCTGTAGCAATAACTCATCCATAGGCTGCTTGTTGCTCTCTCTTGCTAGTGAGCTAAGCGCCTCTAGAATGTTATCAATCGCAAACCCAGATCGAGTCTGAATACTGTGCTTTTGAATATCATAGAAACTCTCTTCCCCTTTGCGCTTACTCACCAAACTTAAACCAAGCTGACGACGCCCAAACAACATGCTCAACACAGAACAATCGGTATCCCAATTAGGCTTATTCCAGCAGTTAGGCGGAATGAAAATCGCATCTCCGGCTTTGGCAATAACGTTAGTGATTTTGCGATCATGACTTTCCATTTCATTAATATACTCTCCGTCTAGAACCAACTCTAAACGCGGAAAGTTCACCTGATAACTAAAAGCTGAAGGAGTATGAAAATCTCCAGCAAACCAGATGTTATGAAACGGTTCTCTCTCATTTAGCACCGAGGAGATTAAGTCATGAAATATCATTATTCGTACTCTGATGGGCAGCAATAAGGCTACGAGAATAGATATACCCCTTAGTGAAACATAGCGCTATTGAGCAAAATCACAATTTGAGATCTAGGTTACAAAAATCCAGTCATAGAAATAAATATCCAGTCTAAAAACTGATATAGAACGTCATTTTCAAAATAGACCACTACGCCACAACCTTTATAAATAAAAGCCTCGTTGCATTATCAACGCTGTCAAGATAGCCCTAAAGTCGACTGTTATACCGATCAAAATCACACTCTTTTTAGAACGCAACAATCATCCAGTAAATGCATTTTTTCTGCACTACAGAAGGTGAGTGATCAATTCCAGAATACCCATTACAAAATAAAAACGTATTAGGGGTTCATTATGATCACGACATTGATCAATCAAGATTTGATTAAGCTTTCGCTTAGCGCTAATTCAAAAGAAGACGTATTTAAAGAGCTAATAGATGTGCTTTATGCACAGGGTCGAATTTCAGATAAAACACAATTTCTTGCCGATATTAAGGCGCGTGAAGCACAAGGTAATACTGGCTTTGAAGAAGGTATCGCCCTTCCACACGCGAAAAGTAGCGCGGTAATCAAACCCGCGGTTGTGATCGGCGTCCACAAGCAGGGCATCGACTACGGCGCAGATGACGGTCAGCCATCCAAACTCTTTTTTATGATTGCCTCTCCAGATGGCGGCGATAACCATCACATCGAAGTTCTAGCAGAGCTTTCTTCAAAACTGATTGAAGAAGGCTTTATCAAAAGCTTCATGAATGCCGACTCAGAACAAGCGGCGTTGGAACTACTGCTTACTAAACCTGAACCATCAACAACCGAAACCAACGTTGAGAAGCAAGGCTTCATCATTGGTGTTACAGGTTGCCCTGCAGGCGTTGCACACACTTATTTGGCAGCAGAAGCACTAGAGAAAGGCGCGGCGGCACTTGGTTACGACATCAAGGTCGAAACCAACGGTTCTATTGGTGTTAAAAACAGCCCAACTCAAGAAGAGATCGAACGTGCTGACGCGATTGTCGTGGCTTGTGACAAGCAGGTCGACATGGCGCGCTTTGCGGGAAAACGCGTCATCAGCACCAACGTAAAAGCACCAATCAAAGACGCACAAGGTTTAATTAAGCAAGCGCTCAACGCACCAAGTTATCAAGCAGACCAAGCGCCGACCAACCAATCTGTTGTAGAAAAAGCCTCACAAGCGCGTTCAGACCTTTACCGTTACTTGATGAATGGCGTATCACACATGATCCCATTCGTAGTAACTGGCGGCCTATTGATCGCACTTGCACTGGCCATTGGCGGCGAGCCAAGTGAATCCGGCATGGCGATTCCTGCGGGCAGCATGTGGAACCAAATTCTAGAAGTGGGCGTAGTTGCCTTCACCCTGATGATCCCAATCTTGGCTGGCTACATTGCTTACGCGATTGCTGACCGCCCTGCCCTAACCCCTGGCTTGATTGGCGGTTGGATTGCGAACAACGGTTCTTTCTACGGCGCTGACGCAGGTACAGGCTTCATTGGCGCAATCATCGCAGGCTTATTAGTCGGTTACTTCGTTAAATGGATTACCTCATTTAACTACCACAAATTCGTTCAGCCGCTTGTGCCTATCATGATCGCTCCGATCACTGGCTCTCTGTTCATCGCGGGTCTGTTCATCTTTGTGATTGGTGCACCTATCGCTGGGCTGATGGATGCACTGACTGCGCTGCTAACGAGCATGAGTACAGGCAACGTGGTTCTGCTAGGTATTGTCCTTGGTGGTATGGCTGGTTTCGATATGGGCGGTCCATTCAACAAGGTGGCGTTCCTATTCTCGGTCGGCATGATTGCGAGCGGTCAAACTCAATTCATGGGTGCAATGGCGTGTGCAATTCCTGTTGCTCCACTGGGTATGGCTATCGCAACCAGACTTGGCCGTAAGTTCGACCTATTCGAATCTTCTGAAATTGAAGCGGGTAAGGCAGCAGGTGCGATGGGCTTGGTGGGCATCTCTGAAGGTGCGATTCCTTTCGCAGCTCAAGACCCGATGTCGGTTATCCCTGCCAATGTACTTGGCTCAATGACGGCAGCGGTTATGGCGTTCTCGTTTGGTATCACCAACAGCGTTGCCCACGGTGGTCCCGTTGTGGCTCTGTTAGGTGCTATGAACTACCCACTGCTGGCACTTCTGTGCATGGCATCAGGTGCGGGTGTGACTGCGGTGACTTGTATCACGCTTAAAAATCTACGCAAAGCCAAGCTAACGACAGCAGCGGCTTAAGCCATTTCAACTCCAATGGCTTGAGCCCTTCGACTCTCTTTTTTTAGTAGCTAACACTTTAGTTGCAAATAGGTCGAATAGAGCTCAAGCCATGTTTCCCTTCATGGTGATTTCGATGTCTGATTTTTCTTTAGCGAACGACTCGTTCGTACAACGCTTTTTCTACCCTATGACCAACGTGATTCAGAACTACGCATGGGGTAGCTCTTCTTCGTTTAGCCAACTGTTTGGTATTGATAACCAATCTGGTGAGCCGCAAGCGGAGATCTGGATGGGCGCTCACCCCAATGGTTGTTCTATGGTGAACAATAACGGGCAGCAAACCACCCTATCGAGCTTGATCTCTCAGAACCTAAACCTGTTTCTAAGTGAGAAAGTGGCGAGTCGTTTTGGTGAGCTGCCGTATCTGTTTAAGGTATTAGCAGCAGAGAAAGCGCTCTCAGTTCAAGTACACCCGAATAAGCAACAAGCGGAATCTGGGTATGCACTCGAAGAGCAGCAAGGCATTCCAATGACGGCGGGCAACCGTAACTACAAAGATGCCAATCACAAGCCAGAACTGGTGTATGCCCTAACCGACTACACGGCGATGAATGGTTTTAGGTCGATCGACGAGATCCTTGAACATTTCCACTACCTCGATATTCCAGAGCTGCATTCGATGATCAACGATTTAGCGGGCGATCAAACACCGAATGGATTAGCGTGCTTTTTCGCAAGCCTGTTATCTTTGGAAGACGAACAAAAAGAAATGGCACTCACTATGTTGTTGATGAAGGCGAAGCTTTCAGATACACCTGTGTTCCAGTTGATTTCAGAGTTGGAACAACAGTATCCGGGTGATGTCGGTTTGTTTGCCCCGCTGCTATTGAATGTGATCACCCTAAAGCCAGGGCAAGCCATGTATTTGGATGCCGAAACGCCCCACGCTTACATCAAAGGGACTGGATTAGAGATCATGGCGAATTCCGATAATGTGCTTCGTGCCGGGTTGACACCTAAGTACATGGATATCAATGAACTAGTCTCTTGTACTCAATTCAATGAAAAGCCTGCGGATAGGTTACTGCTAAACCCAGTTGAGCAAGGTGATGTAATGGAATACCAAATTCCCGTCGAGGATTTTAAGTTCTCTATCGTCCAGAATTCTCATAAGAGAGAGATCACTACTGAGGGCGCAGAGATCTTGCTGCCGCTCGATGAATCCATGGTGCTCACCCATCAATGCGGTGAAACCTGTGTGATAGAGAAAGGCCAATCGGTTTTCATTCCCGCTTATGCTGAGAGTTACAAACTGGATTGTGTTGGGCGTGTTGCACGCGCTTACAGTTAGTCAGCACTGAGAAAATCTAAATAAACTCACACTGATCATGCCCTGCTTTTGCGGGGCATTTTTGTTTTTACGAAGCCTATTGGCGTATCAAAACATAATCAAAACGCCATTAAGTATGACCCGTATCACACTGCATTAATGATGCAAATCACACTTAATTTTGCTGGATACAAATGTACAGTGAAGGGCTTTTATTTGCTATTTCGCGAATCAGGTTAATCCATTAATTTTAATTCAAGAACTTCAATAGTGAATGAGTTAATAAATGATCACACAGCTAACTAACGTCAACTTAATTAATAACAACCTTCAAGCGAATAATAAAAAAGAACTGTTTGAAGAATTGGCAGGAATGTTATTTGAAAGCAACCGAATCAGTAATAAAGAAGCCTTCTTGGCAGACATCGAAATTCGTGAATCTCAGAGCATTACCTCGATGGACGGCATCGCTTACCCACACTCAAAAAGCAAGGCTGTCACTGAGCCGGCAATCGCTGTCGGTGTAAAGCGTGAAGGCATTGAGTATGGCGATGAAGACGGCATCAACCCAACCGTGTTTTTTATGATTGCCTCACCCGACAACGGTGCTGACCATCATATTTATGTACTACAAGAACTGTTTGGAAAATTCAGTGATGAATTTATTCAAGATATCCATAACGCAAAAGACGAACAACAAATCCTTAATATTTTAATTAATTCATAAGGCGTAGAAAATTATGAGCACCCTAACAACTCAAGCTACGAATACCAGTAGCAATTCTAATAATAAGAATAGTAGTAGCGACTTTAAAAAAATCCTTAGTACCATGAAAGGCCACCTGCTTTTCGGAACCTCACACATGCTGCCTTTCATCGTAGCTGGCGGTGTTCTATTGGCCTTAGCGGTAATGGCATCAGGCAAAGGTGCGGTTCCGGCCGACGGCCTGCTGGCAGACATCTCTAATATCGGTATCAAAGGCCTTGTTCTTTTCCCAATCATTCTTGGCGGCTTTATTGGTTACTCAATTGCAGATAAACCAGCACTAGCGCCAGCCATGATCTCATCAGGCATCATGGCTGACATGGGCGGCGGCTTCCTTGGCTGTATCGTGGCAGGCTTTATCGCCGGTGGCGTGGTGTTCCAACTTAAGAAGATCCCGCTTTCTGCGAACATGACAGCGCTAGGTGCTTACTTCATCTACCCGCTTCTAGGCACTTTAATCTCTGCAGGTATCGTATTGTGGGGCATCGGTGAGCCAATCAAACTGTTCATGTCTTCTATGAACGAGTTCTTAGCTTCAATGGCTGGCGCATCTAAGATGGTTCTAGGCACAATCCTTGGCGGTATGACTGCGTTTGATATGGGCGGCCCTATCAACAAAGTAGCGACCCTATTTGCTCAAACTCAAGTAGACACACAACCGTGGCTAATGGGCGGCGTAGGCATCGCGATTTGTACGCCACCTCTAGGTATGGCATTGGCGACTTTCCTATTCCAAAACAAGTTCTCTAAACAAGAGCAAGAAGCAGGTAAAGCAGCAGCAATCATGGGTTCTATCGGTATATCTGAGGGTGCTATCCCATTCGCAGCAAATGACCCAATGCGCGTACTTCCTTCAATCGTTGCCGGCGGTATTGTTGGTTGTGTGTTTGGCTTCATGACAGACGTTCTATTGCACGCACCGTGGGGCGGCCTAATTACGGCACCAGTATCAAGCAACATTCCAATGTACGTCGTCGGTATTGCACTTGGCTCACTAACCACAGCCGTTATCGTTGGCTTCTGGAAACCAGTGGCTGTTGAAACCGATGAAGACATGGCTGAAGCGCCAGTACAAGCTCAAGCGGCTCCAGTAGCAGGCGAAGGCGAGTACGACATCGTAGCAGTAACATGTTGTCCTTCTGGTGTTGCACACACCTTCATGGCAGCAAAAGCACTAGAGAAAGCAGGTTTAGCAGCAGGTCTTAAGATTAAGGTAGAAACACAAGGTCAAAACGGTATTCAGAACCGCATCAGCGACCTAGATGTGGCTAACGCAAGGCTGGTTATCTTGGCTCACGATATTCAAGTGAAAGACGCACACCGCTTTGCTAACGCGAACGTGATTGAATGCTCGACTAAGGAAGCGATGAAGAAAGCCGCGACTATGGTCGCTATTTAAAGCCAAAGGTTATCTAAAGCCAAAAGCTATCTAAAAGAATCAATAAATTAGTGAATGCTCACTATTGATAAAGTAACTACCCCCTAGTAACTAAAATCCCCATTCGTTTATCAACGAATGGGGATTTTTTATAGTTAGGCTAACAGTATCCTTCTCGATACAAGTCATCTGTATCCCTGCCGCTTAGATGAAAAAATATTACGTTATGTTGTTGAACATGGTTCTTTTTCAGGGGTAAGACTTACTTTTAACTGTTTGGAGGACATCGGGTAGCCCAGATAATAACCTTGGGCTTGTTCGCAATTTAACGTTTTTAAAATTGACAGTTGTTGAGCATTTTCAACCCCTTCAGCCACGACATTAATGCCAAACCCTCGCGCTATATCAATGATACCAGACGTGATGGCTCTAGAACGATAATCATCTTCTAACCCATTGATGTAACTGCGATCGACTTTGATTTCATCTACATCTAATTTGCTAAATATACCAAAAGAAGTGTAACCAACACCAAAGTCATCTATCGAAAAGGACACCCCTTGTTTTTTTAACGTCTGAACAGCGATTGCACACTGATCTATATCTTTCAAAATAGCGGTTTCAGTGATTTCAAGACAAAGTAAGCGAGCAAACTCGGGATCCTTTCGTAGATATTCATCCAGATGGTTCATGTCATCAACGCTATTTAGCTCTACCGCTGAAATATTGACCGAGACACTATTAAGCTCATTTCCTAGCAAGCCATTAGCCCTAAGTTGTGACGCAGTCTTCTCTAGAACTAACGTAGTCAAATCACGACAAAAATGATTCTCTTCTGCTAGCGCGACAAAGATATCCGGTGAAACGACACCATAGCGCTCATGCGTCCAACGAGACAACACTTCCACGCCAGCGACAAATTTACTTTCAATGTTGTATTTAGGCTGAAACACAATATCAATCGCTTTGTCATCAATCGCTTTACGTAATTCTTGCACCATTTCTTGACGTTGACGTTCAAGCTCAGTGAGTTTTGGGTCATGGAACTCTATCGTATTCTTGCTTTTTTTTGCTTCAGTTAAGGCGTGGATTGCTGATGCCATAAGTTGCTTGGCATTATTTCCATCAGAGGGGAATAGAGCAGCGCCAATACAACAAGTGGCGTTGATATCATAACGATAAGCACATTGGTTAAATCTACGATGTACGAGAGCAATGTAGGATTCAATATCTTCCTTATCATCGAGTTTGACTAAACATGCGAAACCATCGGAATGTACCCGTGAAGAAAGTGGTTGATGCTCAATAGGAAGTTCAATCGATCGGGCGATGTCTTTTAAAAATAAATTCGTATTTTCGAACCCAATCTGATCAGCTACAGATTTGAAGTTATCAATATCGAGTAAGAAGAGGACATAATGGTCACTGGCCTGGGATTTTTTTAGCCTTTTGTTTAAATATCGATAAAAAACTGATGGGCTATGAAGCCCAGTAACACTATCAAGATCGTTAGCGCTCTCTAAATCTCGATTATTTTTCCGAACCATTACCCATAACAAAGCAGACGTTAGAATGATAAATACCAGGCCTTTGACTGTCTGTGCTAAGGCGTGTTCTTGCAAGTCATTTGATAGTGATTCGACCGCGAGATCAGAAAATAAAACCCATAAAGATGACAGTATTAAGTAACTGAATACTATGTTGGCCGGATATCTTTTTGTCTTGTTCATCGTTAGCTGCTATCTCTCAGTCTAATGTGTCATGACTTATATGTTATAAATTGCTCATAACGTAGCACCAACATAAATCGCAATCTACCGCTCGCGTTTTTATTTTTAACTTTTGTTTACCGATTTTCGTCATCACTCTGCGCGACGAAAACCTTTTAAGGCTAAAACATGCCAAGAACAATTTGAGTGGATATTAGCTCTTAGCCAAACTAAGAGCTGCCAATCGCTTTTGTTGATGTCGAGTAACTGTCATATGACTCTTCAATTACAATTGTATTTCGTCCTTTAAGCTTTGCTTGATAAAGCGCCCTATCAGCGCGATCGACACAGTCTTTCCATTTTTCATTTTCTGATAGCAAGCTAATACCAAAACTAGACGTAATTGTTAAAGTTGGTTGTTGCTCAAGTTTGATCTTCTGAATTGCTGAGCGTAATTTCTCTGAAAGGGCTGCACACCAACTGCCAATGTTCTTGAAACAGTCGCTCGCAATGGGTGTCTTCGCTTTCGACCTTGCCGTTAGTCAGTTCGATATCAACATTCTGACAAGGGGTGGTTGATGGCCAGTCCACCAGCTGAATATCGAGCCTGATAAAAGAGTATTTTTTATAGAAGGGTGGCAGGCGAGGAAGGCTTCTAAACTTTTTAGCTGCTGACTCACCGCAGCTTGTGTAACGCAAAGCTCTCTCGCGGCAGCGCCAATGGAACCGAGACGAGCAACAGCTTCGAACGCAACAAGGGCGCGTAGAGGGGGTAACATGGCTTCATTGAGCGATAGATCCAAGCTCGCATCAGACTTATCTATTCTTTGATGTAGCGATCTTTGGAATAACGCAGCTCTAGAAAATGCAGATATTTGCGAAGCACGCACCGCTTAAAGACGTTGAAGAGAGTAAACCCATCACATCTAAAGTAAGAGTACTCGCTCTACTATTTTAATATGATGAGTTTCTAGAAATTAAGGCTAGACGTATTTAAATAGCGCTCTAGCCTAACTGAATAAAAGTCTGATAATTCCTCGTCTTCTTCATCGTGGCAATCTATACAGCTATCCTTAGGATCAAATTCTTCATGAGGAAGGTGACACTCGACGCACTCCATCTCCTCGCTCTCTTTGTGCTTTAGATTATGCTGGCGCCCTTCGAGGTGACCAAAATCATCATGACACTCCACGCAGCTGTTATATTCAAACTCAAGATCGTCAGAAGGCTCTTCGTCTAGATGGCACTGCCCCGCACATGTTTCATCCTTTAAGTGAATATTCGCTAGATTATGCTCATCTGGATTAGGTAAATCTTCAGCGACCACCAGAACGCATACTCCAGCAAGTAACACACCAATTAAATATTTAGTCGTACTCATAAAACTGGCTCCTTCTTACCGATGCGACTTAAGCGCTTTCTCACGCAGAATAGCTTCATGGCAGGTTGCACATAGCCCAATACGGAACTTCTTACTGATACCGATAATCGGGTCTGAATCTCGATGTAAATTGTGGCAGTTGGAACATGTTAATTTGGTGGCGTGTACATCGTGGGTCCACTCACGGGCCCTCAAACTTTCTGGAGAATGACAGGCGATACACTTTTGGTTTTGTTCGAAAATTGGTAAGTCGACATGATCATCGAATGGAATCACACTCACTAGATCAGAATCTTTGGGGTGAGAACCTTTTCTGCCATGACAAGCCGTACAGTTGTTGTAAAACTCGGTACTGGCATGTGCGCCTACAGAAGCGATGGCATCAATATTTTTAAGCAGACGCTTTTTTTGATGGCACCGTATACAACGCTTATTTTCCTTTATTAAAGTATGCATTCCCGCTTCATTGGTAATTTGGCTAGAAAACGGTTTTGCATTATGGACAGTGGAATCCTGAACTGTTGACTCAGAAGAGATCGATAACGGAATAAATAATATACTCAACGTGGTCAACACAAATAAATAAGAAACATATTGAGTAACTGTTTTGACCATAATAGTACTCTTCTGTGAAGAAATGATTTGAGCCGATTATTTCGACACAAATCATTTCAGTTAGTGACGAGTGTTATACTTATTTAAACTCAAGATTTAACACACCACGATGGTATATGTGATTAATTTGAGAGTTATCAAAAACCGCAACACCAAATGGATATAATTGGCTCAAATCATTAAATTGCACATCTTGCGTTTCTGAATTTTCACCAGTAGTGACAAGCTTACGCTTCATTTCAAGAGTCCAAACACCCTCTTTCCAAACGGCACCGACTTCGATATCACCACGAGAACCGGTAAATGGCTTACCCGTTAAACCTGGAATTCGTTCCAACTGATTGTAGTCAGGTGTAAATGGTTTCTTCCCTGAGTCTAAAATCAGTAACGTTTCATTAGTCAAGTTATCTGATACATAGGCTGGCTGGCCGTCTTTTACGTTATTAACGTACCCACCACCTGTTTTGCTGTCACCTTTACGTCCCCAACCTTTGTTTTGTTCTGGATCAGTATTGCTATCGACGTATTGGTCATCGAGCTGGTTATGAACCGCAGTTTCTCACACCTTTCCAGTGCCACATATCAATAAACTCCCCTTCACGATTGGTGTATTTCCGTGCAGGGTTCTTGTCATCACGCCCTGCGTTTTTTCCCTTTTTAGCTCTGTGACACGCAGCATTACACCCCTTATCAGAAAAGCCTTCAGCATTGATATTCCAATAGACCGCAAATTTGTCTTCGTAATAGGTATTGTCATGTCCGGTGTCATCTTTATTTTTTAACTGTTTCCATGAACCATCCTCTTGCTTAATCCAAGGAAAGCGGTCAATACTTTTGGTCGGATCGGCATAACTAAACAAGAAATAAATGTATTCATCGTCATACATTGATTTCATTTCCACGCTGGTTTTTTTAATACCCTCATAGCCATTATTTGGCTTATACGGTAATTTATTCACCTTCTGAGTCAGCGGTTTAGCTTGATCCCAAACGGCATCAACGCTGCCATCGATAACTATATTTGAGGCAAGCTTACTGCTCTCTAGTATCTTATCTTTTGCTTGAACAGCACTGGCTGGAATGATCATAAGTACAGCCACGGCTGATAGCGTCATCATTGAGTACTTCATTATTACCCTCCTAAATCCCATTGCTCTATTTATATAATTAAGCGTAGGAATGAATTAGGCTTTTTCAATTGATCGATATCAACTTAAATACAAATAGACTAAATAGAAAAATAGATATTTAGAACTCAATAAATAGAGGGTAATTTTTGAAAAAAACCTCAAATATTATAAATATCAATAGCTTTAGAGTGGCTCTCCGTAACGAATTCACAAATACTAATGGTTAGTATCGAATTCGAGCCTCAACGTTCATTTATAGGCAGCTAAAGTTGCCTATAAATAGCCTTGTCTAAAAAAGAGATATAATAAAGGGACGTTAATCATATATTTATGTTCAACGTCCCTCTTCTTCTTTTTTTGATCTTTATGCGCTATTTCTTAGATCCGTCATGTCTTCAAACCGCCATATCAGATCTCACAGTTAATCTATCTATTCTTTGATATAAAGATCCTTAGAATAGATGCGCCCTTCAACGTTGTTCTTAGCAAAACCACCGACACTTGGTCGCACTAGGCGAGCCTGCATGTAGTAATAGATTGGCGCGATAGGCATATCTTCAGCCAGTAACTGCTCCGCTTGATCATAGAAACCTTGGCGATCTTGCTCATTGGTTGCGGCTAATGCGCTGTCCATCGCTGAGTCGTACTTGTCGTTGTTGTAACGAGCAAAATTACCCGATGACTCTGAGCGCAATAGGCTCAAGAAGGTCGACGCTTCATTGTAGTCACCGCACCAAGACGCTCGCATTACATCAAAATCACCTTGGCGACGTGATACTAGGTAAGACTTCCACTCTTGGTTTTCCAGCTCAACTTGCGCGTCTAGATTGCCTTTCAGCATGGATGCAATCGCCACCGCAATCGACTTGTTCGATTCACTGGTGTTATAGAGCAATTTGAAATCTAATGGGTTAGACGCATCGTAGCCCGCTTCTTTCAACAGCTCTTTCGCCTTTTGGTCTCGTTCCTTTTGAGTCCATTCACTATATTCAGGCTGAGTCGCATCAAAGCCTGCCGTGTACTCATGGGCAAAGGTATAAGCCGGCAAGTTACCCACCTGAGTGACGCCATTGGTAATCACATCACGCATCATTGAGTAAGACACCGCTTTACGCACTCTCGCGTCATCAAACGGAGGTCGTGTGGTATTGAATGCGTAGTAATAAGTACACAGTAGAGGGACGGCGGTATAAGCGTCTTGATACTTTGTTTTCAGCTGTTGCGCCATATGTGTTGGTACATCAGACGTGATATCAACCTCACCCACCGCATAACGGTTAATCGAAGAATTTTGGTTCTCAAACGGAATGTATGTCACTTGAGTTAGGTTCGTATCTGAACTGTCCCAATAGTTAGGATTCTTCTTCAGTTCAATCCGTTCGTTAACCACCCACTCGTCTAAACCAAAAGCGCCATTCCCCACAAACTGCTTAGGATCGCTCCACGGCTTGTCGCTGTTTTCTAGCGTTGTCTTGTGAACTGGCATCATTGAGGTGTGGCCTGTCATCGCCACAAAGTAAGGCACTTTACTATCAAGCTCGAACTTCACCGTGTGCTTGTCAACGGCAGAGATACCTAACTCTTCAACGGGCTTCTTAGCTTCCGCCACGTCAGCAATATTGCTGATTTGAGTAAGTTTAAGATACCAAACATTCGGCGAAGCCAGTTTCGGGTCGACCGCGCGTCTTAACGCATACACGAAATCATCGGCCGTCACCGGATCGCCATTCGACCATTTCGCGTCTTTACGCAGGTGGAATACAAACGTCTGGTTGTCTTCGGTTTCCCAAGATTCCGCGACACCTGGAGTGATATTGCCATCGCGATCTTGAATCACTAAACCCTCAAATAGGTCACGTAGGATGTGCATTTCCGGCAGGCCTTCTGCTTTCGCAGGATCAAGCGTCGCCGCTTCTGCATCGTTAGCACGAACTAAATGCTGGTCTTTTGCCAGCGAAACACCAGCAGGTAAGGTTTCAGCAACGGCAGTCACTGATATAAAAGGGGTCAATAAAGATGAAATGAGTAAAGCCGTTGAATGTTTTTTAAAATCCATGTTTTTTTGCTCTCCTAGCCTATCTTTGAAGCAAAGTAATAAAATTAACAATGCGACGGTTGACGAGTTTTGACGCTATGGTTTATTTAATAGAGGTCATCTAAATAGTAGTGACTATTTGATAGTACTTGATCAATCAGGAGATTAAGGTGAGTTTAATTCCAAGAACGGAAAGAGCTGCGTTTTCGATAAAGCCGCTGTCATATGGAAAATCGGTGTTGGGTGCACCTTTGATCTATTTCCCCGCGCAAATCGAAAGCGAATCTCGCGGACTGATTTTAGCAGGCACACACGGTGATGAAACTGCTTCTATCGCGGGTTTATCTTGCGCGCTAAGAAGCTTACCTGCCGCCAACTTGCGACACGATGTGATCTTATCGATGAACCCAGACGGTAATCAACTAGGCACTCGCGCTAACGCTAACCAAGTCGATTTGAACCGCGCCTTTCCGACTAAAAACTGGACAGAAAACGGCACCGTCTATCGTTGGAGTTCACACACACCAGTCAGAGATGTAAAAGTTAAAACCGGCCAAGTCGATCAACTTGAACCTGAAGTGCAGTCACTTATCAACCTCATTGAGCAGCGCCAACCCAAGTTCGTCATCTCGTTCCACGAACCACTCGCCATGGTCGACGACCCAACTCAATCAGAACTCGCTATTTGGCTAGGCAAACAGTTCAACCTACCACTCGTTGAAGATGTGGATTACGAAACCCCAGGCTCATTCGGCACATGGTGCCAAGAAAGAAACCTACCGTGTATTACCGTAGAACTGCCGCCCGTTTCTGCGGATCTGACTATCGAGAAATATTTGGATGCGTTTGTGGCGGTGTTGGGGTGTGAGGGAGTTGTTTAAAGATTACTAACTCATTTTTGGACAACAATAAGAACAAGTAGACGGATGAGTACAGAGTACCAGGTTCTCTATTGTTACTGTCTCGATGAAACCTGTCTCACCCGCTTAGTGGTCGACTCGACAGTATCCAGTGTTGTTCACACCCTATCCGATACTTTCAAGCCATCGAAAAATAGCTCACCTGATTCTAATACAAGAGAGCAATTAAGCCTCAATATCTAAAGCCCTCAAATAACACCATTCTTATGCTTTCATTTAAATTATAATTATTAGAACTCAAGCTAAACAGCTTAGAGCAGAACTTCACGCTCAGATAGCACCACTTACACAATCAAGATGCAGATAATTCGAGAATTTCGTATAGATTTTGGTAAGGAAAAGAGAACTCCTGCCTTTGTATATTGATAGATTAAGTCCCTGATTTAAAATTAAGCGCAGGTTCGCGACGTGCGTTTAAAATTTTGAATACCTGGTAGCAGTAGGCCTGCAATAACAATCGCAATGCCGATCAATTGTAACGGCGTGACTGCCTGTCCGAGCATAAATGAAGTCAGCACAGAGAAAATCGGTACAAAGTTAAAGAACAGTGCAGCATTCGCCGAGCCGAGGTGACGCACACCATTTAACCACAGTAAATAACCGGCAACCGTACCAAACACTCCGATATACACCACTTCTGACACTCCCAACGCGCTACTATTCCAAAGCTCAGTGAACGGAAGTACTTCTGGCGATGCCAGACACATCGCACCAATCACCGCCGCTCCGCTTAGCATACCGACAAAAGTATAAGAAATAACAGGTATCCAGCGACTGATACCCTGACTGAAGTAAGTGTACAAACTCCAAGCCAACATGCCGCAAAAGATGAGTTTATCACCGTGGTTGATCTGCATTGAGAGCAGTTCTTTCGGATGCCCATTGGTGATTACGATCAGTACGCCGGTCAAGCTAACTAGCAGACTAAAACACTGGGCGAAAGACGGCAGCGTTCGAAGAGCAATACACGTAATCAGCGAAGTCATCAGTGGGCTGAGCGCCATGATTAATGAGCCATTTGTCGCACTGGTGTAAGCTAATCCGGTAAATAAGCAAAGATTGAGCCCACCCACGCCCACAACGCTAACGGCGATGACCCAGCACCATTGCCGCGAACTCAAGTAAAGCTTGGGCATCCGCGCCGCTTTGAGGTATATCGCCAGACACGAAGCCGCAATTATAAAACGCCAGAACACTAGTGTCAGCGCGTGCACTTCGTTTAATGCGAGCTTACCAATAGGAAAACAACTGCCCCAAAAGAAAGTACAGATGATGAGAAGAACAGCGGCTTTAAAAGTTGAATCAGATTTCATCGTCACTCCGAATGACTTGTCAAAATGTGTTCCCTAGTGTATTAATTTCAATAGTTAGATAAACAAGCAAAAATAAGACGGTAAATGCCATTTATGAAACCTAATTGTTCGTTAGACGATCTGCGTTGTTTTTGTGCTGTAGCACGTTCAGGCAGTTTTAAAAACGCAGCCCTATCTTTGGGTATTCCGCTCTCAACCTTAAGCCGCCGCATCCGTCAGTTAGAGGCCGATTTGCAACTTCGCCTGCTCAACCGCGACGCACACCGTATTGTCCTGACCAGTACTGGCGAGCAATACTTTCAACGTTCAGCCTTATTATTTGATGAACTTGATAATATCGACGAAGACCTGCATCGAGATAAACATCAACCACAGGGAAAAATTCGTATATCCGCGCCAATCAACGCAGGTTCGCAATTTCTACGCACGATTTTTTATGATTTCCTACTTCAGTATCCGGATATTAAGCTGGATCTGAACCTATCAAATTCATTGATTGATATCGAAGCCGAAGGAATGGATGTGGTTTTTCGTGTCGGAAACGTAGTAGTCGATAACTGGATTGCTCGGCAGTTAAAACACATTCACTTCATCTTGTGCTCTCATCCTGATTACGATATTTCGACAATAACCACACCTGACAAATTATGCGATCATCCAACCATCATTTGCCATCCGATGACACCATGGCAACTGATACACAAAGAGAGTGGCGAAGAATTTAACTATCACTCGCAAAAAAACGTCAGACTGGAATTGGATGAAATTGTGATGCTAACTCACGCTATAAAGACGGGTTTGGGGATTGGGTATGTACCGGATTATTTTGCGTTGCCAATGATCGCTCAGGGTGAAATGAGCCATGTATTGCCCAACTGGCGTAGCAAAGAACGCACACTGTTTATGCTCTATCGCGATCGGGATCATCTGCCGATGCGGGTACGCCTATTTATCGAATTTGTCATGCTGCGCTTTGAAGCGAATTAACCCCATTAGGTCAATTTTTTCACACATTCATTGCTAAACTTGGTAATGAAAAGTGGCTTGAATAAAATTTAAATAGTCACGTCATTTAAACAACTGTGGGGCAAGAACTGTCAGACAGATTGTCATGAAAGAGCTACAAAGGCTAACTCATAATTGGACAAAAGCACGTTAGAGTAAGAAATCTAACGTGTTTTACTAGGATTAGAAAAAATATCTTGAAGCCTTAAACGCTTGTTATAAGCGTGGTGAAGAGTAGTGCAGACCTATTTCACGAAACTCAGAGCAGTATCTAAACAGTTAAAGTCTTGAATACGCTGGTAGTGATTTACTCTATCACCGACAATCACTACATTAATAGCTAACTCTTTGCACGCTTCTAAGTCCCACTCTGCGTCACCAAAATAGGTAACAGGATAGTTATCAATTTGGTTGATTATTGATTTTGCTAGCTCCATAATTTTGATACGAGAGTAGTGATCATTTGATGACATAATAGCTAGTTTCTCAGTTTCAAAACCCGCTGAATCCAACTTTATCTTGGCTGTTTCTCCCCACCCGCCTGTAGCAATAGAAACAATATATTCGTCACTGTCTAACAGATATGACACGAATTTTTTGGCTCCGGATACTTCTTGAGCAGGTGACGTTTTAACAGATTGCTGAACATTACGGATAAAAATAGGCTTAACGATACTCTCTAATTCAGCTAGAGAATATTTGAGGTCTTGTTGCTCAATAAAAGTTTTTAATATTCCTCTATCTGTGACAAAGGGATAACTACCCCAATCTGTCGATATTTCAAGCCCTGTAGTTTCTCGCACAGCATCAACAAAACACTGTTCATCCATTTCATATGACTGGAGTAGTGTTCCATCAATATCTAACATTACATGATGTTTCATTTGATTCCTTTTAAACTTATGACATTTTTAATAATAGGCAGTCTCGCTTTTCTACCTGCCCGCCTTTCGATTAATTTATCATAAGCCACTAAAATTAAAGAAAATACATCGAAATGTGTACTCTATCCTCACATAAAAAGGCGCAAGCGTGTTATCACTTCTTAACAATGCATGTTATCCAAGACATGAAAATCATAAACCTATTAAAGAAACAATAATTTTACAAAACCAACCCTCGACAAAGCGAGACCAAACACTCAATAAAACATGCCACTTTCCATATTCAAACAACATTCAAACTTAATAAACTGTAGATATAAAGAAAAGAAAGCAAAGATGGTCAGTAAATCAGCCATGAACTTGATATTAGGTTTTGTAGGGAAAACGCACGCCCCCTAAAATGTGTAGAGCATTTGATCTAACAAGTTTTGGGGCAGAAGCGAGTTAGAGCTCCTAATGACTCACCGACGTCGAATACAGGTTGATAATCACCACGCCCACCAAAATCAAAGCGATACCGATGATCGCGAAGATATCCAGTTTTTGCCCGTAGACTAACCAAGACAAAGCTGCGACTAGCACTATCCCTGCCCCACACCAAATCGCATACGCCACACCCAAAGACATGGTTTGCACCGTGAGAGACAACAGATAAAAGGCACAGCCATAACCGACTAGCACTGCGGCAGTGGCGGGTAGAGAAGTAAACTGTTGTGTTTTAGGTAATAGAGAAGTGGCGACAACTTCAAGCATAATAGCGAGTGACAGCATCACTGAGGGCGGAAGAGATAAAAGCATGTTTGAGTCTACAACGAGAAAATAGGCGGAAAGCTTACGTCCCATTTGTTTCTAATAAATGTCTTGCCTACATAGTTCCTGTTTACTGTGTCCTTAGATTTTCTGAGTAATCAACCCTCCTTTCAGAACCCTTCTGAATACATCCATTATTACAAATACGTAATAATCATTTTCTATTTAAGGGGATTATCAAAACATGCACTCACACCTATACTAGCTCCAACAAAACGAGAGAGCGGAAACAATTAAGCTCAACTACGCTTAACGGGTTGAATTTAATTGCACAGTTATCCGCTGTACTGACATATATAGGAAACATCCAATGACAATCGAAATTAAACCTGGTCAAACGCATATCAAATCAAAAGCAATGGTTGCATGGGCAGCTGGCGAGCCACTAAAAATGGAAGAAGTTGATGTACAACTTCCTAAAGCTGGTGAGGTTCTAGTTCGCATCGTTGCTACTGGTGTTTGTCACACTGACGCATTCACATTATCAGGAGACGATCCAGAAGGTATCTTCCCTTCAATTCTTGGTCACGAAGGTGGCGGTATCGTTGAGATGATCGGCGAAGGCGTTACAAGTGTTGAGATTGGCGACCACGTTATCCCACTTTACACCGCTGAATGTGGCGAATGTAAATTCTGTAAATCTGGTAAAACTAACCTGTGCCAAGCCGTTCGTGAAACGCAAGGTAAAGGCCTAATGCCAGACGGTACAAGCCGCTTTTCTATTAATGGCGAAACGATTTTCCATTACATGGGCTGCTCGACTTTCTCTGAGTACACAGTACTTCCAGAAATCTCACTAGCGAAAGTAAGCAAAGAAGCACCACTTGAAGAAGTTTGTCTTCTAGGTTGTGGTGTAACAACGGGTATGGGCGCGGTACTGAACACAGCTAAAGTTGAAAAAGGCGACAACGTTGCTGTATTCGGCCTAGGTGGTATCGGTCTTTCTGCAATCATTGGTGCTCGCATGGCTGGTGCTGACCGCATCATCGGTGTAGATATCAACGAGAGCAAATTCGAGCTAGCAAAACAGCTTGGCGCAACTGACTGCATCAACCCAACTAAATTCGACAAGCCAATCCAAGACGTTATCGTTGAGATGACAGACGGCGGTGTTGAGTACTCTTTCGAGTGTATCGGTAACGTAAACGTAATGCGTCAAGCACTTGAGTGCTGTCACAAAGGTTGGGGCGAATCAGTAATCATTGGTGTTGCAGGTGCAGGTCAAGAGATCTCAACTCGTCCATTCCAACTAGTGACTGGTCGTGTATGGCGTGGTTCTGCTTTCGGTGGTGTTAAAGGCCGCTCTGAGCTTCCAGAAATCGTTAACCGTTACATGGCAGGTGAGTTTGGTCTGCAAGAGTTCATCACTCACACAATGGGTCTGCAAGACGTAAACGAAGCATTCGACCTAATGCACAAAGGTGAATCTATCCGTACTGTTCTACATATGGATAAGTAATTCTCCTTGGTCTCGGCACTTAGGTGTCGAGACCACAGTTCTGACTTAAACATCAGAGCGAAACTGTCTTCACCACCTCCTGCCCGGTGGGTGGTGAAACTTTAAATGATATAGACATGTTATTCCCCAAAACCATCAACCTAACGGAGCACAATAGATGACAATCGAAAACATTAGCCAAGCAAAGGTTGCTGGTGGTTGGCACAAACAATACACCCACTTTTCTGCAACGCTTGACTGCAACATGCGTTTTGCGATTTTCTTGCCGCCTAACGCAAGCAAAGAAAACCCAGTTCCTGTTTTGTATTGGTTATCAGGCTTGACCTGTACCGATGAAAACTTCATGCAAAAAGCCGGCGCGTTCAAAGCTGCGGCTGAGCAAGGCATCGCTATTGTTGCACCCGATACAAGCCCACGTGGCGAAGGCGTTGCCGACAATGAAAGCTACGATCTCGGCCAAGGTGCAGGCTTCTATGTGAATGCCACTCAAGCACCATGGGACAGCCATTACCACATGTACGATTACGTGGTAACAGAGCTCCCAGCGCTGATTGAATCTTTCTTCCCAGTAACATCTGTGAAATCGATTTCTGGTCACAGCATGGGCGGACACGGTGCCCTAACGATTGGCATCAAGAACGAAGATAGCTACCGTTCTATCTCGGCATTCAGCCCAATCACCAACCCAATGCAATGCCCTTGGGGACAGAAAGCATTCAACCAATATCTAGGCTTAGATATTGAAGAGTGGAAACACTACGATGCCTCTGAGCTTCTCAAAGCCAATGGCACTAAGCTGCCAATGTTGGTTGACCAAGGCGAAGCGGACAACTTCCTAATTGAGCAGCTTAAACCTGAGCAATTAGTCGAAGCGGCTAAGGTAACTAATGCCGATTTAGAGCTACGTATGCAGCCAGGTTACGACCACAGCTACTACTTCATCTCTAGCTTTATTGATGAACACATTGAGTTCCACGCAGCTTACTTAAACAAGTAGCCAGATGAATTTAGCCCGCACCTTGCAAAAGCGTGAGGTGCGGGCTTTTTTGTGCCTGCTATTTGGGCGAGTCCGCTGTAACTCAATAGCAGCAACAACGATTCACTCTTTCAAACATCCCGCTATACCAACAAAACAATACAAACTAAAGGTACGACTATGAGCTGGTTTTTCTTAATGATGGGCGTGATGGCAGAAGCACTTTCTCACGTAGCACTTAAAGCAACCGACGGTTTCAGCTTATCTAAACCTATCCCTGCTTTATTGGTGATTTCAGGACACTTGGCGGCATTTCTATTTTTGAGCCAAGCTATGAAAGGGATGCCAGTTGGTGTGGTTCACTCTTTGTGGGCAGGTTTAGCTATCGTGACAGTGAGTCTGATTTCTACGTTCGTTTACCGCCAGCACCTCGATACCATGGTGTGGATCGGCATGTTATTCGTTGCGGCTGGTGTTGTGATGATAAACCTGTCGCAAGGTCACTCGCACTAGTGTAGATAATGACTTATGAACAGTGTGTCAATTCGTTCAAATTTCCTAACAGACAGGTGTCACCTTCACTTATTCATACTCTTACAATCAACAAATCAAACCTGTTACCATAGCGCCTTCAACATCACCTATTTTGAAGGTTGCTATGAAAGCAATTAAGACTCTTTTCTTCCTGATGGTTTTATTGAGCGGTCTGTTTACCGCTTGGCTGTTTATCCCGATTCCAGCGACCATGGACAAGCAAACGCTCGACGTTCCATTAACGGAACCATTCAAGCTTGTGGCGTACCGCAGCAACCCGAATGATGCGAGCAAGCCACTGACTTACCACTACTATGTGATTTCAGATGTGGTTGGCGTGGACGACATGGACCCGTTCCTAGTTACCACAGACCAGTTCGTGAAGCTTGGTGAATTCGACGAGAACACATTCAACTTAACAGTTAACGGTAAGATCGAGAGCTACACCAACGATTTGTGGATCAAAAAGGCCGACGGCAAACTGCAACACTGGTACGTAAGTGTTGACGCTAACTATGTTCGCTAAGATCGAGCTGCCATAGACCCTATTTCAAGACTGCGCTTTGGCTTCCAAGCGCAGTTTTTTGTTTCTAGCGCAATTTTTGTTTCAAGCCGCCCGCTTTATACTCTCCCTCACTTTTTACCCACCACTGCCGTGCTCTTAAAAATGCTACAAGCAGAGCAGGTTTTATAAGCTCTTGAGATAAGATAAGCTCCACCTAGGCTCGACTCCCAATAAATCAAAAATAATAAAGGATCACTAGTGGAATTTACGCTCGACAAATTTAACGGCATCATCATTGACCCAGCAACAGCCCCTCACGATGCTGACTCTTTCAATGCCGAACTCAGCGAGATCACCGAATTTTCAAAGCAGAATAACAAAGGCATCATTTGGATTAGTTTACCTATTTCACTCTCGCACCTTATTCCGGTGGCGACTGAGCTTAGCTTTGTGTTCCACAACTGTTTGGAAGACGAAATTACACTGATCCATAAATCCGAAATTGTAGAGTTTGTGCCTTTCATCCCTACCCACACCTTGGGCGCTGGCGCGTTGATCACTAACGAACACAACCAAGTGCTGATGATTAAAGAGCACGGTATGACTGGCTACAAGTTACCTGGCGGCCATATTGAGTTGGGTGAAGGTATTGAGGAATCGGTTGTTCGAGAAACCTTGGAAGAAACCGGTATCGAGGCAACGTTCGTTTCTGTGGTTGGCATGGCGACAAGACACCCGTATCAATTCGGTAAATCAAACCTCTACTTTATTTGTCACCTTATCGCTCAAACTCAAGATATCGCGATTCAAGACACTGATGAAATTGCAGAAGCTAAATGGATTGATGTTGAAGAGTATATTAACAACCCCGACAGCTACCCATTTAACCGCCAATTAGTCGGTTCTCTGATAGGAAAGCAAGGCTTGGAACTCACTCAGCTAGAAGGCAACTATGGCCCTGTCCACAAGCCAGAGATCTTCTTTTCACAAAGCTAGAACGATTCAGACATAAAAACGCCCAACTCACATGAATTGGGCGTTTTGGTTTTACTTTTTGTTTTTATTAAAGCCGACTGCGTTGTTAGTTATTCTTTGTACCCATGATTCATTCTCATTCTTTTAGAACGAACCTGTATTAGAAGAAGCCCAACGGATTAGTATCGTAGCTGATCAATAGGTTCTTAGTATTTTGGTAGTGGTCGAGCATCATCTTGTGTGTCTCACGGCCGATGCCTGATTTCTTATAACCACCAAACGCGGCATGTGCTGGATAAGCATGGTAACAGTTCACCCAAATACGCCCCGCTTCAATGTTGCGCCCCATGCGATACGCTAGGTTTGCATCACGCGTCCACACGCCTGCACCCAAGCCATACTCGGTATCATTGGCGATCTCTAACGCTTCTGCTTCATCTTTAAAGGTAGTTACCGCGATAACAGGGCCGAAGATCTCTTCTTGGAATACACGCATCTTGTTGTGTCCTTCCAGCATGGTTGGCTGAATGTAGTAACCGTTGCCGAGATCATCTGGTTGTTGCGCGATTTCACCACCTGTTAGCACTTTCGCACCTTCTTGACGACCGATTTCTAGGTAGCTCAAGATCTTATCAAACTGCTCTTTTGAAGCTTGTGCGCCAACCTGAGTATCGGTATCTAGCGGGTTACCTTGTTTAATAGTTTGAGCACGCTCGACTACCTTGGCGATGAACTTGTCGTATACCGATTCATGAATCAACACACGTGATGGACAAGTACACACTTCACCTTGGTTGAAGAACGCAAGCAGCATGCCTTCGACACACTTATCTAGGTATTCATCTTCATGGTTAAAGATGTCTGGGAAGTAGATGTTTGGAGACTTACCGCCAAGCTCAACCGTTGATGGAATCAAGCTTTCAGCCGCACATTTCAGAATATGATGTCCAACTTCAGTTGAGCCAGTAAAGGCCAACTTAGCCAAACGATCACTGGTTGCTAATGCTTGACCCGCTTCGCTACCAAAACCATTCACGATGTTGACCACGCCTGCAGGCAGAAGATCGGCAATCTTTTCCATCATCACCAAGATCGATGTCGGTGTTTGCTCGGCGGGTTTCATCACCACGCAACAGCCCGCAGCCAGTGCGGGTGCCAATTTCCAAGCTGCCATTAAAATCGGGAAATTCCAAGGAATGATCTGTCCCACCACACCAATCGGTTCTGGGAAGTGGTAACTTGCTGTGTTTGAATCTAGCTCAGCTGCGCTGCCTTCTTGTGCTCGGATACAACCCGCGAAATAACGGAAGTGATCAACAACCAAAGGGATATCTGCCGCCAGAGTTTCTCGTACAGGCTTGCCGTTTTCCCACGTCTCAGCGACCGCGATTTCTTCAAGGTTCGCTTCAATGCGGTCGGCAATTTTAAGCAGGATGTTGGAGCGCTCAGTTACACTGGTCGATGCCCAACTCGCACGAGCTGCGTGCGCCGCATCCAATGCCAAGCTGATATCCGCCTCGGTTGAGCGCGCTACTTGGCAATACACCTGACCATTCACTGGGGAAGTGTTATCAAAATACTCGCCGTTAACAGGCTTCACCCACTCGCCACCGATAAAATTATCGTATTGCGCTTTAAAGTTCACCACTGCGTTATCACTACCCGGCTGTGCGTAAATCATAGTTAGATCCTTCTTTGATTTTTAGTCGTTGTTCATTCGTTATTGAGCTTATGTTGTCGAGCTAGCATGGCGGCTTCCCTTGAGAACAGATCTCATGAAAAGAGCTCTAAAAAAGAGTGTCACCATGTTTATTCTTTCTGTTTAAAACACTGATACTTCGTGTTTTCTTCACAACAGTAACAACGCAAATCACACGCCAGAACTTCAAAACTTGTTGTTAATAAATTGTAAAACTATGATTACCAAACGTTTACAACCCAAAGTGAGTTGGCATTGAACGGACGTATGGAAACCAATCCAGTGTTCAACTGTTCCAAATTGGCACACCCTCACTGTTACGACATGGAACAGTCATGCACCTTCAACAAGCAAACACCTCAGATTGGCTTTCGTCTTCTTGGCACCGCAGCACAGAAGCGGGTCTAAAACAGAGACGACTTCCCGAAGACATTCGCCTGCCACAATCGATTCTTAAACAGAGACGTCACCAATCTTCGAGCTTAATTCAAATAGTCGAACGTAATGCTCTACCTCTGTTTAATCAGATGTTTGCACGCACTGACAGTCGTTTGATTTTGACCGATATTGAGGGCGTCATTCTGGCAAGTTGGGGACAGGAGCGGTTTAAGGAGAAACTGACGTCAATTGCACTCAGCTCAGGAGCGTGTTGGCAGGAACAACTCAAAGGCACCAACGCGATTGGCACCGCCATTGTGGAAGCGAAACCCGTATCCATCATTGGCGAACAACACTTCATCCACCAGCATCGATTTATCAGTTGTTCAGCAAGCCCGGTGTTTAATCATCAAGGTCAAATGGTTGGCGTATTGGACATCACCAGCGAGCAGCAACAGCACGACAGTTCGGTGCAATTACTGGTTCAAAATATGGTTCAGCTTGTTGAGAACCAGCTACTGAGTCACATCCCACAAGGCACCACTCGTATTGACCTCGCGTGCGAGAAATCACTACTGCACAGTGGTTGGCAAGGGATAGTAATAGCCAATGAGGCTGGCGAGGTAGTCGCGCACAATCAGGTCGCCTCTCAACTGCTGGATCAAACCTCGATCGTCGGCGAATGCATTGACACCCTCTTCAATCGAACCTCATTAGACACGCCCTTTGTATTTGAAAAACAGCATCTCAAACAACCAACCACCAAACGCACGCGCTCCATTTCAGCATCGTGTGATCTGCACCATGGCGAACAACAAATTGAACACGCTTGGCAACAAGCCAATAAGGTTATCGACAAAGGGATCAGCTTGTTGATCTTAGGAGAAACTGGCGTTGGAAAAGGTGAGTTTGTTAAAGCATTACACAAGCAAAGCCAGCGTAAATCGTCGCCCTTAGTTGCGGTGAATTGTGGGGCACTACCGAAAGATCTTATCGAATCTGAATTGTTTGGTTACGCGCCGGGGGCTTTTACAGGCGCAAGCCACAAAGGTTTCCAAGGTAAGATCCGCCAAGCAGACAAGGGTATTCTGTTTCTCGATGAAATTGCCGACATGCCATTGGAGGCTCAATGCCGATTGCTGCATGTTCTGCAAGATAAATCCGTAGTGCCTGTGGGTTCAAATCAAAGCTACCAAGTCGATTGTCAGATCATCGCAGCCACCCATAAAAACCTAGAACAGTTAGTTACGACAGGAGAGTTTCGGCAAGATCTGTATTACAGACTAAACGGCTTAGCCTTCACCTTACCAAGCCTGCAACACCGACAAGACAAACACGCCTTAATCGAGCACATTCATCGTAAATATGCCGAAGACGAACAGACAATCTGCCCGCACTTAATGAGCTTACTGTGCGCCTATTCTTGGCCGGGCAACATACGTGAATTAGACAATTTACTTAAGGTCGCCGCCCTACTCGCCAGTGACGAAGCAATACTCACGCTAGAACATGTACCTAGCCATCTTGCTCAACACCTCACGTCATTAGCGCAAGATGATCATCATAAGTTCATCACAACCAATGCTATCGAAGGTAGGCCAAAGTCCGATTTAAGAAGTACCGTTGAAGAAACCTTGCTACAAACCTATCAAGCTAACCAAGGTAATATAAGCAAGACATCGCGAATACTCGGCATCAGCCGCAATACCATTTATCGAAAATTAAAGAGTTTGGGGATTCTCCAATAATCACCATGGACGATCCTAGCCCGACCTTTCGTTATCAATAAATAAAATTCACTTCCAGTGAGACATTTTGCCCTCTGACTCGTAATACTTCAAAACGAACGAGGGCTCAGATGCAAACAATCAACATAGTGTGGCTAAAGCGAGATTTAAGACTCACCGACCACGCACCTTTACTACATGCTTTATCTGATAAACACCCAACGATATTGCTCTACATTTTCGAACCCATGCTGTTAAACAATGCCCACTATTCTGAGCGACATTGGCGATTTGTTTGGCAGTCACTGCAATGTATGAACCTGTCATTGAAAGAGTACGGGCATCAGGTTTCAGTACTCCATGGTAACGCTATCGACTGCTTCGAAGCGGTTCAATCTCGTTACCACATCCAAAATGTATTCTCCCATCAAGAGGTAGGCTTAAATTGTACTTTCGATCGTGACAAGCAAATCTCTGACTGGTTTCAAGAACACAACATCCATTGGCAAGAGTCCGCTCAGGGTGCTGTCGTGAGAGGGTCAAAAGACCGAATCGGTTGGGACAAGCACTGGAACAGTGTAATGCGTGCCCCAATGGCCAAAAGTCAGTTGAGCGCAGAATCACTGCACACCCTTAATGCTGTAGAGCTTGAATTGGAAATCGAGCCTCCACAAGCATGGTTAACCAAAGGTAACGGCATACAAACTGGCGGCAGCGCACTAGCATGGGCCACTTTGCATGATTTCTTTGAACGCCGTGGTCGTGATTATTACCGCAGTATCTCAAGCCCAGAAGCCTCACGACACGCTTGCACTCGCCTGTCCCCGTATTTGGCTTGGGGCAACATATCGCTACGTGAAGTTTATCAACACCTATTGGAACACTGGCAAGTTACAGGGTTTCGTCGCAGCCTAATTGCCCTTTCTTCAAGGCTTCACTGGCACTGTCATTTCATGCAGAAGTTTGAATCGGAATGCGAGATGGAATTTCGCTGTATCAATAACGCCTACGAAGCACTATTACAAAAAGAAACGATAAAAGATCCAGCACGTTTACAGGCATGGAAGGCGGGGATGACTGGCGTGCCATTGGTCGACGCTTGTATGCGCTGCCTACATCATACGGGCTATATCAATTTTCGTATGCGCTCTATGCTGGTGAGCTTTCTAACGCATCATATGAATATGGACTGGCGTGATGGTGTCACTCACTTAGCGCAGCTGTTTCTCGATTTTGAACCCGGTATTCATTACCCACAGTTTCAAATGCAAGCAGGGGTAACAGGGATAAACACTATCCGAATTTACAATCCGACCAAGCAAGCGCAAGAACACGACTCTGATGGAGACTTCATCCGAAAATGGGTGCCAGAGCTTTCAGACATTCCTACCCCACTTCTGTTTGAACCATGGAAGATGACACCCATGGAGGTGATGATGCATGATTTCGAATCTAACTCACCCTACTTAGATCCAGTGGTAGATATAGAGGCGAGCGCAAAAGAAGCACGCGTACGTTTATGGTCGTGGCGAAAACTGGCTGAGGTAAAACAAGAACGAAGCCGTATTTTGGCTCGCCATGTCAGGCCGTCGAAGAAGCAAAGCAAATCGACACGGGCGCGCTAATACAACGCGTCCCCTCTTTAAATCACTTATAAAAAGATTAGTAATTCATTAGGTTAAATAAAATTAATTGTGACCGTTGTCATATAATGAGTAATCGATACACGGTCACAAACTAGAAAAGCTGAATCGCAGCCTTAGGAAAACATCAAGCTGTCCTAATTATCATGAACACTAATAAATACATAAGGTTAGCGATTGCTAAATGATGATTTTTATCTTCCTCTAAACGTTGCGACCAAAGCCAAAACTACACGTTATGCAATCCTATTTATAATTTTGATCTCCCTATTCTTTTTGTGTTCATTATTCTGAATTTCCCATTCACTTATCTTGTTTAAAATCTCTGGGAAATTACCAATATTTGGCTATAGGGATCATATGTTTAACAGTATACGTACGCGAATTGCGGTGAGTGCAGGTGGAGCAATGGCTTTCACTCTGTTGATCGCAATGGGCATGACCACCAGCGCATTTACCGATGTGAACAAACAAGTCACTGAAAAAGTAAAGACGCAGCTGACAGACGCCACAACGACAGATTTGCAAAACACAGCCATTCAACAAGGTTTGAACATTGCCAACCAACTTAACCCTGTACTAGCAAACCTTAAGCAAGCACGCTCCATTATCGAGCTAAGTTCACAAACCCACGCAAGCGCAGACCTTATCGTTAAACAGTTTACTGCCGCCTTGGAAGCACAAAACAAAGCTGTATTTGCTGGCTACATGGTGTGGGAGAACAAGAATTGGCCACAACAAACCGATCTGAATAACGAGATCAGCTTGGACACCGAATTAGGTTTTAACAGTCAGGGCTACCTTGCGCCTTTCTTCTCTCCAAATGATCAGAACAGCTTTGATGCCGTCGCAATGGAGAGCTTCAGCAATACCGAACTCAACAGCAACGGTGAGCGCAAAGACGACTGGCACTTAATGCCATACCAAACCGGTAAGACATTTGTGATGGAACCCTATTTCTATCCAGTTCGCGGTAAGCAAGAGCTCATCACTACCATCAGCCAACCAATCAAACAAGACGGAAAAATCATTGGCTCAATTGGCTTTGATTTGTCTTTGTTCGAGCTTCAAAGCCAAAGTGAATTGCTTGCACGTAACTTGTTTGATGGCGAAGGAAAAATCCTTATTACATCATGGAAAGGCATAACTCTCGCCAACAGCCGAGCTGGAAACATGGTGGGTAAAAGAGTCTCTTCTGAATTGGAATCCGAATGGTCGACAATTCAATCTATCGCTAAACGAGAAGGTGCAGGCCTTGTTAATTTCGGCGGCGATGAGTACGCAATAACAGCCATTGATACGAGTGATGCGCCATGGGTAGTCATGGTATCCGTTCCCAGTAGTCACCTTACAAAAAGCGTCGACGACTACACGCAATGGAGTGATGTACAGAATTCAAAAGCACTTGAAAAAGGTGTGTGGGCGGGGATCATCGCAGCTATTCTAGGTATTGCCTCAATGGCATTCATTGCCAATTCTCTGGGCAAGGTTCTAAACAATTTAGTAGAGCGTTTTAAAGATGCTGCACAAGGCGAAGGCGACTTAACTTACCGCATTGAAGTGAAAGGAGAAGATGAAACCGCTCAGCTTGCACACTGGTTCAATACCTTCCTATCTCGTATGCAAGAGATGCTACTTACCGTGATGGTAACGGCCGACCAAGTAGATAAAAACGCAACAGAAGGCCAAGCTCGTGCTGAAGTTTCACGTGACCAGTTGAACTCTCAGGTTAACGAGGTGAACTCACTTGCCACAGCCATTAATGAAATGAGTGCGACTGCGCAAGAAGTGGCAAGCTCAGCCGTTCAAGCAGCCGCAGCAGCAAGCCAAGTACAAAGCAACAGCCTTAATGGCATGACACGCATGGACAATGCCGCCAGCGCTGTAGACAGCTTGGCTGTTCAGGTCAATGACGCACAGCAACAAACGCAAAATTTGGTCGATTCGAGTACTGCTATTCAAGGCATCTTGAGCGAGATTGGTGGTATTGCAGAACAAACCAACCTACTTGCGCTCAATGCCGCTATTGAGGCTGCACGTGCGGGTGAAGCAGGACGAGGCTTTGCTGTCGTGGCAGATGAAGTACGTAACCTCGCCAATCGCACTCAAGGCTCGACAGAAGAGATTCGCTCGATGCTGGCTCGCCTAGAGCAAGAGACTCAATCTATCGTGATATTGATGGAGCAAAGCCAGAAGCAAGCGAATGACACCAAAGGCGAAACCCAAGCAGCACATCTCGCTTTATCAGAAATCAACCAAGCGATTGAAGTGATTAATGACATGAACAATCAGATTGCTTCGGCTGCTGAAGAGCAAAGCTCAGTGTCAGAAGAGATTAACCGCAATGTAGTGATCATCAATGACACCGCTGTGGAAGTGATGGGCACCATGACATCCTCAGTAGCAATAAGTAATGAGCTGACAGTGAAAGCCGGAGATTTGCACGGTGAGTTAAGCAAGTTCAAGCTTTCTTAATTACCAACAACGTCTCACAATAACTAGGCCGAGAAACACCATATTTTCGGAGAAACGCGATGTTCTCGGCCTATGCATTTCTTAATTCGTACTCAACTTCAAACTCATCGATTGCATTTCATTTATCAAAGTTCATCTAACAAAGATCGCTTAACAAAACTGTCCTAACCAAACTATCCCAATATAAATAAAGCTACTCAGAATCTAACTCGACAAGTTGATTGAGCACTTCTTTGTCTAATACGGGGTGATGCGTACTCGCAAGGATCAGCACAATATCCACTGCTGGTAACGGCGGCATGTCTTCAAGAATTTTCAAATCCGGAGTCACGCTGAGCCTACCCATAGCACCAATCGCTAAACCCGCTTTAACAATTGCTCGCTGCGCAGAAGCCGTATTACTGCACGCCAGCAACTGATAAGACGTACCTTGCTTGGTTAAACCATTCACTGCTGCAGCATGATATTTACAGTCTGTTTGAAACAAGGCTAATGGAACAGGCTTGGAACCATCAAACACAAACTCAGGGCTGCTAATCCACACTCCGACATCATGAGTCAGCCAATACCCCTCTTCGCTGTCGGGCGCTCGGGTGACAATTGCGGCATCTAAACGGCCGTCATCCAACCACTCTCTCAGCGTAATGCTGGGCAGGCTGAATACTTGAATAGAACAGGTGGGTTCTGCTTTCTGCAACAGGCGAATCACTTTCGGCAGAATGGTGTCGTTGTAGTCTTCAGGGCAGCCGAGTCGTAGAGGTTGTTTGTCTTCGTAACGCTTTACTTGCTTGAGGGCTGTATTGTGGAGCGCGACCAACTGTTCGGCATGAGAACGCAGCGCTAAGCCCGCTTCAGTGAGTATTAAATTACGTCCTTCTTTTTGGAAAAGAGTGACGTTGAGTTCTTCTTCCAACTTACGCATCTGAGCACTGAATGCCGATTGGGTGCGGTTGATCTGTTTCGCAGCACGCGTGAAGCTACTGGTTTCTACAAACGCGAGAAAGCCTCGCAACGCATCAATGTCCATATTGAAATCACCACCCATCGTTTTTATTAATGTATTGCATCAAAATTATCCGTTAGTGCCTCGCAATACAATCCCCTAAGCTCAAAAGCATACCCACTAAACGCAAGGAAGCAACGATGCAGCTTTATATTGGAAACCAGAACTACTCAACTTGGTCACTGCGCGCTTGGTTAATTTTCGATAATTACAACCTGAATGCAGAAGTCATCAAGCTTAAACTTTTCACCTCTGATTTCTACGACACTCTGGCGAAAGTGACACCAACGGCCAAGGTTCCAACCTTAGTTGATGGTGACGTTGCCGTGTGGGATTCGTTGGCCATTCTCGAATACGTTAACGACGCCCACTTGAACGGCGCAGCATGGCCTAGTTCAATGAAAGAACGCGCCCATGCCCGAGCTATTTCCGCAGAAATGCACTCTGGATTTTTTGCCGTCAGAAATGAAACGCCAATGAATTGCCGCGCACAACGAAAGCTCACACTCAGTGAAGATGCACTGAAAGACATCGCTCGTATCGATGCCATCTGGTCAGCGCAAATGGATCTGTACCCAGAGGGATGGTTGTTTGGTGAATGGTCTATTGCCGATGCGATGTTTGCACCTGTGGCTTTACGTGTAGAAACCTATGGAATACAACTTTCCGAAAAGGCATCACAGTATCAACAACGCGTGCTTAACAGCCCATCAATACAAAAATGGTTGGCAGAGGCAAGCTTAGAAACCGATGTGGTTGAAGAGGATGAGGCAGGCGAGACTGTATAAATAGTTAGCAATGAGTCTCGATAAGGGCATCGAGACTCGTTCATTATTAGATAATTAGAAAGCGATTTCCTTACCGGCTACTCTTCAGCAACGCTGTCTTGATGATCATTCGGTTCAAACTCCAAAATATCACCAGGTTGGCACTCTAAAACTTCACACAGCTTATCGAGTGTCGATAGCCTTACCGCTTTAGCTTTACCATTTTTTAATACTGATAAGTTGGCTTCAGTAATCCCAACTTCTTTTGCCAATGTCTTCAATCGCATTTTTCGTTTGGCCATCATAATGTCTAAATTAATGCGGATAGTCATGACAAGTCCTTTAAATGGTTTGGCTATGTTCGTCAGCCAGAATATAACCTTCTTTCATCACCCATGAGATGATCAAAATAATTATACCCAATATCAGTGTTAAAAAGTCCATACCAACAAAACTAATCTCAAAGATACGTTCACCTGGTGGATTATTGAACGACAGAATCACTGACATCAATGAACCATAGATAACTGAACCTAATACCCAATAAAACAGGCTATATCCGAGCTTCTGGTAGGACATTGCGTTTTCTAAAGAGAAGATTTCACCTCGCTCATAGTTACGGAATAAACGTATCAGAACCATCAGTGCGTACATAAGGATACTGGACATCAATAAGCCTGTGAACGCAGCAACGATTCTTGTTGTCATAGTAAGCGGCAACATCGTGAAATACCCGATGTCGTAGGTAAGATAAAAAATGCCCGTCGCACTAATAAAGTCATAGGGAGTCTCAACTGTTAGCCAGAAGTAGCACACCATTATAGGGGTAAGTACAAAAAGGGATTGCAATAGCATACGTACACGTCGGCTTTGTTTTTGGATGTTAGACATACTTATATTCCTGTTGAATTGACAGGAGGATACTAAGATCAAAATAAACGCCAATCAATAAAAAATTATCGCTTTTCGATAATTTTTTATTGATTGGCGTTTAGCAAAGAAGCTATTCGCTATTTTATTTTCAGAGTATATTTTCCAACAACCCACTAAATCGTGACGCTATCCACTGATGCGAAGCGGATGTAAATGTACGTTGATGCTGCAATAAATAGAGATCTACGTGATATTGTTTACTGTCTACGAAATCGTAAATGTCCACAAACCGACTATCGAAATCAGGTAGTGAACTCAACGCGTTCATACCAAAAATCACCGCATCTGAGCGAGATGCAATCTCCATTAACACATGAGTTTGAGTACTTCTAAGTTTTGGTCGTTTATTGCTTTCAAGCTCTAACAATATTTGCTGAAGAGGGGTGTTAAATGCTTGTTTGTGGTCTTCTTCTACATTCATCGCGAGCACCGGGTAACACATGATTTCATCTAACGTAGCGTTTATTCCTACTAGAGGATGGTCTCTCCGAACAAACAGTTTGGGGTAAATGGTTCCTAACTTTGTCGCTTGGTATTTTTGATCTAGCGAACTCGAATAATGAATCGCAAAATCTAACTTCCCTTTATCGAGTAAATCATAAGGATTACTTTTCGCTGCCATTTCTATCAAGTTCACATCCGGAGCTTCATCAAATAGCTCTAAAGCCAAATTAGGAAGAATGGTACTGCCCAGAAAAGTAGGCAGGGAGATCGAAAACGTATCATTGCATTCTCGGGGATCAAATTGATTACGCTGAAATAACGCACTCAACTGCGGAAGAATGTGTTGCAGTTCTTTGCCTAACTCTAATGATTTAGCTGTCGGTGTCAGCCCTGTCGATGTTCGAATGAAGAGAGGATCATCGAACGTTTCTCTCAAACGTTTTAAGCTCCGACTCATGGCTGACTGCGAAACAAACAACGCCTTAGCAGCATTGGTGACATTACGTTCTTTAAGCAACGTATCAAAAGCCACCAGTAGATTTAAGTCGACTCGATTCAACTGATATGAAATATCTTTTTGCATAAGCCCTCTAGCTAGATTGAACAATGACATTGTTTAGAATGAAATTACCATAACATGAAAAGATACCCCCAGTTACAGGGGTACCCAATCTAGATTAGCTTTCTATTCTACTTTGATAGAATCACTTGTTTACTTTAATAAAGTCACTTGGCTTCCATGAATTATCAAACCACTTTTCTGTTGGTGAATACATGCGGAAAATAATATTAAAACCCTTACCTTCCGTCGTTTGAACCCAGTTATTTTCCATTCCTTTGGGTGCATTGGGAGCAAAGTGTATGGTTATAGAACCATCGACATTTTTCTGAATACTGTCACTCAAACCATCAATACCCGCAGACTTTTGATCCGTTTCTAACATAGAACGCGTCTGGTTATCGTAAATCATAAATGACCAAAACTTCTCTACAGGTGCATTTGGCGGCAGTGTCACCGTGTAATGTTGACTACCATCCAGTACTTCCTTGTTTGCATCACGTGTCGCCAATAAGTAATCCGACCCTTTGCCTACAGTTTTTGTCACCATATCAGGGGTAATCCCCGTCGCCATGAAGTGGAAAGTTGCTCGCATATCCGAGTCAATCACGCCATTCGCATCTTTAAATTCATGGCCTGAGACTAGCGGAGTAAACCATTGTCTATCATCGTAGCGGAACATTTCTTCTTTAGGATGGAAATAGGTTGAACGTGCTTCAGCCGTTGCTATTTTTGCCGCTTCCGACAGTATTTTCTGCATGCGTTTATTAGGCGCAAACTCCTGGCCTTTTTCTATCCCAATATCTTTGGCTAGCGACAACCATTCTGCATCAAAAATAGCAGTAGGTTCGTACTGAATTAGCGCATTTACCTCATCGTAAAACATCGCGTCCATAGCGTGAATGGTGTTGTAGTCAACACCCGAAATGTTCATAAACTCTGTATTATCCTCTTCTCCATACGGGTAAAGCTTTGTGGTCGCTTTTAATGCTTCAATGCTTTCTTTCATCTCTTCTGGAGAGCTCACAAGGCGCAGTAACAACCAATGTTGATAACCTTCACTAACAATCTCAATGTATCCCTCTGGCACTTCTCCTTTCCACGAAGAATGGCGAACGAAGTACTTACCTGATTTAGCGACGTTGTCTGGGTGAGTCACGCCAATTCTGTCTACATATTTGAACGCAGCATTGTCGAGCAAACCAAGCACAGGAGTAGGAATATCCAGAATAACTGGGCCATTCCTTACATCAATTTCTGATGTGATATACGGTGTGGTCGTATTCGCTGTTAACCAAAGGCTATTCGCGTCTAGATTATCTTCAGAAATCGCGATGGTTTGATTCGGCTTCATGCCGATGCTTTCGTGCCCCAACAATAATCCTTGTATTGAAGCAACTGGGATACCAGATAGAAAAACGCGAACGGCATTGGATACCTGAACGAAATCTTGAACCTTGGTGTGTGTTTCGGCTGTCGGTGCGCCATCGGTATAATTCAGTTCACCTAGATAGGTAGACTCAACCTTATTTGGCGTGATGATGCTCTCTGGTACTTGTGCACTAAATTTAGGTTCAGCAAATGCGAAAGACGAACAACCTAAAGTAATCAGCAACGTAGCAATAATCGATTTTTTCATAATAGTTTCTCTTGTCTAAAGTGATTCAGATAGCCTAGGCCGCACCAATTGATATTCTTCGCTTAGGTGTCACGCTCTAGGCTATTTATTTCCAGAAACGGGTTAGCGTTTATTGCTGGTTAGCCACTGATTTTTTCCATGTCTTCAAGCATCCAGTTTTTGAAGAACGTCTTCGATGTTGGACGGTAAAGTCGGAACAGTAAGAAGTAATCTTCACCACCGGTAGGAACCCAGTTTTCCTCTTGTCCTTTTGGTGCTTCTGGGCCGAAGTACAAATCGTAAGAACCATCTGGATTCTTTTTCATCGTGTCTGCATTTCTAGACGATAGTCCTACTCGGTCGACTCCTTTAACAAAGTTTTTGGTTTCCATGTTGTAAACAATGGCTGACCAAAAATCCTCAACAGGCGTGTCGGCTGGCACATTGAGCTTGTATGTCGCTTTGCCATCGAGCATCTCACCTTTTGAATCACGTAAGCCCGTTAAATAAAAGGTTGAACCGCCCAATTGCTTCGGCAAGTAAGTCACGTAGAAGTACGATGCTGCACGCTTATCGACTAACACCTCATTTTCATCCACAAATGGGAAACCAAGCTGAGCTTGAGGGCCAAAATTCCAGAAGGACCATTGCGATAGAGGCTTGCCATTTTCATCTTTCCATAATGCACTCACCGTCTGATCAGGCTCTACGAATTTCGATTGCATGTGCGCATAAGCCATCAATACACCTTCACGTATCGCTTTTTTCTGCTCATCTGTTGGGTCGAATTTTTTACCTTTTTCGATACCGAGATCTTTTAGTAATGACGCCATCGCCTTGTCTTGAGCTCTGACCGGGTTCTCTTGGATAACGTCATTGATGTCTTGAAAGAACGTCTCGTTGTAATACGGGAGGCTGTCATACGCGACTTCCGTTGCATCTAAGTAGTCTGTTTTGGGTGGGTTTTCAGCATCAACAAGATTGTAGATTTTGATTTTCTTCGCATAATTACCCGCATCTAAATCTGTCGCACCATTCGTTAACGATGGTCTGAATGAAAAACCATACAGATAAGTGTCGGTTTCAAATACCAGATAACCTTGCCTTTCTAGCGCTAGCTTCGAACCAAACTCGTTGTTGTAACCTGGCGGTAAGAAGAGATATTTGCCTCCTTCACCTTCATCAGCACCTTTGTAGCCAACATCCGTGATCGGTACTTCCCATTGGTTCACGACCGAGCCAAAGTAATTTACTTTGTCAGTCGCGGCAGGCACTTCAATAACGACTGGGCCATTTTTAGAGGTTGTGGTTGCCCACGCATAAGCTGTGGTGTCATTGGCAGTGAGGAACCCCTTTTCTGAGCCGAAAGGTTCGTTCACGTAAACCACGTCATTGTAGTCGCCATTCAAATCACGACGGGTTGCTTTCAAAAAATCAATCTGAGTAACGGCAGGCATATAATGAATCGCCGTTTGAGTGGCACGCTGCACCATCATTTTGTATTCAAGGTTTTCAATCTGCGATGCGCGATTAAGGATGTCGTCGGTATCATCAAACGATTGAGAATAAACAGGCATTGTGCTGATAGTGAGTAGCGAAGCTAATAGAAGTTTTTTCATGTTGAGCATATCTCTTCGTAAAGGTGAAACATTCAATTGTTCAAAAAACATCCTTTGTTTGAACCGAGTATACGAACACGACAAAAATTCATCCAATGACTTATAGTCATTAATAATTATTCTAATTTTGGATAATGCTAGATGAGATTCGATTAACTCAATGGCTTGCGAACCATTCCCTCTAAAGTGCTTTAATTTGATCGATTGTGATCGCCGAATCACAATGTGCAGACCTGATTGTTTATATTCAACTAAATTCAAATCATTAAGATAAACATCATGTTACGAGCAACCATCGCATTACTCAGCGTGACCAGTTTCGCTGTATCTGCCAATGTCACCCTTCCCTCTGGAGAAGACTGGATCAATCATGCTTCTGAAGGGCTGGCACCTTATTGGTTAATGCCGAGCGCACAGGGAGAACCGATAGGCAACTTCCCAACTTTCCGCTGTGATGATGGAACACTCCTCGATGTGTCTAACGTTTGTCCTGAATTAGACAAAGGATGGATCACGCCACACTTTGGCAAAGAGTTTACGCGCATGAAATCGCGTCAAACCTATGCCTATGGCGTGCTTTATCATCTTACCGGAGACAAACAAGCATTAGAGCTAGCCAAGCAAGGGGCTTACTACCTTATTGAACACTTAGAAGATGAGCAAAATGGCGGCTTCATTGGCTACACCAAAGAGGGGAAAGTGGGCCAGGATTGGCAGCAACGTACTTCTCAAGATCAAGCGTATGCGCTGGTCGGCCTCGCCATGTACTACTACCTGACGCAAGACAAAAAGGTAGAAGAAGCACTCATCACCCAACAAGCATTTATCTTTGAAAAGTATCGACTTAAAGATGGTAGTGGCCTTGCTTGGATACTTGCTGACGGTGAAGATGGCAAAGCCACACGACGTGAATTGGTCGCGCAACTTGATCAGATTAACGGTTACATGCTGTTAATCGCTCCTCTGTTAAAAGAGCCCATCAAATCAAAATGGCTTGATGACTTAAACTGGCTCACGCAAGCCATGATTAATAACTACCACTCCGAAGGCGAACAACGCTTCTACGGGGCTATTCACGATAAAGCAGCGATGATGCCGAATGCCAATCACAACGATTTTGGACACACCATCAAAGCGTATTGGATGACATATCTAACCGGTCATGCATTAAATAATTCCGATTGGTCGGAGTTTGGTTTAGACGGCATGAAACACACTCTGGATCAGGCGCAATATCAGAAAGACTTTGCCAATGTATCTAACTACTTTGGTGAGCGACTTCAGAAGATGTGGCAAGGGCAAGATATCACGGGCTGGCAGAGCAGACCGCACAGCCAGTGGGCGTCATCATGGGAGTGGGCTGAGCTTGATCAAGCGGCTATGACGGTTTCGCTGGTCGATGGTTCAATGAAAGACGTCCTGCAATACACCTTACCGACCTTTCATGATGTATGGGTCGACCACAAATACGGTGGCGTTGGGCTTGATCCTAAGCGTACTAAAGCTTTCCATTGGGGTAATGGCTATCACCAATTTGAACATGCGCTGATTGGCTATTTATATGCTCAGCAAGTTGACGCTAAACTGGCTGTATTGCACTACGCAAGACCGACCAACACCAATATGCCAATGGAACCGTATTACTATCAAGGGGATGTGGTTAAGTTGGAGAAACTTGGAGATGGAACGCAGAAAGTCAGCTTCAATAACATTCGACCTTAATATCTGATATTCGCTCATCGATACTTTTAGCTGTGGTTTACGGTTAAGACGAAAAAGATGAGTGACTAGCTGTTCGCAAAGCCTGAGAAGAAAAGATGCTTTTCAGGCTTTTGAAATACAGTTGAGCAACATTTATTGGTAGGATTTCAAATGACTTTATGAGCAAACTTTCACGAGTAAGTAAATCCTATTGGGCCTCAAGCGAGGCAGAATAAGACATCGAAAAAATCACTTCTTATTATTCTGCTCAACCAGCTTTTCATTCCACGCTTCGTTGCCGTCTCGCTTACTGACATCATACTCAGAACAGAACTGCGATATGGTCATGTTGTTATCGCCCGTCGCTAACTTTAATGCCAACTGAACTTGTTGAAGCTTGCTTTGAAGGCGAAGGTTTTGGCCTGCCTTTGGGCTTTTTTCTTTGGCGAACTTTAAGGCGGCATGTTTACGCTCTGCAGCTCCCGCTCGGCGATCCGCTTCTGATAATAGATATTTTAGCTGCGCGACACTTTTCCCTTTTTTGAAAGCAGGCTCAAGCAGTTCGACACACTCATCAAATGATGGATTTATAACATACGGATCAATTTTATGCGCTTGTTGGCGCATCCACTCTAACGCGAGCTTTTCATCTGACATTTTACAATCTTTACCAATAAAACAGCCGTACATGGTATCGCTCAATAGCAAACCGCTGCAATAAAAAGTTGACCAAGTTTTGCCTTTTTAACGAGTACTTGTAGTCAGGTATCAATAACGACAAATCGGACAGCGGCTCCAGCCCCGCAGCAAAGAGCCAAACTTGACGCTATTAATAGCTCTTTCGGCCTTTTTAACGCATCACAAACAACTCTTCGTGATAGTTCTGATCAACGTTGAACTTGCACGCATCGAGTTCTTTTTTAAGCGATGTTGAGAACCGCTCTGGCCCGCAGAAATACAGTTCATATTCGTTTAAATCACCACACTGGTGAGCAATGCGTTCAGCGTTTAATCGAGGTGAATGCAAGGTGTCTATCACGTTCAAATTCACTCCAACTTGATGTGCAAGGTGCCATAACTCATCCACTAAATGCTCATCGACACCACGAGTACAATAGAATAGCTCGATGTGAGAGTGAGTCTTCTCTGTTTTGAGCGCTTCAAGCGTTGCAAAAAACGACGCTATTCCGACACCTCCAGCAATCCAAATTTGTGGCTTACTTAAGTCAAACTCAAGTCGACCATAAGGCCCTTCCACCGTAACAGCATCGCCCATATTTACTCGATCATAAAGACCATTAGTAAAGTCACCCAATTCTTTAATCAAGAAGCGCAGTTCTGAATCTTCGCTGCCCGAAACAATGGTAAACGGGTGCGGGTCTTCATTGCCGAAGCGCAAGTACGCAAACTGCCCTGCTTTGTGTCCTCGCCAAGATGTATCGGGCTTTAGCACCAACTCCATCACTTCAGCTTGTGGAAAATAACGAGTGGAAGAAACAGCAGCAGAGTGACGATTACGACGCCCTACAAAACCCAACAAACTGTAAATCGCCGCGATAGACCCAACCAAAGCAAACGCCACCGTTAGGTAATAAATAGGCTGACCCCAATAGGCATGTTTGAGCAGTAATACCGAGTGAAACGCGATCAAAAGATACGCGACAGACATCAAGCGATGTGACGATTTAAACGGTTTGTATTTTACTGCTGCCCACAACGACGCCACCAGTAAAACAAGCAATAGGTAGAAACCCCACTCGCCAATATTTTCAGCGAAACCGTGTAGCCCATTGACCCACGCTTCCCAACCAGACAAAGCTCTTGCAGGGCCGGAACCATCATGGCGAACAGGTTTCGCCAACACACCTGACATCACTAGCCACTTAGGGATCTGGTACCACAACCAGTGCGTCACACCCAATGCAACGCCACCTATACCCACCCATTTGTGGACTCGATACACTTTATCCATACCGTTGAGCCAATTCTCAACCATAGGCAAACGCATCGCCAAGATCATGGTGATGGACATTAACATCAGAGACAAAATACCCGAGTACTGAATCATGGCCGAGCGCCATTCAAATAAGTTGCTTGAAGCGAAGAGTTGCGGTTCCATCGCAAACCAAAAGGCTGACATTGTGGCAATCATTGCCCAGATGATATTGCGGACTGTTTTCATTTTTTAACACTCATAAAGACGACATCATTACTTTAGCTTGCGTGATGTAAAGCGACGTCAACATACGTAAATCTATGCAAAGGCACACGCTCAGCTGATCGTTAGAGGGGGCTTCCGCGTAAATATGATTTGGTTAGTGAACAAGTCGTCGAAAACAAAAATGAGAAGAAGAGAAGATATGAAGGACATGACCCTTTCAAGAAAAGATATACAAGCGATGGATCAGCGAGAGCGCGCTCGCTTAATTAACTCCTTATCGGGGTTCAAGAGCGCAAACCTGATTGGTACCTGTGACAAACAAGGGTTAGAAAATCTTGCTGTGGTGAGCTCTGTGGTTCATCTAGGGTCAAACCCACCTTTGTTTGGCTTCATAGTTCGGCCAGCAGAGAGTCGTCGCCACACATTAGAGAATATCCAAGAAACTCAGCACTTCACCATCAACAGCATCGGCGCTGACTTTGTTCAAAAAGCGCATCAAACCTCGGCTCGTTATCCAAAGTCGGCATCCGAATTCAAAGCCGTCGGGCTCACCCCTTATTATGACGACATGTTTCCCGCGCCGTTTGTTTTGGAAAGCAGTCTCAAAATAGGGTTAGTTTTGAAAGAACAGATATCGATTGAGAGTAATCAAACGCAAATGCTAATTGGAGAGGTCATTACGATTCAAGCACCCAAACGTGCCGTGATGCCGGATGGCTACCTTGATTTAGAAGCGCTAGATTTAGTCACGATTTCAGGGCTAGACAGCTACCATGTCACTCAAAGGCTTCACCGCTTAAGTTATGCCAAACCAGACAAGTCTCTGTTTCCGCTGACTCGTGAAGGAAACCCAACATCATGGGAAGCTCGTGAGCTCAATTTAAGCTGATTTTGTTCGGTAATTTAGTCACAAAGGTGTTAACTTTCTCAGCTTAACTCAGTGCGCGCACAACGATCTGAGCTACATCTACCGCCATTTCCAAGGACTCTTTTGAAGTTAACTCACTTTAAATACAAAACACGCAAAGGCCCAGACTACCGACATGGCGATCAGGTGTCTTTCATGGACATCAAACAGACCTTCGGTATGGGCAGCATTCGCGTGGGAGCTTGGGTTTCTAAAGAAGAGAAGGAGCTAGCCGCGAATCTGATATTCGACTCGCTGGCAGACTTAGCTTACATCTTGGCTCTGCCGCCAGAAGCAATTGGCCTCCGCGGTACACTAGGCTTAGCGTTCGGCAGTGGTGGCAGAAAGGGTGTACAAGCACACTACGCGCCAAACCAAAGAGAGTTAGCCCTCGCTAAAAACGCAGGTGCTGGCGCGTTAGCGCATGAGTTCTGGCATGCATTTGACCACTACATTGCCGAAAAGGCCTTTGAGATTGGTGACACCTCAGGCCCAAGAAAACACATCTTGTTTGCCAGTGACTGTTGGTTACACGACAGAAAGGTGCGACCTCATCCATTAAACGAAAGTTTGATGTCAGTATTCGATGCCACACTACTCAGTGACAACAACCTAGATAAACACGACTACGTTGCACGCAGTGTCATTGCAGACAAGGCAACTTCGGCTCGTTACTTCTCACTACCAACAGAAATGATGGCGCGAGCCTTTGAAGCTACGATTGAATCCTGTTCAGATATCGAGAACTCTTACTTAGTCGATGGCACGACCAAGCCGGATATGTTCCCTCTCTATCCAGACCTCAAGCATCGCAAAGAGATTTATGAAGCGCTTCAAGGTTATTTCGCGCCGTTGGGTCGATCTCTAAGTAAGTAACGTTCGAGTCATTAGAGGTTAGAGATGATCCATCAACGAAAAGTGTTTATAGTCGAAAATCAAACTTCAACATCCATGATTTAGAGGCAGTAATGATCAGTTGGCCATCTTTGGTAAAACTCGACGGTGACGATGAGCTTATTTACGTCGCATCCGAACACGATTTTCAAGCAGAATGCTCAGACATGATCTTGGGCGAAGATGATTATCTGATTGATTCAGAGGGCGACAGCTACTCACTTGAATCAAGATCAAATCAACTGTCTCTAGCGAAACGAGCTGAGCAGTATTCAGTTGAAAACGTGACCAAACTGATTCGAAATCACGAGTTCCAGAAAGCAGAAGTATGCCTGATGAAGATCCACTTCCTAACGATCGAAGAAGCGATTCAGTCTTTGGCTTTTGAGCCACGTTAATATTGCTTTAGATTCGAAACCTGACTTCGAAGCACAGTAGTGAATTAATACAGTACAAACAAAAACAGCGCCAATTTAGGCGCTGTTTTTCGTTTCTTATCTCGTTATTGCAAGTTTAATTAAGCGATAAAAATCTGAGCCAGTGCGTAGCCTAAACAACATGCACCTACTACACCGATTAAACCCACCGACATGAATGAGTGGTTGAAATACCACTTACCAATCTTGGTGGTGCCAGAGACATCGAAGTTAACCGTTGCGATGTCTGATGGATAGTTCGGTATGAAGAAGTAGCCGTAAACTGCTGGCATCAAACCGATAAGCAGTGCTGGATCTAATCCTAAGCCAAGGCCAACAGGTAGCATCATACGTGCAGTAGCGGCTTGCGAGTTCACCACAACCGATACAATGAATAGCGCTAGTGCAAACGTCCATGGGTAATTCGTTACCATTTCCACGATGCCAGACTTGAACTGAGGCATTGCATATTGGAAGTAAGTATCCGACATCCAAGCGATACCGAAGATAGCAATTGCTGCCACCATACCCGATTTGAATACCACACCATTTGGTACATCACGTGGGTCAGTTTTGGTTGCCAGCAAGATGATACCGCCGAAACAGAGCATCATCATTTGGATGATCACCGACATCTTGATTGGCTTGTCGCCGTCTACGATAGTTCTGATCTCAGGCACCATCGCCACGATAACAATCACCACAATTGAAAGTAGGAAAATCAACACTGCATTACGAGCCGAAGTTGGAAGCACTTCATCCAAAGAGGTCGCCGTCGTGTTCTCGATGCGTTTTTTCCACTCAGGATCTTTTAGACGCGCTTGGTATTCAGGATCGTCGTTCAGTTCTTTACCACGTTTCAAGCTATACAGAGAAAGCAAAAGTGTGCCGAACAGCGTTGCAGGAACCGTCACCATCAAAATAGAAAGCAGAGTAATAGAGTGTTGGATATCAGAAAGTTGTGCGAGGTAATAAACCACTGCTGCCGAGATTGGAGACGCCGTAATCGCCAATTGAGACGCCACCGATGCTGCCGCCATTGGGCGTTCAGGACGAATACCATTCTTCAACGCAACATCGCCGATGATTGGCATAATTGAGTAAACCGCGTGGCCAGTACCCAATAGGAATGTCATCGAGTAAGTCACGAACGGTGCTATCAGGGTGACGCGTTTCGGGTTCTTTCTCAGCACCCTTTCCGCTACTTGCAACATGTATTTCAAACCACCCGCCGCTTCTAAAATCGAAGCACAAGTCACAACGGCGAGAATGATCAACATGACGGTGACAGGTGGAGACGTTGGTGGCATCTTGAAGACAAACACCTCGATAACCAAGCCAATCCCAGAAACAACACCTAAGCCGATACCGCCATACCGAGACCCGATATAAAGTACGACTAATAAAAATAGAAACTCAAAATACAACATAAGCAACCTTGCTAAAAATATGGACTAATTATATTTTGTCCCTAAGCTCAGCCATTTACTTATTGCTTGGTCACACTATCATTGCAGGCTCACGCAAATTGTTTTTTATAAGATTATGGTCACGCTCCCAAGCCTGTAAGTTTATGAATTGTAATAGGAAGCTAGGCACTCAACCTAGATTTGTTATGTATGATAGCCATTATTGTGTCTGTTAGAACCGCATGGCCTATCAAACATCAGACTCATAACTGAACGATATTATTCCAACCCAAAACAATCGCACCTTAAGTCAATCCGGAGCATGTTACACAGCCAACACCGCTGATTATCACTCAACGCTGACTCGCCTATCCTTAGACACTATGTCAAAATACTCGCCCTCATGATGACAACACATAAAGAACCACGGATATGAATTTTCAAGCTGCTATTTTTGATATGGATGGACTGCTGCTCGACACCGAGCGACTTTGTATGCAGGTTTTTGAAGAAGCATGTCACGCGCAAGGTGTTCCGTTTTTGCAGGATGTTTACCTAGGCATCATTGGTTGTAACGCAAAAACCATCGAACAGATCTTTAGAAATGGCTACGGCGAAGGGTTAGATTACCCAGCATTGAACAACGAATGGCGCACCCGCTACAGTGCGATTGTTAAGCACCAAGCTATCCCAGTAAAAGATGGTGTGATTGAGTTGCTAGAGTGGCTAAAGTCGAATGACATTCCAATCGCAGTGGCAACCTCAACTCAACTTGATATCGCGAAGAAGAAGCTTGAGCTGGCTGGCCTAGATTCTTACTTCACCTCACTAAGCACAGGCTGCGAAGTGACTCACGGCAAGCCTCACCCAGAGATCTATTTATTGGCGGCAGAACGCCTAGGTGTTGCGCCTGAAACTTGCCTAGCGTTTGAAGATTCAAACAACGGCATTCGCGCTTCTATGGCAGCCAACATGATCAGCTTCCAGATCCCTGATTTAGTAGAGCCATGTGACGAAGTAAAAGCGCTTGGTCACACCATCAGCCCTTCCCTGCACCATGTGTTAGCACAGCTCCAACAAGCCGCTGCTTAAGCTCTGATTACCGTTGATAAGGCTTTTATCTGTTTCGTCCTAAAATACGTAGACAAGCCTCTCTATTAAGCCGACTCACAGAGTCGGTTTTTTTGTTGATATTCCTTTTATAAAAGATAAAAACTCGCGCTTGAAACTGTTACAGTCGATATGAAACGACACTGATCGATAAACAACATTGATAACGTCTACATATGGAGAAAGGGACGCGTGATAGAAAAATTTGAAAGCCAACTACTTGATTTTGTACAGCAAGAAATGACACAAGACGCAGCGCACGACATCAGCCACATCAAGCGCGTAGTCAAAACCGCCAAGGCTTTGTGTACTCAAGAGCAGGCTAAGCTTGAAGTCGTTTTACCCGCCGCTTACCTTCATGATTGTTTCACCTTTCCTAAGAATCACCCAGACAGAGCCCAAAGCTCACAAATGGCGGCCGACAAGGCTATCTCTTTCCTCAAATCTATCGAGTATCCCGCGTCCTATCTTGATGAAATCCATCATGCCATTGTCACGCACAGCTACAGCGCTAACATCACACCTGAAACCTTGGAAGCGCAAATAGTCCAAGATGCGGATCGCCTCGATTCTCTCGGTGCAATTGGCATTGCACGCTGTCTATACGTGGGTCAAAGCTTTAACGCTGAACTCTATAACCACGAAGATCCATTCGCTGAACATCGTGACTTGGATGACAAGCATTACAGCGTCGACCATTTCTACGTGAAGCTATTTAAGTTGGCTGAAACAATGAATACAGAATCCGCCAAATTAGAAGCGAACAAGCGCACCGACTACATGCGTGGCTTTCTTGAACAATTGGGCGCCGAAGTTTAACGGCTTAAAAAAAGAGACACGCGATAAGGAAGAGAGAAGGATATGGAAATAAACCGCTTTAAAGCATCCGACGCTGAAGAGATCGTCACTTGGTTTACATCACTCGAAGACTACGTACTATGGGGCGGACGAACCTTTGGTTGGCCGTTAGAAGCCGCCTCCATCATTGAACGTTCTCAAGAGCCCCATGTCGAGCTTTACACATTCTCCATATCTAGCACTAACTCGAATGCTAATGACTTGCTCGGTTTTATGGAGTTTCAACGTATGTCAGACAGTGAACTTCGTTTCTGCCGAGTTGCGATTCACCCAAACCAACGTGGTAAAGGGCTTGGGCAATCCATGATAGAAAGTGCATTAGAAGCAGCGAAAGAAATTCCTGATGTCACCACCATCAGCTTAGCGGTCTTTCAACAGAATATCGGCGCAAAGCGCTGCTACGACAAAGCGGGCTTTCAGGTGGTCGACAAAGAACCAAGCGTGAAAGAATTCAATGGCAAAACCTGGCCCTTGTATCAAATGGAATTAAAGCTCGGCTAGTTTGTTCTAATTATCAGGCTGGTTTTGATTAATAAGATTGTTTTAATTAACAGACTTACTTTAGTTAACAGAATTGTTTTAATTGCGAGATTTGACCCCATATCATTAAGCATTGGCTACACAGATGTAATTTGGAACCTTCAATGACCCAAGAAAAATTCGACACCATTTATCAACGTGCCGCTCACCGTAAAGGCGGAGCAGCCGAGCTCGAAAAGATTGTTCGTGCGCCCCTTTCACAAGCTGAGCTATCACAAATCACAGACGACCGTTGGTTGGCAGCCTTTACTGAAAAGGTATTCCAATGTGGTATTTCGTGGAATGTGGTGAGAAAGAAGTGGCCGCAATTTGAAGAAGTGTTCTTTGAATTCAATATCGAAAAAATGCTGATGCTGCCGAATGAAATGTGGGAGCAGAAAGCGCAAGACCCACGTATTATTCGCCACCTCACCAAGGTGATGACCATCCCTGCCAATGCCACCATGATTAACAATGCCAAGCGTGAGGCGGATTCATTCTCGCAAATGATTGCCGAGTGGCCATCAGAACGCATTACAGAACTTTGGGATTACCTGAAAAAGCACGGTAAACGATTGGGCGGTAATACTGGCGCTTACACCTTGCGCCAAATGGGCAAAGATACTTTTATCTTATCTTCTGACGTTGAAGCGCATCTGCGCAGTACCGATGTGGTCGATAGTGGTCGTAACACCAAGCGAGCACAACTGGCAGCGGGTAAAGCCTTCAACGAATGGCAACAACAATCAGGTCGTAGCTTAAGCGAAATAAGCCAGATCGTTGCGTACAGCTGCGGTGATAATCGCGTCTAGTTTTAGGGCGAATGACTTAAAGCTCTAGATTGCACACAGTTCACTGCAAACTAAATGTTATAAGTCATTAACAAATAAGCGTGCATCGCACTTTCATCCGGTGGCATTGTATAGATAAATGTATACAATATAGAGTAACTCTCATGAATTATTCTCGACTTACCCAACTCGACTAAACAAGGGCCCTTATCTCTATGACAGCTCTCAAAAATTCTGTCTCCAAAGGTGTAAAAACGAAAGTAACAGGCCAGACTCAAGACGATGTTGTTTACTGCCATATCTTCGACGCGATACTAGAACAAAGGTTGCCACCAGCCACCAAATTAAGCGAAGAAGCCTTAGCAGAAATCTTTAGTGTTAGCCGCACCATTATCCGTCGTGCCTTGCTGCGTCTCTCTTTAGAACAAGTTGTGGTGATCCGTCCAAACCGAGGTGCAATGATTGCTGCGCCGACAGTTGATGAAGCTAAGCAAATATTTAAAGCACGTGAAGTAATGGAAATTGCTATCACTGAGCTAGCCGTTAAAAACGCAACTAAAGCTCAAATCGAAGAGTGCAGAAAATTGGTCGCGAAAGAGAATTGTGCTTTCGACCAAGGTGATTACGGCTCTGGCTTACGTTTGTCTGGAGAGTTCCACATCAAACTGGCTGAAATGGCAGAGAACGCACCACTGCTCGCTTTCCAACGCAGCTTGGTATCGCAAACCTCACTGCTGATCGCTCAGTACGAAACCGGCAACCACTCGAACTGCTCTCTAGACGAACATTCGGGATTGCTTGATGCGATTGAGTCTGGCAACGAACAACAAGCGGTAGAATTGATGCACGAGCACCTAAGCCACATTCGTTCGAAGCTCAACCTAGACAGCAGCACCGCATCGAGCGACCTGCATGTCGTTTTCTCTGATCTGCTTAAGAGCAAGTCATAGAAGATTCAACAAACGATTGATAACCATCTGTTAACAACTTTTTGTTAACAGCTTTTTGTTAACAGCTTTTTGTTAACAAAACTGGAGAGAAGTAAGCCCCTGCGTTTACTTCTCTTTTTTATGCCCTCTCACCTAAAAATAAAGACGACGATCGGCTCACATCCATCTAAAACACTGTCTATTCTAGCCTCAACAACGATCTTAGCCTCTATAGAATCACTTCCAACAGTGCCATAAACCCCGCCTTTATCTTGTATACATAGCTATCAATTTATTCACGCCAGAAACTGTTCACCTTCAATTCAACCCCTTATAAAACAGACAACTACAGTCAAAAATAAATTGTACACAATCATCCGACAAGACCATTTGTTGCATTTTTGTAAATAAATAGTTGACCACAGGGTCAGGATGGATAATTATTGACCTAGAAGTCAAAAAGAATACACATGGAAATATGTCGATTTACAAGGAGGTCTCTTGATTACTTTTTTGCTCAATCAGGAAATAAGACGTGAAGATAATCTGTCGCCAAATATGACAGTGCTCAACTACCTTCGTACCAAGGTTAATAAAACGGGTACAAAAGAAGGTTGTGGGTCGGGTGACTGTGGCGCATGTACCGTCGTTTTAGGTGAAGTGGTGGATGGGCAGCTGCAATACCGCTCGGTGAACTCTTGCCTTACGTTCGTTTCAGCGCTGCACGGAAAACAGCTAATCACAGTAGAAGATCTACAAAACCGAGATAAATCACTGCACCCTGTACAGAAAGCGGTGGTTGATTTTCACGGTTCACAGTGTGGTTACTGCACGCCGGGCTTCATCATGTCGATGTTTGCGCTAGGCAAGAACAAACCCGATGCGAGCAAAGAAGACGTCATGGAATCACTGGCGGGTAACCTATGTCGCTGTACTGGCTACCGACCAATTGTTGATGCTGCGATGTCGCTTTCAACAGACCAACCTTTGATCGACCAGTTTGCAGAACTTGAACGCAACACCATCAAGAAGCTAGAAGATATTCAAGACACCGAGGCCAACTTACGCCTTGGTCACCTCACCGCTTTTTCCCCGAAAAGCACCGATGAGTTGGCCAAGCTTTTTCAAGCGCACCCGAACGCTAAGCTGGTTGCTGGCGGCACGGATTTAGCACTGGAAGTGACACAATTCCATCGTGAGATTGAAACACTGATCAGCGTAAACCTTGTTGAAGATATGAAGGTATGCGAAGAGACCGACACCGACTTAATCATAGGTGCCAACCTGCCTATCAGTGACTCTTACGCACTACTGAAAAAACACTACCCAGATTTTGGTGAGCTACTGCACCGCTTTGCTTCGCTGCAAGTGCGTAACCAAGGTACCATTGGCGGTAATGTAGCCAATGCTTCACCTATCGGAGACACCCCTCCTCTGCTGATTGCCCTGAACGCGAAGATCAAACTTCGTTGCGGCGACGAGTCACGCACGATGCCGATTGAAGATTACTTCATCAGCTACAAAGTGACGGCGCAAAAAGAGAGTGAATTCATTGAACAGATCATCATTCCTAAGCCAACCAACGACAGCTTCCGAGCTTACAAAGTGTCGAAACGTTTAGACGACGACATCTCTGCGGTGTGTGGTGCGTTTGATATTCAAATTGAAGATGGCAAGGTTTCTTACGCTCGTATCGCTTTCGGCGGTATGGCAGCAACGCCTAAGCGTGCAACTCGTTGTGAAAATACGTTATTAGGCAAACCGTGGACAGACGCTAATATTAAGTTAGCGATGCAGGAACTGTATAACGACTTTGAGCCGCTCTCTGATTTCCGTGCAAGCCAAGAATACCGTTCATTGTCGGCGGCCAATATGTTGCGTCGCTACTTCATTGAACAACAGAACAAAAACAACCAAATCGAAACAAGGGTAACGTCTTATGTCTAAATCACACGAGCATGCGATGACCCACGAAGAGATGGTTACCATTGCAAAACAAGACCTAAAAACTGGCGTAGGCAAAAGCGTAAAACACGACAGTGCAGCCAAGCAAGTGACGGGCGAAGCGGTATACATTGATGACCGCCTAGAGTTCCCAAATCAGCTGCACGTTTACGCACGCCTGAGCACGCAAGCACACGCCAACATCACCAAGATAGATTTATCACCGTGTTACGAATTCGAAGGCGTGGCGATTGCCATTCAAGCCAAAGACGTACCGGGTGAGCTAGATATCGGCGCCATCCTACCGGGTGACCCACTGCTTGCAGACGGCAAAGTAGAATACTACGGCCAACCTGTGATTGCCGTGGCTGCCAACGATTTGGAAACGGCACGTAAAGCCGCACATGCAGCCATTATTGAATACGAAGAACTACCAGCGATTCTTGATGTAAAAGAAGCACTAGAGAAAGAACACTTCGTGACAGAGAGCCACACTCAACAACGTGGGGACTCAAAAGCCGCACTGGCAAAAGCGAAACACGTGATCTCTGGTGACCTAGAGATCGGCGGTCAAGAGCACTTCTACCTAGAAACCCAAATCAGTAGCGTAATGCCAACCGAAGACGGCGGCATGATCGTTTACACCTCGACTCAAAATCCGACCGAAGTTCAAAAACTGGTTGCGGAAGTGATTGGCGTACCGATGCACAAAGTCGTGATTGATATGCGTCGTATGGGCGGTGGTTTCGGTGGTAAAGAGACTCAAGCGGCTTCTCCAGCATGTATGGCTGCGGTTATTGCACACCTTACCGGTCGACCAACCAAAATGCGTTTGCTGCGCAGTGAAGACATGCAGCAAACCGGTAAACGTCACCCGTTCTACAATCAATACACAATCGGTTTTGACGACAATGGTGTGATTCAAGGTGCCGATATTACCGTTGCAGGTAACTGTGGTTACTCTCCAGACTTATCAAGCTCTATTGTCGACCGTGCGATGTTCCACTCAGACAACGCCTATTATCTAGGAGATGCAACTGTAGTGGGCCATCGATGCAAAACCAACACGGCATCGAATACCGCCTACCGTGGCTTTGGTGGCCCGCAAGGCATGATGACCATCGAACACATCATGGACGAGATTGCGCGTTACCTGAAAAAAGATCCTTTGGAAGTACGTAAGGCGAACTACTACGGCGAAGAAGGCCGTAACGCAACCCATTACTACCAAACCGTTGAAGACAACTTTTTACCTGAGATAACCGAACAGCTTGAACGCAGCAGTGACTATCACGCACGTCGTAAAGACATCGCTGAGTTCAACAAGCAAAGCCCTATCTTGAAGAAAGGCCTTGCTATCACGCCCGTGAAATTCGGTATCTCGTTTACTGCGACTTTCTTGAACCAAGCAGGTGCGCTCATCCATATCTACACCGATGGCAGTATTCATTTGAATCACGGTGGTACGGAAATGGGGCAAGGCTTGAACATCAAAGTGGCACAAATCGTTGCACAGGAGTTCCAAGTCGATGTCGAACGTATCCAGATCACCGCTACAAACACAGACAAAGTTCCGAACACATCACCAACCGCAGCCTCATCGGGCACCGACCTCAACGGTAAGGCCGCGCAAAACGCCGCAATGACCATTAAGCAGCGCCTGATTGACTTCGCTTCTTCGCACTTCAAAGTGTGGCCTGAAGAGGTGATATTTAAGAACGGTATGGTGCAGATTCGCGATGAGATCATGACCTTCAACTCGTTTGTTGAACTGGCTTGGTTTAACCAAATCTCGCTGTCGAGCACTGGTTTCTACCGCACTCCGAAGATCTATTACGATCACGAGAAAGCACGCGGTCGTCCGTTCTACTACTACGCATACGGAGCATCTTGTTCAGAGGTTATCATCGATACCCTAACCGGTGAAAACAAGATTCTGCGTGTCGATATTTTGCATGACGTAGGTGCTTCACTGAACCCAGCTATTGATATCGGCCAAGTGGAAGGTGGCTTTGTGCAAGGTGTCGGTTGGTTAACGACGGAAGAGTTGGTGTGGAACCAACAAGGCCGCTTGATGACCAATGGCCCTGCGAGCTACAAAATCCCAGCCATTGCCGATATGCCAATTGATTTCAGAACGCACCTTTTAGAAAACCGCAGCAACCCAGAAGACACCGTCTTCAACTCGAAAGCCGTGGGTGAACCGCCTTTCATGTTGGGTATGTCGGTATGGAGCGCACTGAAAGATGCCATTAGCTATGTCGCTGTCGATGGCGCGATTCCTAAGCTGAACACACCTGCAACGCCAGAGCGTATTCTGATGGCGATTCAGGAAGTGACTGAAACGACTCCGACCTCGGTCGATGCTCAATCAGAAACGGCTTAGGGCTCATGTGGATCGTTTAGATCGCAATAAATAGCTTAGGGCGCCTATACATAGCTTAGGAAGCATAAAAAGGGATTTAGGAGGACATATGTTTAAGGATAATTGGATTCACGAACTGGCAAAACTGGAAGAGAACTACGAGCCATGTGTAATGGTGACGGTGCTCGAAGACAGAGGTTCCGTTCCACGCGATGCGGGCACCAAAATGCTTGTCACTCGTGACCGAATCATCGCTACGATTGGTGGTGGTCACCTTGAACATGTGGCCACTAAAATGGCTCGCGAGATGCTGATTGCCAGCGAGAAATCACTCAAAGTGGAACGCTTCAACCTCGGTGCTCGCTTAGGCCAATGTTGTGGCGGAATGGCAACGTTAAGCTTTGAGCCGATTGGCACTCAGCAGAACCACCTTGTGCTATTTGGCGGAGGTCATGTTGCCAAAGCGCTGCTGCACATTGTCGCAACCCTACCCTTCCGCGTGACCTGGATTGATGAACGTGAAGAAGTATTCCCTGAAACGCTGCCACACGGTGTGAAAAAGCTAGTAAGCGACGATCCAGTCGGTGAAGTCAAACACATGCCACCGAACAGTTATTACCTTGTGATGACCCACAACCACCAGCTCGATTTCGACCTAACCAAAGCGATTATTGACCGTGAAGATAGCCGTTACTTTGGCATGATTGGTTCGCTTACGAAGCGTAAGAAATTCGACTTCCGCTTAGAGCAGCGTGGCTACAGCCAAGAAAAAATTGAAACTATGCTTTGCCCGATTGGTATTAGTGCCGTGAATGGCAAACATCCCGCGGAAATTGCGGTGTCGGTTGCGGGTGAATTGATCGCACACTATCAAGGCCAAGCACTTGAACAAAAGCGCCCAACCAAACAATATCGAAATCAGGATTTGACCGTTCAACACAGTCAACCAAGCGACGTAGGCGAACCACCATTGGAAGAGAAGATCGCCTAACACAAGTCGCAAAGCTTTAGCGGCCATAAAGTCGCTGAAGTCATTAAAAGGAAGTAAACATGACAACCCAACGCAAAGCTTATCGCGCCAGTATTTTACACAGCGTCGCCGACCCAAAAGACGTCGGTATCGATGAGTCTTACGACTATTTTGAAGACGGTGTTTTAGTGGTTGAGAACGGCCATGTCGTCGACTTAGGCCATGCCGACGAAGTATTGGCTCGCCAACCTAAAACACTCGAAGTAAAACAATACAAAGACAAGCTGATCACCTCTGGCTTTATTGATACGCACATCCACTACCCTCAAACAGGGATGATCGCGTCTTACGGTGAGCAGCTTCTTGATTGGTTAGAGAACTACACCTTCCCAGAAGAAAAGCGCTTCAAAAACCCGGTTTACGCACACAAAGTGGCGAAGTTATTCCTAGACGAATTGGCAAGCAACGGCACCACCACGGCACTGGTATTTGGCACTGTACACAAAGAGTCGGTTAACGTGTTCTTTGAAGAAGCTGAGAAACGTAACCTACGCATGATCGCGGGTAAGGTGCTGATGGATCGCAATGCTCCTGATTACCTGACTGACACACCAGAATCTGGCTATACAGACTCAAAAGAGCTGATCGAAAAATGGCACAAGCGCGGTCGTTTGCACTATGCCGTAACACCTCGCTTCGCACCAACCAGTACACCAGAACAACTCGAAACGGTAGGTAGACTGCTAGAAGAATACCCAGATGTGTACATGCACACTCACCTTTCTGAAAACAAGAAAGAGATCGATTGGGTATTAGAACTGTTCCCAGAGCGCGACAGCTATTTGGATGTGTATGACCACTATGGTCTACTGCACAAACGTTCGGTATTCGCGCACGGTATTCACCTATCAGATTGCGAATGTAAGCGCCTGGCAGATACCGATTCGGCAATCGCTTTCTGCCCAACTTCTAACCTTTTCTTAGGCTCGGGGTTGTTCCGATTACCAGAGATGGAAGATCACGGTATTCGTGTCGGCGTGGGGACAGATGTGGGCGCAGGCACTAGCTTCTCAATTCTGCAAACAATGAGTGAAGCGTACAAGATCATGCAGCTACAGCATAAGAAGTTGCACCCGGCTAAGTCGCTGTTCTTGGCAACACTAGGCGGTGCACGTTCGCTGCATTTAGAAGACAAGATTGGTAACTTGGAAGTGGGCAAAGAAGCGGATTTCGTGGTGTTGGATCTACACGCAACTCAGCTGATGCGCTTTAGAATGGAACAAGCTACCAAACTTGAAGAGAAGCTGTTTGTACTAATGAGCTTGGGTGACGACAGAACCGTCAGCGAGACTTACATCTATGGCGAAAAAGCCTACGACGTGAATTTCAAAGATTACAAAAAGCTCGTTAGCTAGATTTAAAACCGAGTAACAATCGCTAGACAGCGACAACCGTCGTTTATTAAATAATCCGTCCAGATTTATCTAGCCTTTAAAGACCAGTTGCTGATGCCACTGGTCTTTTTTGTGCTTCATTCAAAGAAATATAAATTAACCGCTCACAGACAACGATCTTCGGTGACGCCAAGTCATTATATTGATAGGTTAATGTTTATACATATCGACTTTATGCTTCGTTTGGCGTCTCTCTAAAACATTCGTTTCTCAGCTGAATGGAAGCACCCAATCTAGAAAGGAATTCTATGTTCGAACAGGTCGTCAGCATTCTGTTTCCCGTTTTTGCTTTAGCCAGTGCTGGCTTTGCGGTGGGTCGTTGGCTCAAGCCCGATTTCAAACCGATCAATCGCATCAACATGGATGTCTGTATTCCTGCTTTGGTGTTTGCATCACTGACCACCATGCCTCTCGACACCGAACAACTGCCACTCATCACCGCCTCTTTGGTCGCGGTGTTGGTGCCCGCTTTATTGATGATACCAATCTGTAAGATCTTTAAGCTCAACTTCAAAGCTTGGGCTCCGCCACACATGTTTCGCAACAGTGGCAACCTCGCGATTCCCCTATTCACCTATACCTTTGGCGAGAGCGCATTAGCCCCTGCTGTATTGCTGTTTGTGGTGTCGGCTTGCGTACATATTAGTGTTGGCTTGGCGCTGTTGAGTGAAGGTAATCCGATCAAACAGATCCTCAAGATGCCGATATTCTTAGCCGCGGCATTAGCGATGACGCTGAACTTATCTGGAGTTGGTGTGTGGAACCCAATCTACGAAGCCACATCACTACTCGGCCAAGCAGCCGTGCCAATCATGCTATTGTCGCTGGGCTCGCAAATGGTCAACTTGAGATTGAGCGGATTAAAAGTCGGCTTATTGTGTACGGCTCAATCACTATTTACTGGGGCCATCGCCTTTACCATCATCTACTTCTTTATCCCGCTGCCAACGCTGCACCTGCAAATGATGGTGCTGTTCACCATGCTGCCACCCGCCGTGATGAACTACCTGTTTGCAGAAAGGTTCAATGTAGAGCCACCCAAGGTCGCGTCTATGGTGTTGTTCGGCAACTTCCTGAGCGTGGTTACCTTGCCGATCTTGTTATCATTCGCGCTGTCTTTGTCGAGTTAGCTGTCTATTTCTAACTAATAGATGAAAGCTCCACTGAAAAATCGCCATAAACAAAAAATAGCGTCAGTGATTCATACTGACGCTAGGCTTTGAAGGGCTTACTTTTCTTGCGTCAGGCTTATTCGTTAGCGCTTCTCTCCGCAAGCACCTCTTTAAATTCGAACATGCCATTTAGTGCCGAAGGGAATCCCGCATACACCGACATCTGCAGTATCACTTCTTTAATCTCTTCCTCGCTGCATCCAACATTGAGCGCCGCATTTAAATGCACCTTAAGCTGAGGGGCACAATTGCCAAGTGCGGTAAGTGCAGCGACTGTCGCGATCTCTCGTGATTTCAAATCCAAACTGGGGCGTGAATAGATGTCTCCGAAGGGATACTCGATAGTATATTTAGCAAGATCAGGGCAGATATCTTGCAGGCTTTCGATAACCTGTTGCCCTGCTTCTCCGTCGATGTGATTAAGCCTTTCTAAGCCAGTTTCAAAACGTGATTGATTCATGAGTCTGTTCCTATATTTATAGTTCACAGGAACACCTTACAAGTTAGAGTCGACTCTAAGTCAACGGACTTTTCCATCTCGATACAAACTAATTTTTTCTTCCAACGCTGCCATGTGCTTTTGCTGCTCTTCGATATGCGCTCGCAAATTCTGTTGATGTTGTTCGAGCAACACTTGGCGTTGAGAAGTCGATTCTGGCCCTAACTCCCTCAGCTTTGCGTATTCTAAAATCTCATCCAGTGGCATTGCGGTGTCTTTCAGCCGCTTCACAAACTCAATCCAAGTGACGTCCTTCGATGTATAGACTCGATGGCCGCTACTGTTCCGCTGAACATTTTTCAGCAAGCCGATTTTTTCATAGTAGCGAAGCGTATGGGCAGACAAACCCACCAACCGAGAAAACTCACTCACATTCATTACTTCACCTTTTCTATCTGGGTAATAAGTACTAAGAACTCAAACTATGCGCACTTATCTAATTTGAGCTCTGCGGTCACTTTCGTCAAACGTAAAGCAATAGCAAAACACACTAAGTAAGGACTCACATACCAAAAGATGCTTTCTAGTGGCTGCTTCACCTGCGCTTCTCTGGTTTTTATGTACTGGTTTTTCTGCTTCTCATACTGACTCAACATACCATCCACCCACACTGCATCACTTTCAACCAGCGACACGCTAGGCGCAGGAACCGTAAAATCCGATGCGTTGGGTAACAAGGTGAAATCGACATCTTTGAACGTGATCGCCGTATTCAAATACCACAAACACGCTTCATGGTGCTGGGCATGATTATCTAAAGACGGCTGACCAGTGCAGATATCACTTCTTAATTTATCCAAAGAGAACTGCTGAACAGATTCTAAAATCGCCACCGCTCTGGTTTGTTCGGTTTCAACCCAATCACCCGCTACTTTCGCACGAATCTCAGATACTGCACCCAGCATCCCGATACCCGCTAGAAATGGCCATAAATAATCCATGAGCTTCCACTTTCGTCGGCTCAAGTTGAACCCACACCAAATCGGAAGATGAAAAAGGAGCGTTAGCCCAAGCGATAGCAAAACGAAATTCAAGGAGCTAGAGAGCATGAGTTCGCTATCAAAGAAGTTCTTCATAATGAGAGACTTGCCTGTATAACAAAGAGAAATTTGATACTAGGTTCGATATTAAAAAAGAGTGTAAGAGGAAAGTAAAAACAGCACCAAGATTGGTGTTGGCGCTGTTTATTTGAGCGTATAGTTACCGAGACTAAACTTACTTCGGAATTATTTGATGGTACTGAAATCGAGATTTCTAGGAACAGCAACACTAACAACTTTATTCAGTTTGAAATCCAAGGCTTCTAGATCTGCTTGCTCAGTTTGTTCACCTGTGGTCAACAAATTCCGGATACAGCCTTAAGGGGAAAGCAAGGCGTTTTAGTTTAGGGGGTGACTTTCGGTAGATTAAAACTAATCGATGAAGCGTCGAGTACGCCGCGTGATTATATGAAGAGGTATGGATTAACTCCAAGTTATCTAAAGGGCTAAGATAGCTATGAAAAGTGCTTAGCCGGAGACATGTGCTTACCAAGAACCGCGGCAATAATGATGTGCTCTTGTTTTCGAGTGTAATAAATCACATGGTGCTTTAAAGGAAAACGGAAGTAATCTTGCCCCAACTCTGAAACCGCTATGCCGAGCAACTTATTGCTAGCCAGTAATTCCATTGATTGCTTTAATTCTGAAAAGTAAGCGGTCCATTGTGTTTGCCCCCATCGCTCTAATGTATAGCGACGAATCTCAATGAGATCAGATTGCGCTGCAGAAGAAAGCTTATAGTGCGTCATTAATCAAACTTACCTTGGTCCAGTGCATTCATGAAGTCGTTACCATCGACTAGGTTACCTGATAAAGCATCGGCTTCTGCTTGTTCGAAGCGTGATTTAACGAACATCAATTTCATGGCTTCAAGTTGCTCATACTCTTCACAAGACATCATCACTGCAACTGGCGAGCCGTTCTTATTGATTTGTATGGGTTCACGTTGAACTTTCATCAACAAATCGCCAAATTTGGTTTTAGCTGTATTAGCTGTAAGTGATTGCATAATATTCTCCTTTTCGTTCATTATAAACGAATCGAACGATTTGACCAATTAGTGTTATTTGGATATCAGCTTGACCTAATGATGCCTCCATAAAGGTATTATTGAACCGATACTCAAATCATATTTGTTTGACCGGTTTGGGATTAAAGTTCATAATCACCCAAATAAAGTACAGTGCACCTTAAACCACAAGAGAGTTATGCGAACGAGTAAAAAGCTCGGCCAACATTATAGGCAATTAAATGCTACACGTTTTAGATAAGAGAAAGGAAGTAATACAAGCGACTCAGGAAGAGTACGAGGCATGGCTAAGAGAAAGCGGTAACGGTTTAGGTTGTGCTCTCGCTGTAGATCGCATTGGCGAGGTGCTGATTAGCACCGCGTTCCTATCCCTTGATCATAGAACTGATGGTTATACGCCGGAGTTCTTTGAAACAATTATCTTCAGTGGTAACAAAATCAAATTACATAACCGTTACCCAACCTGGGAGATAGCTAAAAGTGGCCATCAACAACTGGTAAAAAATTTAATGCAACAAAGGCTGCCTAATCGATGTTTGACCTAAACTCTGGCCCCCCTGAGTTCTTGAGCTTTTCGATTTGTGACAGCTCATGTCAGCATTTACTTCACTATTTTGCGAGAATTGGAGGTGTCTCTGCAGAAGTATTGACTTTCATGGCTGACACTCACGGAATCAAAGATGGTCAAGTGGGGATTACGCTCAACAAAGACTATCTAATCAAAGCCTTAGAACAGGTCATAAAGATAATCAAGGACTCTGCGGCCCATAAGCATAGATACGAGAAGCTCGAGAGTTACTTGGAAAGTATAACGATGAAAACAGCGAGTGACGAAACGTTTTACGTTCACCGTTGCGACTAGAGAACGCAACCAATGACAAATATTATGAGAGCGTATAGGTTGCGTACCCTATACATTTAAAAACGCACTCTTCTGCTTCTATTTTTGGCGCTTCAATTTTATTTATTAACCCATCAATCCCTTTACGAGATGGAATGATAGGCCCGCACGCTTTAACTGCTGCTTTAAAATTAGGGTCACTATCTAGAGTTTGCGTCCATGACTTATAAAATGCGTCGGTCGAACTAAAATCTAGTGGTGTTATTAGCATTTTCGCAAAAATAGGTTCGAGAACTTTTATAAGATCTTCTTTCTTTTTAAAGTGGCAATTTACCCCTGAGCGAGTAATGCCAACGACCTTGGCAAGTTCACCCAATGTGACGAAGTCAAAACTTTTCTCGATTGATATTTTAAAAGCGGCATCTATTATTTTCTGGCGGGTAATTGCTGCTTCTGCTTGGGTAGATTTGGCCATGATTAGACATTTTTAAGAAATGATATCTATGCTACATCAAATAGATATTGTTGTTTAGGCTAGAGAGAAAAAATTTAATTCCCCAAACAAGCTATCCATCAAAGACAACGACAAGGCATCTGACTTTTTTCCTTGTGATTGTCTGTTACATCAAGTTCTCTGCCGCATTTGCACACAAAGAAGCCTCCGGTATTGGAGGCTTCTTTAATCAAGATGCTGTCGGTGTGAGCAACAGTCGTCTTATCCTAATTGAATAACGTGTTATTCTTCAAACGTATACCCAACACTAATACTTCGACCATATTCGTCAAACGTAACTAATGTAGCTTGCTTAATCTCATTGAAGGTTGTCGCACTGACAGATGTCTTTCCTTCAGGAACTGCCACGCGTTGAGTCCCAGGTTGACCAACCTCTTGAACCCATACATCAATATCCGTCGCTAGTTTAGATTCTCGAGTCCAGTTCATATAGAAATCACCGCTACTCGTACGGCTGTCGGTCAGCTCAGCAATGTATTTGCTCATATCATCACTCGATTGCTTTCCCTTACCAATAGAGATTTGTTCGTTAGTGTCTGGCGAGCCGTCTTTATATTTGTATGTGACTTCGTATTTCGCGTTGTCATTAATCACTGAGTTCGGGTCAACTTGATAGCCATCAATCACTAAACTGTATGGCATAAACGAATTACCCCCTCGTGGCTCACCGTAATTACTATCAACAAGGTGACATCCAGTGATTTTTCCGTCGGTCACTTCTTTATAAATACTATCCAAGTTAATGTTGCCATCAATGCCATCCCCAGCAACAGTGACCGTTTCCAATTCCATGTAATCCGAAATCTTTGCGAGTTTTGGAATACCCGCAAACCACGAAGTATTGTCATAATTAGACGGAATCTTGCCGCAAATGGTGTTTGCATCCGGAAAGGCATCTACTTCAATCGCCCAGTTACCTTGAGTACGGTCGTGTGGATTAAAGAATCCCGCTTTAATGATTGCTGATACGCTTACAGGTAGCTTATCTTTACGACCCATAAACTGAATCTGACCATCACTATTCTTAGCAAACCATGCTTTTGCGCGACCACATGTTGCAAAAGGAGAGTCTTGATAGCACTCAGTGTAAGCCAGTTGATAAGAGTCATCATCGGCAACTTCTTGTATCACAAAGTCACGATAGCGGTTCATAGGGTCCGTTTCATTAGGGAGCATAGATTTAAGCTGCTCAAACATACCTCCCTTTGGTTGCCCAAACCAAAACGCATCCTCGTGAACGTACTTTAAGTACTCATCCTTTGTCTCTTGCATAACCATAGATTCAAGAATACTGTCAGCTGCAACGATGTAGGTAAGCGGCTCTTTGACATCTTCAGGCCCTAATTCGACTGCGCCGTTATGAAAAGATTTATTGCTCCAGCTTTCATTCCAAGCCAGCGTTACTGAGTAGTCTGTATCGCCTTTATAGGTCAGCGTTGCTCCGATATTAGAAATCGTAATGTCGACTAAATCCAAAATAGCATCGATATCTTGGTAGTTAGCCTCAAACTCTGAACTTATAAGATCAAAATCGTCAGCAATATTCGCACCATCAAGAAGCGGTTTGAGAACTTGTTTCAGTTCTTGCTGTGCAGATTGGAGAGCTTCAATAGTTAGCTCTGCTTTGTATGTGTTGAAATCAGAGTAAACTTCATCTGCGGGTTTACCTGTCATCTTCGAGATCAAGATGTGTGTGAAAGGGGTAATGTTCGATACGCCAATCTCTTGATGATTAGTTAAGATAAGAGAGTAGATCTCATGACTGCCTCCTCCAGCGGCTCCCACAGCTTTAACAATGGCAGGGGCTGCGATGCTGCTTTTCTCAAACTTAAAATTACCGCCTTCTACTGCCGCGTATTCTTGCGTTGTTCCATTCGTATCTAAAACTGTTATCTCACCATAGATAGGCGCACCGGTAGCCGCAACGCCAGTTACAATCGTTGGAGTTGGAGTTGGAGGGGTCGAGTGCTTCTCATCGCTAGAGCCACAGCCAACGAGGGCTGTGGTAAGCATTACGGATAAAATTGTCTTGTTCATTTTTATGTTTCTTTTGGTTTTGCGAGTAATACATGTTTGTAAGAGTACATCTTACCTTAAAATAAAGGGCGCCGTACTTTATTTTAGCAATTACCATGAATTTTCTTAGATTGGTTAGCTAACCTTACCTATTCATTTTCTGAGTTATAAATGATTAAATTAAGCAAAAACAACTACCTTAGAGCTCGATACATACTTGGCTTAGGGTACTTAGTCGTGTTTGATATCGTGATCGTCAGGTGTGCTAGGTATTGAAGGTGATGTAATACTCTTCATAATATTTGATGACAACCGATGGTTCTGTTGTATTGTCTAGTGCGTATGGGGCGACAGGGAGTTGTGAATAAAAACTTGTTCAACAGGATCGTCCGTTATAATGGTTGAGTGTTGGGCTTTCTAATCCTAAGAGCGGTTTTTCTAGTAAAAATAGTGACATATCACAACAAGTACATTACTCGCACCCCACCAATTCGATTATTGGTGGCTCATTAGCATTAAGCCACATTGCGTATAGCACGTGACAGCTCCCACTCACCAACATGTTGCCATTGATGTTTTTTGTGTCAGTGAGCGCTATCTGCGTTGCCCATTTACCATCGATATTGACTAACTGTTCATCGAGATCAGCAAAATTCAATTCTTCCCCCTCACCAACACCACTAATCACAATAGCGAGAGACTCCCGGCTTGCACTTGGGTAGCCACGATAAAATGCACATTTAGCGGTAGTGCAGTCGGGGAATATATCAGTTAGGTCTGGATAGTTTGGATCGAGACCACTTGGCTGTCCTGTATAAGTTTTGGTTTCCAGTCCATTCGCTGCCAATTTTCCGTAAGCTATGCCTACTCCACCACTCAATGAACCTTTAACGCCATCCATGACAGCGACTTTCGCATCATCTTGAATATTTAGAAAACGCGGCAGAGCTGACACGGCTAGCACTGCAAGAACTACGATTACTACAATCAATTCGATTAACGTGAAGCCATTATTTTTTTGTCTAAACATAAATGTTAACCCCATTCATTTTCTTAGCCACTTCCGCGCCCTCGATGCGCTTCAGAACTACGCCGTTGTTGGTCTTAACCTCAATCTGGCTTTGCCCGTTAACCCTCGCTGTTAAGCCTTGATTTTTAAGAGCGCCGTTCATAAAGCTGGTTGCGTTCTTAATGTCTTGCTGAATGCTCGGTTTATGGATATTTAATTTCAAAAGCGCCAAATCCTTATTACTTCCCCCGTTTGGGAGTTTTTAAATTTCGCAGTCAAAAGAATGCGCTCCCACCAATTTCGGTGTATTCGTTCAATGCTCAACGTTTCTCAAACCTTTGGTCGTCACGGTTGGATACAAACTCGTGGATCTTCCCGTTCTGTAAGTAGTCAATTGCTTGGTCTATCGACCATAGCGGGGTGAAGCCATTCCGTTACTTTGTGTGTTTACAAAATCTTGAGATCTGGCGCTATGGTCACACCTAATCCAATTCTTGTTTGACGGTGGTTGTAATCGATAAGCGACTCGCCATAACCTTCGAACACTTGCGCATATAGGCCAATGAACTTGTTAAGAGGAAGTGTGTACCCCAATTCAACATGGCCCTTATCAGTAGTGAAGTTGTACGCCGACTTGATCTTTATGTAACCAATGCCTGAGTGGTATTTCGCCCAAATCTCATAGGGAGGTATGAAGTCTTTAATATCCGGGTTATCACTAAGACTTGCCGCATACCAACCTTGTAATCCGTATTCGAGCTTTGTATTCACTCGCTCTAGAGCTAAGAAACCCATATCCCAGGAACGGCTTGTACCCTCATCCTTGCCGTTGGATTGATGGCGGTATCCATACTCGATGCTATTGAATGGACCGTAGTTCCCCTGGTGCATCATGAATAGTTGGGGCTTGTAATTGGTTTCACGAAACGGCGCTGAAGCTTCTTTGTTACCAAGTTGCCATAATGACAATTGTGTATAGCTAGCCATTAGCGAACTGTACTTTAGTTGCACTACAGGTATAGATAGTGAGAATTGGTATTTGATCTCCATTTCCTTAAGCTCATCCATATCGCTACCATAGGCCTCGTCATAAACTGCTTGGTTTATATCCGTGGTGTACGTCTGCATGACGTAAGTGTCGTCATAGATGCTCACACCTTTGTTAGATTTTGCATGTACTTGGCTTGCTACCAGGCAAAGAAAAGGAACGGTGATTGCGACTGTTAGTTTTTTCATTTGTGAACTTGCCAACTTGATAATAATTTTGGTGAATGGTGTTCCCTTACCATCCTGTTGTTACCAGCAGTCGTCGACATCGAAGCTAACCTTGCTCACGTCTGCGTTCTTGTGACTGCCACTAACCAGATAACTCTCTGTTGAGATTGGAGTAGATAAAGCGCTAGTGATAAATACGGTCATTTTTACATAAACCCAAACTTAAGGTTTGACGCACTTTAAATGACCAAATAAAAAAGGAGTTACCGGCCACTTAAGGAATTGTTGCAACTCACATAAGCGCTTTTTCCATTCTAGTGTCTGTTGCTGTTCTCAATGTTTAATTTGATAAATCGGTAAAGCGCTACGATAGATAAGATAACGATTACGCCCACTGTCATGTTTAGCGCTAATAAGCATTCATATAGTGTCATTAAAGGTACTTATCCCTGATGATGCCGCACATAATCGCTAGCTCTAACTTGTTGGTGTCATCCAAGCGGCGAAATTCCTTCTTTTGAGCCTTTTTCATTTGGTTTTTCCACCACTCGCCTTTTTTACCAACTTTGTACTTTTCAATAACTGCAAAGTTAGCTCCAGCTTTTTCACCGCCATCAAGCTCTCCAGCCAAGTGACAGGCTGTTATTTGAGCGAATGTTTTACCTGCGTTTGCTGGTGCACCAGCATTAGCAGACATTGGCGCCATAATGGCAAGTGCGATAAGTAGCTTTTTCATTTTTCATCTCTTTGATTTAATAGCCAAAGGGCCGGAGTCTCTATTGGGGAAAGCGTTATTATTTAATGCTTCCGTTTGTTCTGACGTCATGGTTTCGGTGCGATAGATCTTGCTTTTTTCGCGGTCACTGCTGATACCAAGGCCAACCTGTCCACTGCTCATCTTGCACACTGTTACTTCCATTACGATTGTGCCGTTTTCGTCAGTGATGGTTAGAGATTGGCCAACCTTTCGAGTGAGTCTTAACATTGCTTTTCTTCTCGTTTTACCGTGTGTATTCCGATAGTTTCTAGTTGAATTAATAGTTATTCACTGCTGGCTTCATCTAGCACGACTTTCATGTAACTACTTGTAATGGAATGTAATTACTGCCAGATAGTGCAAACGGAATCTACGAGGTCGCAATAGCACAAAAAACGTGTTTTGATCCCGCCGTTAGATATTTTCATTCACTATTTTTTATTAGTTTAAATGGCTTATATCGTGCTAGATCCAAATAAAGTGCACTGCACTTTATTTGTGGGCGATAATAAACCCTTAAACCATAAACGGTCAAACTTATTTTCGTTGACTCAAATTTATTTTGACACCAAGTGATTGAAGGAAAAATTGGTTAGTACGATGGTTAAATGTTCATGACCACTAAGCGATAGATTATGAAAAAGCCAACAAATTATAAGCATTTATATGTATATTTATTGTAATAGGTTCTGTTGCATCATCTCGTCGCCTGTAAATCTCACTTAATGGCACAACCCATAAAACTTAGATAAATTGGACGATTTCATCGTACACCTCGACAGGCAATCGACTTAGCTCAACCATAAGTCCTCGCTTATCGCTGCTACGAGAGACTTTTGCGTATTGGTTCTCGTCATCAAACGACGCTGGCGCTTCAGTTTCCCAAGAGATCTAAGCCTTCCCTTTTGAAAGCTTAGATTCAATCGTCTCTGACATCTTCCCCTTGAATACTCGGAAAATTGTCGCAAACAGCGTCTAAAGTCCAGACACGCAAAAAAGTGCCGCCTACACTCTGCCAGAGGTAAACATGATTAACTCAGCAACACGAACAGGCGTAACGGCATAACCAATATGTTGTTCAAACTGACTGGTTAATTTCAGGAATTCATCATCACGAGTCAATTGTTCACACAAACTCATGTAACTCCGGTAATTGGGAATACTGTTAAGTTGAGAGCTACTTTTAGAGCCTAAAAGCCAAAGACTGACACGACTATCCCATATCGGATAAATGGTTGGATTTACAAAGTGCAGTAACTTAGAAGTACCAACTAAAGAGTTGTTTACAACCGCAACAATGGCTTTGAAGTCCTCATCAGTTAGAACTTCTCCACCTTTTGCTTTATTCAAAGCCTTAAGTGCAGGTTCAAAATTAGTTGACTTGATTTTCAGTATGGTTGGCATCCATCCATAAACCATGTTGCTGCCAACAATTAACTCTGGTAAGCCTATGTTTGACTTGTTGGCGAAGAAGTCAACAAAGTATGGGTACTCCAACTGATAGGTATCGTCATGTGGGATGCTAAATAGGCAATGACCTGCTTGCTTAACATCTGCGGTCGTTTTCATCATTTTTCATTACTCTATATTTTACGTCATTCAATATGCACGCTATATCACCAATAGTTGTGCATTCGTAGTAACTGCCTACTTCGGTCTCTATACATTCAAACGAGCAGGCATCATCACTGTCAACCACACTCACGCCTGTGAGCTTGGCTAAATCAAACATGATCAAGGTCGCAATAACCACACCACTGTCAGATATTCCACCTTCACCATCTGGCGTAGTGAATAAACGCCCTCCCCCCAGGTCACCGGTAATGTAATGTTCCACATCATCGATGAGCTTGGAGCCTAAGTGAAAGGTTCCCTTCGGCGCCGAGGCGTAATAATCAAAGAACGTCAATAAGCACTGCTCAACGTTATTGTTGGAATCCGTTAGATCAAAAGCTGGGCACTTCGACAACAATAGTTCTGGCTCTGTTTGACAATCTACAGCTTCATCTTCCAAGCAAGGGAGGATCGGCTGACCCGGTTGAACAAGAACACGCAGTAGAGCAGGCTCTTCGTAAACACCAAAAGAGTAATCTTCCGTTTCTGCGCAGATGTGCTCTTGTATTATCCAACCAATATCAACATCTTTAGGCTTTTCAGTTTTTTCAATACCGGGAAGCACTTGTTTAAGCTGCACGTAAAGCGCATCTCGTAACTTTTCAGAGGCCGAATTAGGCTCGACCTTAGTCCAAGATTTCAAATCGTGATAAATCAAACACAGGAGCTCCTCCGGTGAAAGTACTCTGTTCGCCTGAAATTCTTCGTGCGCTTCAGAGGTTCCTGTATTGAAGGGCTTCAGTGATTCTAATAATTCATTAAGCTCGTTCAACTATAATCCCCCACCAACATAAAGTGCATCGCACCTTATAATAATGTTTTTTTTAGAGCAAGGCGTATTTAAAAAACATGCAACTAAATAAAAATCCCAGAGGGGAAAAATGGTAAATCGAGACAACCTAAGTCAAGAAAATTGCTTAGTCGTTTTAGCTGTCTCAACTGGAAGTACGAGGTTAGTCAGAATGAAAGTTGCCTAATTGGCCTCAACAGTTAGACAACTAAACCGAAGAAGCAATAGAAACATAACTGCCCACTTATGGGGACAATGGAGGTTGTTTTGATATAACGCAGTTAACTAGGTGCCATTTATCCGAAAAGTTGCGATGGACATTTTTATGGTGATGTCACTTTTAATGAGTCATCAGATGCGCTTAATTTCACTTATTTTTCACAACACGTTGCCTATCATTACCAACTTAAAATGCATTGCACTTTACTTTAAAGGGGATAGAAAAGAACGTATGAAAAAACTAATTTTGACGACTATTGCACTGTCAGTATCTTTTGCGGTTAACGCAAACGAGCTTGGTGAATCTGGGTTCAGTGGCGAGGTGTCAGGTCTAATTGGAATGACCTCTGAGACATCAAACTTCAATACTGATACAAAGAAAAAAACGGGCGACTTGAATACCAAAGGGGAATCGGAGTCGGGGTTGGCTGCCGCTCCTCTTGGGCAAATTCGTTACACATTCGGTTTGGACAACAATCACCAAGTGTTTGCTGGTACATCTAGAGAAGATGTGGCAGTCGGTGATTTCGTTTTAGAGCTAGGCTACAAGCACGGCTTTGGTGAAAACTCATCTATTGCATTTTCTTATCTACCATCTTTAGGTGGCGAAACATGGGCAGACCCATTTATTGTTGGTGATGACCGCGAGGTGACCGATTTCTCAAGTAGTGCTTATCGCGCAAAGTACGACAACATTTTAGATTCAAATTTTTCTGCGGACTTTGCCTATTACACAATTGAACTTGATGAAGAAAGTTCAGGTTCTTTCCAAACTGGCTCAGCCATTAAATCCTTGGATAGAAATGGCGATGGCATCTACTCAAAGATTTCATACACTCATCAGTTAAGTTCTAATTCGATCCTTGAACCTTCTCTATTGTATAAAACATTCTCTGCCGATGGCGACGCGATGTCTAATACCGAGTTTGGCACTGAGCTAACGTACAAAGCATTCTATGGTCGCCACGCTTTCGCTCTATCAGGAAAATACAGTTCAGTCAGCTTCGATGGTACGCACGCCTTTTTTAATAAAAAACAAAAAGACAGCAAAATTGGGGCTTTTGCTGCATACGAGTTTGACAAATTAATGGGCTGGGAGAATGTTTCATTCAACGCGCTTACAGGCTACGACGTGACAACATCAAACATCGAGTTTTACGAGAAATCTGAGCTCATTATTGGTGTTGGCGCGACATATAAGTTCTAGGAGATCGATATGAAGAAAATTCTACTCGCGAGCCTTATCTCTTGCGCGGCAGCGGCACCGGTGTTTGCGGAAGATGACAATATGACAGCGCATACCGCTTTTAAATCGGATTTAGCGCAAAACCAAGACCATTTCTACCGTTCTCTTCGTGTTGATGAATGGGAAAAAATGGGATTAGAAAAGGCCGACTTTACTTCTACTGTGAAGCGCCTTAAATCGAGCACAGCAGATGGATTGCTAGACAGTAACAATGAGAATAGACAAGGTTTCTGGACTTACGAATTTACCCAGTCGGCAGAAGCCATTGAAGTCCAAGCTCGTCTGGATAATCTAGCGGAGAGTTACGATCGAGCATCAACGGCTTATCTGGTTGCTGCTTACCCAAACCTTCAACGCCCTAATGAAATTGTCGCAATGGAAAAAGCGGTCGAAATGTACCTAACAGCTGCAGCAATACGCGGTGAAAAGGTGCACAAGGTTATGATGAAGAGAGAGGACGGACGAAGCATCGTTGGTCTTTTACACCTTCCAACGACAAGGTCCAATAACTTGCCTGCAATAATGTGGTCGGGCGGCGTTGATAAAACACTAATCGAACACAAACACAGTATTAAACCGTTAATCGACAAAGGTTATGCCGTATTAACGTTTGATATCCCAGGTGCAGGCCTAGATTATAAAAACCATATAGAAGTAGGTTATGAGCGGGCTTCTCATGTCGCGGCATTTAACTTCCTTAGTTCAAATAAAATTGTGGATAGCACTCGTATCGGAGTTTTAGGCTCCTCTGGCGCTGGCCCATCTCTTTTGGATTTTGCGCTTAATCAGGAAGGCTTAAAGGCCGTTGTTGCTCGATGCGCATTAGTCGATGGACCAATCGGCAAAACTGAAACACTTAAGTTTATCCCTCGAATGTCATCAGATTCTTTCATTGCGAGAATTGGTGGCGATGTTTCAGATATGTCTTATTTCGAACTGATGGCTCCTCAGTTTTCTCTCAACAACAAAGGGCTGTTTGATGGAAAGGCGAGAATTGATGTGCCTCTTCTTGCTATCAACACAAAAAAAGACCCTGTTGCGATGCCAGACGATGTGAAGAAAACCGCTGCACTATCTAGCAAGGGAGAAGTCTATATATCTGATGAATTTGGTCACTGTCCAGACAACAAAGCTGCCAGCGACAGAGTCATTCAGTTCTTATCTGACAACATCTAACCTAACGCTAAGATGAAAAGCCTTCCATGGCATTCTGTACTGTGGAGGGCGTTTTAAATTGTTATTTGTTACTGGAGGGTTAGGAAGAAATGAGCCTGAAAAGATCGAGTCTCCATTTTAAAACAAGGCATTAACTAACATCGCAACCTGCGCATCGCAAGTTGCGATGTCGCCAGTAAATGCCGAAAATCAGCTTAAGTCAGAGTCTTGAACTTGTGATTACTTATCGAGACAGTTGCTAATCCTTAGCATTATAAATGCCCCTTTCGTGTCAGAGAAAAAAAGGGACCTGACCCCATTTATATCTTTGATCTAGTGTAGATATCATTCCTTAATAATGTCGAATCTTGGCCAAATCTACTCAAACTGAAGCAGCAGTTAAAGCGTGCGGGACTATCACTCCATCCCGCAAAGGGCTAGATGGACTAATGAACAAAATAAAAACGCTGAAGAATGAGACTGAATAGTGTGTTTTCAAATGTATCGGATACGCGATCTACACGCTCTCATAGCCAACGTTAGACCGAATTTACATCTTCTACATATGATTTTTTCCTACCAGCCACCTTGACCTAAATTGGTTAGTAAGTGTAGAATTCAATATAAAGTGCACTGCACCTTATAAATGATTAGACCAATGCTTGGAATCAGCGTGATCAACGTTGACTTATTTATGCCCAAAGTGAGCCAGAGAGGGACTCAGTTTCAAGCCCTTCAATCACACTTACGCACGAATATGTTGTTCAACTATTTCTAAGTTGTTGAATAATAGAGAACTTAAGGGAATTTTTTATTGATAATGTGCCTAGAACCGGAAGCAATGTGTGCTTGCACGCTTTTCAACTAGAAACAGGGTCTAAAATGAATTATATGTATATGTTTCAGTTGGTTAAATATAGTTCTTTAGGTGTTCTGAATGCACCAATTCGTGCTGGCACGATATTAAAATCGTTAAATGGCGTTATTACATTTCCATAGTGAAATGTTCTAAAATAACAGATTACTAACACCGTTGAAGTGTTAGCTATGAGTAAAGGATAAAAATGAAAAAATTAATATTTATATTTATATTTATATTTATATTTATATTTACCGTATTACTTCCTACTGTAAGTAATGCAGGTCAAATTGTAAAAATAGCTGATATTGAAAAACGAGATGGTTTTTTTTACCGAATAAAAACAAATCAGTTATATACAGGTGGTGTTATTGACTTCCACAGTAATGGAAAAAAGAAAGCTATCGCTTTCCTCAAACAGGGTATTCCTGATGGGGTTGAGACTCAATGGTGGGATTCTGGCATTAAACGGTCTACAACGGTATATAAAAAAGGGAAAATCGAAGGTGTTCGAGCAAAATGGAATGAGTCTGGCGTAATGTGGTTCGAAGCCAAATTTAAAAACGGAAGATTAGATGGGACACATACTATTTGGCATCACAATGGGCAGTTAGCTATGGAGACTCCATATGCTAAAGGGAAAGTTGTGGATGGTGTTATATATCATTACAGCATAAATGGGGAAATAGATTGGAAAACGACCTATTTAAATAATAAATCTATAACCGATCATTATTGTGAATATGGAAATATTTCAGCAGGAACTTGGAATAGAAATAAATCCGAGCAGTGTCGATAAAGTCTTTGAGATATTAATGTAATTTTGTGATACGTGGTTGTTTTATAAAATAAATCGCTAAACTTATCACCATTTAACAAACAATTTAAGAGTGACTCCTAACGCTTGGCGATTTCACTCCGATTTGAAAATTGTGTCTACGGCGCAATGGTTTAGTTTGGGTGTTATAGCGTTGTCGCACCTTAATTGGGCATTAGTCGAATTTAAAATTTATCATCCAATTAACTAAGAGTTCTATATGGATCTATTCACTCCCATTGTAAAAGAAAAAAGATTGCACCCATTGTTTAAAAGGGTAATTCAAGATAAAACTTACCAACCTGCAATAGCTGTTATTAATGAGTGGTCAAATGGACTTTTAGGCAGGAAAGGAGAGTCTGAAAAATTTATTAAGGAGTTTCAAACTACTTTTAATTCATCGCTTTGGGAACTGTATCTAAACAAATCATTTTTGGAATTAGGCTTCGACATTGATTATTCGAAAGAAAGTCCAGATTTTAATTTGACTCACCCATCTGGAAGACATGTGTGTGTTGAAGCTGTCACCGCAAATAATCAATTAAACGAAAGTGATGAGTATTACACTACTAAGTCATTTAGTGAATCTATTCATACTGATAATGGAGATTTCTTAGATAAATCAACTATAAAATTGATCGGAAAACTAAAAGATAAAAAATCTTTGTTTATAGGTGCTAATGATAAAAAGCATCCTTATTCATCACTTGAACATGTTAAAGGTAATCCATTTGTAGTTGCTGTCGCTCCTTTTGATAACCACTTATCTTTTACACAAAACAACATGGCGATCAATCGCGTTCTTTATGGAATTAATCCTCCAAAAGGCAATAGTATTAGTGAAATGGTAAGTGAGAAAATAACTCATATTATGAACCATAACGATAATCGTATTGAACTTGGTATATTTACAAATGACTCTTATAAAGAGATAAGTGCAGTTATCTTCTCTACTACAGGAATGTTTGGAAAGGCAGTTGTTCAAAGTGGTATAAGCAATTTCATTAGGGCTACAAAGTATAGGCAGATGGAGCGTTCAGTCTTTCTTGAAAAAGAAGGTATAGAAAAGCTTGGAACTTCACATACGCAGTTAGGAAAAGGCAATGACCTTTTTACAATGCGTTTTCCATCAGGTGATTATATTTGTGGTTCAGACATGCATTTGTATCACTCATCAAAGCATCAAGAAAGCCATTTAGATGGCTTACATATTTACTATAATCCATTTGCAGAGGTTCCTCTTGATAAAGACCTATTTAGCGCATATGAATTGACACAAAATGATTATGATACTGAAAACGAAGAAATGATTTCGATACATAATGATGGCTCACTTGTATCTAGGCAAACGTATACGTCATTCTCCTAACCAGGCACTTAAACTAAATTAAAACAGTAGGTTACATTTCGATTCGCTACACATTATAACCCACAATTTAGGCCGCTTAGTGCGGCGTTAGCTTTCCTTGCGAGCCTCTCAGTTTTGGGCGAAGAATTATCATTAAGGAGATTAAAATTATGGTTGCTGTATATTTTGCAATCGCTGCATTTTTGTATTGGCCATTCCGAAAATGGGTTGCCACTGCTGAGGCACCTGCTATTTCAGCCTTGTTGTGGCCTTTAATGGTCGTGTTTTTTCTTGGGGTATTGATTATTTCTCCATTTATAAAAAACAAGGACTAGGGGTATAGGGATGTTCTCAAAATCAGTTTTTCCATTTCTTGGAGTTGTAATTGGCGGAGTAACAGGAGGTATTGGGGGAGCTATTGCTGGCTTTTTCATTACGGCAATTCTTCACGGAATCATTCGCGGCCTATTTATGCGTGCTGCTATAAGCGAAAAGAAATCGGGTTTAGACACTCTTGTCAGTAAAGCAGAAAATGACCCTGAAATTGCTGCCAAAATACACCAATTAGCGGCCTTAAAGAGAATGGAAAATATTCACAATCTTTACGAGTCGGGTGGAGCTATGTCACCGATATCAATCGAAGAGCAGCAGGCTTATATTGTAATGCTCGATTTTATGCAGAACAACTCTTCACAAAACGAAGATATAGATCAATTTGGGCAGTTTTTGAATATGGTCAAAACGGTGCACTTTAAGGGTAACTCTGTTCTTGGGTCGTACTTGAGGCAAGTAAACTGAAAATGTGTGAATTTACGAGTTTAATAACTGCAATATCCCCGCTACTCGCTGCTATTTCTTCCGTAGCGGCTGCATAGCAACATTTAAGGCAAATAAAATCACTACGGGATATTGTATCTGGTGGTCTGTGAAGCTAACAAGGCGCTGCACTCGGACAATTTTTGCGCTGTGTTCCAAAATTGCCGGTGAGCGCGGCGTTATGTAAATGGTGAAAAATGAAAGATATTCCGAAAGAAGTAATCGTTGGCTTAGTCATGTCAGCAATTATAGGCGTTGCTGCGTTTTTTAAGGATGCCATTATTGGGTCACTTATTACACCGACTGTAATAACTCAAATAAAAGAACAAGGTCACCTCAGTGAAGATTTGAGGCTGGGACAGTACGTTGTAACAACAGAGAAATCCTTTAATTCAAATCATGTTGTTGAAGCAGAAGTCTTACTTAAGCTTAAAGCTCAAGAATACGTATTGAGCTCTCAGTTAGATGAGTTCGAGAATGAAAACAGTTTACGATCTACAGCCAGCGAGAAACGAAACCAAAGTTTAATGACTAAACAATCAAAGAAACTCGCTCTTATGAAAACACAGCAAGAGCACATTATTAAGTCAATCGAATTGTTAAATGCTAAGTTGGATCGTAAATTAACGGTCAAAATTTATTATCACTCAGACCCGCAGTTCAAAGGTAAAATTCGACTGAACTCAAATAACTTCCTTATTTCTCAATTGATAACCAATGGTGATGAATATGAAGTTATTTCTGGGCGCAATAGTTATGACTATACAGTAGTCCTAGAACCACTGACGATTGAGAGTAAATCCACATATGATGCAGTCGCAAACCTGTATATAGGTGATCATAATAAACTATTTACTAATGCTAGAAGTACAGGTATCGGAACGGCAGTCGTTCAACTTTAGGATTTACATAACAAGAAATTTAAGAGTGCTCCCCAACGCATGACATTTTTCATTTCATCGTTGGGTTTTGTGTTTACGGTGGTATGGTTAGGTTTCGTGGTGGCGTTATAGTTTGGTGATGTTGTCTTTAAGTAAGGATAAACATGTTTAGCCATTCACCTTAATGTTCTTGTACAACTTAAACTCGTTCCCAGCTCGGCCGTTCTTCTCAATCACAATAGACACGGTGTTCTTACGATAGTTGTACGAACAGATAACCGATTTTTTTAAGATTTCAGGTTTACCATTGCGCTTGGAGTCATAGTTATACTCAATACCATCGTATGAGATTGACTGGTGGTTCAATAGAGTTACTAGGGAACCATGCAAGTCGATATCTGCACCACCAAAGAAGTCGCTAGCCACTTCAATGACCTTATCTCTACAAAGGGCGTCTAGATTATCTTTTGGAGCAATAGAGCAACCAGCTAATAACGCTGAAGCAACTAAGCATGTAGTTAGCTTTTTCATTATTTGCCACCTTGAGCTTTCTTGTGTTCAACAAATGAACTTAACGCATCAACCATTAGTTGGGCGTCTTCAAGGTTGCGAGTTCTTAATACGTGTCTCATGGCGCTACCGCGTTCGTTGAATAAAGTCATTGCTGTACCTAATAAAAAACCAGCATCTGGCTAGTTTTAGTTCTTCATATCAATATTTAGGTTTTCTCGAACCACTTGGAAGGTTCAAAGCGTCTTCAAAGCTCCAATTACGGTTAACCCTGTTAAGGACGCCACGATAACTAATGAGAGGGTTCTTGTTCGCTACAATCAGCTCTTCTTGTGTATCGTAATACTTACCTTTGTATCTGTATTGACTTCGGTCTGGGTTGTTACTGCCATGCTTTTTAGTAAGCGCGTTCTCAAGTGACCAGTCATTTCTGAGCCGAGAGAGAACCAAATCACAATTAAGCCCAGCGGCCATATTGGTGGTTATCATTTCTGTCTTGCTGGAGTAAGTAACACCAGCGAATATAACTTTAGTACGCATATAAATCTTGCCAATGCAGCATTGAAAAAATCAGCACAGTGACTGAATTTGTAGTTAATGCTTTTTCATCCAGAATAGATCAATCAAAAGATTAGCTGAGTGAACGAAACTAATGGCAGGAACAACGGACTCGTTCCTGCATTGGTAATCGGATTATTTAAAACAGGTAGGTAATGCCAACATTACCCATAACTGAAGTGGTGTTATCAAGGATAGGGCTCTTCTCAATTTCACTGTCCAGGTTCTCGTAGCGAACACCGCCAGTTAGACGCAAGTGCTTAGATAAGTACATGTAACCAGACAGGCCTACGAAGTAACGGCCAGACCAATCAGGCTTAAATTCATCGAAGCGAGTTCTGGACGCTTCAGCAGCAGATACGCCGTATAAATGTTCGTTAAGCTTGTCACTGTTAAGCGAGTAACCAATCGCAGGAATAAGGCCAAACGCGCCAAAGTTCATGTGATAGCTGTATCGAGTCTCTACATACAAGCCATTGTGAACACTACCAATGTCAGTGCCAGCGCCTACACGGAACTCGCCAATATTGGTAGTAAGCACGTAGGCCGCCCCCCCATAAAGGTAGAATCGCGATCATCGAGCTTTTTGATATCTGCATCGTCAGATTCACTAGCCTCAAGCGTTCGTGGGTCATACGCGGCGAAAAACACAATGTTGCTCACTGAACCTTTTGGCGCCAAACGGTAGCCAGCTTGAACACCCTCAATGAAGAAATGGCCATTGTCATAGCTCAGAAGTGGGAACGGTGTTACTTCCGTGTCGCCACCTTTGTAAACGTTAGGTGAGTAAGCAGCAGTAAGGCCTAAACCAAACTCTGAGCCTTTAGCGTTAGCAATCGATGGAATTGATAGTGCCGCGATCATTGCAGCGATTAACGTAGTTTTCATTGTTAGTTTCCGGTTGGCCTTTCGACTTAAAGGGTATCGCCCTTTTTTGGCAAAAAATCCCCGGCGATAGGAGCCGGGGGAAGATGGGGAAAATGAGTCTGACGTATGCCTGCGATCAAACTCCCCCGAAACCTCATCTAAAGCTGATGTCCTAGTTGAGGGCTGGCAAATGGTTGTTGAAATGTCGTGTCTTACTTTGGCAACGATTCAATCTGAGAAAATCACCATCTATCCTCAATATCTCCTTTGATCATGCGATAGACCAGAAATGCAGCGACAATGCATAGAACAGTCATCACGATGCTGCTAATACCAAGAAAAACGTAAATTGGTTCCACTTCTTCTCCCATCACTATCTCCAGAAATAAGCCTCGACGACTCTGACATCATCAGTAACACACTAATATTCAATGATAATTTAAAGGTTAACACCCTTTATTTGGTCGTAATTTTTGTTTTATCGCTAATTATTAATTAGCCAAAGCCAACGAGCTGTTGTTATATCCGCTCAAAATAAGGGGTGTCACCCTTTATTTTTGCAGTCTACGTTTAGTCGCACTTATCGTCAAGCTACTTCGTAACCAAAAGTCAGAATAACCGCTCAACTCTATTGGAGTTGGGTTCCTAAATTTGAACATAGGGCCACCCCTTCCCCTTGAATCCTTTTTTATACCGTTCCATTCGACGATGAGATAACAATTTGCTTATGGCTATCTAGCTTGGCTGACAGGTCGGCCTTGTTCGCTGAAAACGTCGTGTTGATGTAATCAGTGGCGCTAGTCAGTTTGTGACTGCTTAATGGGGAATGTATCAAGTTGCTCATCATTTCGAGCCTTTTAATAATAAAGGTTAACAACCTCTATTTTGTATGCTAAATGTATAATTTCAATAGCATGAACTCGATGAGGCCTGTTTGGGCCCATTAATGTTCAGTTACTCAACGATCGATTGTATCGCAAGCTATGTGCCTTTATTCTACGGCCTGTGACTGCTTATTATCGATGGCACATAAAATACAACCATCATCCAACGTTCGGAGGCAAGAGTGGGAAGAGCAAGCGCTGCACAAGCGATTATTACACGACAAAAGATCATCGATGCTGCATTTGATATCGCATTAAATGAAGGCTTCGACAAGGCAACCTTTGCTTATATCGCTAAAAAAGCTGGTGTGTCTAAATCAGGGATTAATGCTCACTTCGACAGAAAAGCCGATATTGCCAAAGAGCTTGAGCCTCTGTTTGCAAAGATCATCAATGAGCACTTAAATTACGAGTCGACCGCGGCGTTTTCGAAGACTTGGCAGAAAGCCATTGATAGCGAACCGAATTTTGTAGCAGCCATTATTGCATTTGGTCCTATTATGCCAACTGAGAAAGGCATCAAAGGGCTGCAATCCAAGATCCAAGGCGAAGAGCAAGAAGTGCTCGACTGTATCTATCACTGTATCGGCTATGCGGTTTGTAATATTCAATCTCGCCAATCCGCTTAATTCGCCTATCTTCATTCCGCAGATTTAACGAATAAAGCGACCGATATTCAGCTCCACGTTACCTGTTTTCTCTTTCCTATTGCCGATTGTCCAAAAACAAAAAGCCCCGGTTATAGGAACCGGGGAAACAGGGTGGGATGAGTTTGGCGCGTGCCCGAAACCAAACTCTCCCTAAGCCTCACCTAAGACTCATGCTCTTAGGTAAAGGATACTGAGTACTGTTATTACAAAGTACTGCTATTGAAGCGTAGCGCCTTGCTCAACCCAAGTGCCGATGAGTGCGCGTTCTTCGTCGGTCATTTGAGTCATGTTGCCGAGCGGCATCACCTTAGTTGTTACGGTTTGAGCAACAATCCTAGGTACGTTGGCTTTGATCTCTTCTGGCGTATCAAACATCACACCGGCTGGCGCAGCAGCAAAAGCGGCGTGGCTTGGGGTTGATGAATGACACACAGAACAGCGCTCTTGAATGACTTTGTTAATGGTTTCAAAGCTTACACCTGCGCTAGCCGTTTGCATTGCGTGATCTGCAGGTGCAACTTGAGAACTAGCTGTCGTTGAAGCTGTGCTGTTCGAAACAGCCTCTTCTGTCGCCGATTCCGTCGCGCTTACTTGCACTTCTTGAACCACAGGTGCTTGCACAACCGGAGTCATCTGCTTTTTCGCATAAGGTGAGGTCACAAACGCAAGCGTGATCATACCCAATGCCGCTACAGGTACTGTCCATGCAAACTTCTGACTACCGTGACGGGTGTTGAAGTAGTGACGCACCAAGATGCTAAAGATCGCTAGGCCAGCAAGAATCAACCAGTTGTATTCCGAGCCATAAGTGCTTGGGAAGTGGTTACTGATCATGATGAACAGCACTGGCAGTGTCATGTAGTTGTTGTGACGAGAACGTAGTAAACCTTTCGCTGGCAATGCCGGATCCGGTTCACGCTTCTCTTCAATCGCTTTCACCAAGTTGCGCTGTGCAGGCATGATAACGCGGAATACGTTACCCACCATGATGGTACCAATGATGGCACCCACGTGGATGTAAGCACCACGGCCACTGAACACTTGGGTTAAGCCATATGTCGCAGCGACGAGCAGCACAAACAGCACAACACCAAGCAACACGGGGGTTTTACCTAATGGTGAGTCACACAGTAAGTCGTAGATAAACCAACCAGCAACAAATGACCCAATACCAATCGCGATTGCCGTTGTTGAATCAAGGCCAGAGCCCGGTGCGATCAGGTAAATCTCAGCGTTAAGGTAGTAAACCACACCCAGTAGACACACACCGGTGATCCACGTGAAGTAGGCTTCCCATTTGAACCAGTGCAGGTGCTCTGGCATCTCTGGGGGCGCAAGTTTGTACTTCTCTAGGTGATAAATACCACCACCGTGAATCGCCCACAAGTCGCCTGAAAGGCCCGTTTTTGGGTTTACTCGATTAAGGTTGTTCTCTAACCAAACAAAGTAAAATGATGCGCCTATCCACGCAACACCAACAATCATGTGAGCCCAGCGTATTGCTAAATTCAACCATTCTGTAATATGCGGATCCATAATAAACTCCTGTATCACAACGCTTTAGCTAAGCGTTGCTCTTCCTTGTTGTCGTCCGTTGGCAAGTCTTCCAAATGCAATGCCACTCGGTCGCTGTCGAAATAAACTTCGTCACAATTGTGCCCTTCGCCGCCTCTATCGACGATCAAGAACTGGTCTTGATCAGTAAGCGCAAGAACTGGGTGATGCCACACCCCTTTGTGATAGTTCACTCCTTGACGGCCGTTGCTCAAGAAAGCTCGGCTATTGGCTAATGTTGGATCATCGCCTTTTGGCGCAACAACAATTAAATAGGGTTGACCAAGTAATGGAATGAATGCCTGAGATCCAAGTGGATGACGCTCTAACATTTTGATGGTCAGTGGGTAGCTCAACGGTGTGGCTTGGAAGATGCTGATGATCGCTTCTCCGTCTTGGTCTTGCACATCCGTTGTCGCTAGCTTGTGGTAGCGACGTGTTGATCCACTGTTGATCATGAAGAAATCACTATTATCGGACTCGATAACATCGCCAAACTCTGCAAAAGCCTGCTTGGTTAACGGTTCGATGGATAAACGACGTATTCCATTACTCATATCTGACTTCCTTACCTATTTCGCCTTCGTACCAAACAGACGCAAACGGCTGATACCACCATCTGGGAATATGTTTGCACGTACGTGAGTAATCGCTCCAAGGTCGTTTACCTCAGAAATGAATTCGTGAATCTCGTGCGCTTGCAGCTTTTGTGCAGGCAACAGTTCACGCCAGAACAGGCTTTGTGTTTCTACTTGATCGTCGGTACCGCCTTTCACATAAGCGGCTTGAATTGAGCAGCTGTCAGGGTAGTTACCTTTGAAGTGGGCAGTATCAACTACGATACGTTCGATGTTACCTGGGTGGCCTAGTGCCACGATAACCCAGTCGTTACCCGGTGTTCGACGACGTGCTGTTTCCCAGCCATCACCCATGTTTTCACCGCGACCTGGGCCTAAAATGTTGGCTTTGTTGCCGTAGTGCTCGTCGCTACATGCCAGAGCTCGGCCACCGTGTTCAACAGATGCTAGGTCAACTTGTTGCTGAGAATCTATTGCGTCCCAATCGACACTTGGTCGGCCATAAACACGTAAGCGCGCGACACCGCCGTCTGGATAGATGTTCAAACGTAGGTGCGTAAATACTTGGTCACTTTCGATTGCTTCAAGATGATGATGATCACCCTGTAATGCCATTGAAGGCAGAATTTCTTGCCACTCTGTTGAATCAGTTGGCTCACCTTGTGGTGAATAACACGCGTCAATTGATGCCGAAGGTGGGAAGTTACCTGTGAAGAATGAGGTATCAATATCAACGCCAGCAATGGTGCCAGCTAGGCCAAGGCGAACGACACAGTAATCATAACCTTCACCACGTTTACGTCTGCTTTCCCAGCCGTCCATCCACTTGCCGTTATTATCGTATAAGTCGTCTTTCCACTCTGGTGCCGCATGGCTGAGTAGACGGCTTTTATCCGCGAAAAAATCGTCGGTTGCGAAGGTAGCTTCTGCGCCGAGTTTTTCGTCTGCAAGGTTTATGTACTGTTCAAATTTATGGGTCATGTCCGTGTAATCCTATGAAATTAATAAAGTAATAATAAAATGAGAACTTAGTGGCTTATGCTTTTACAAATCAAACCGTTAGCTCACTAAGACTGGGCTGAGATAGCTGTTAACTCCGTTAACTTACATATCCCAGAGACGAAACATCGCGATCTTGTTGATCTCTTGAATCGCCGTAGCAAACTCAGTTTCACTATCATTTCCTAATCGCATCTCGAACGACTCAAGAATTTGGTAACGATTGGCTCCCTTCACCGCCATGATAAAAGGGAAATTGAAGCGACTTTTGTAGCTGTTGTTGTAAGAAGTGAATTTTTTAAATTCTTCGGCGTTGCATTGGTCGATGCCCGCCCCCGCTTGTTCTTTGGTCGACGACTCTGTGAGTTCGCCGTTTACGGCTGCTCGACCGGCTAAATCCGGGTGAGCGTTGATCAAAGCCAACTGTTTGCCTTGGTCTGCACTTAACAAGGTCGATGCCATTTTCAGATGAAGATTCTCGATATGATCGTCTTCGGCATTCAAACCTTGGTCATACACCAGTTCTGCAACCCACGGGCTGTGTTCGTAGACATCAGCAAAATGAGCGACAAAGGCATCGCGGTCCATGGTTGTTGGTCGGCATGATCGAAATTCAGTCACGTTAAGCCTCCTTGCTTCACTGCTACTTTTGCGGTTGATGATTAGCGTTATTTGGTTGATATGGATGATGTTGGTGCCAATGGTTAGCAATATCAATTCGACGACACAACCACACTCTGTCGTGCTGTTTGACGTAATCTAAGAAACGTCTTAATGCAGCAATACGACCGGGGCGACCAATCAAACGACAGTGAAGCCCAACCGACATCATTTTCGGTGCGGTTTCACCTTCCATATAAAGGGTGTCAAACGTGTCTTTCAGATACAGGAAGAACTGCTCACCCGAGTTGAAGCCTTGCGCGGTTGAAAAACGCATGTCGTTCACATCGAGTGTGTAAGGGATCACCAGTTGCGGATGACCGGTCTCGGTGTGCCAATAAGGCAGGTCATCATCATAGGCATCCGAGTCGTAAAGAAAACCGCCCTCTTCTGCAACCAAACGACGCGTATTTGGACCCGTTCGACCTGTGTACCAACCTTGCGGGCGTTGCCCCGTCACTTGTTGGATGATTTCAATCGCTTTGGTCATGTGGTCGCGCTCTTCAGACTCATCAATGTATTGATAGTCTATCCAGCGATAACCGTGGCTACAGATTTCGTGACCGGCTTCGACCATGGCTTTGGCAACGTCTGGGTGACGCTCAATCGCCATTGCGACAGCAAATACGGTCAGTGGGATTTCATATTCATCGAACAAGCGAAGAACACGCCACACACCTACACGGCTACCATATTCATAGATAGATTCCATGCTGATGTGACGTTCGCCTTTGATCGGCTGTGCGGACGGGATCTCTGAAAGAAAAGCTTCAGACTCGTCGTCTCCATGTAACAAACAACGCTCACCGCCCTCTTCATAGTTCAATACAAAAGAAACCGCGACGCGCGCATTACCTGGCCATTGAGGGTTTGGAGGGTTAGCTCCGTAACCGATCAAATTTCTTGAATAATCCTTATTCATCCAAGTACTCCTAACATAAGTGGTTGGCTTAGTCGCTCTTCAAGTGAGTCACCAAATGATTCAACCAAATGGATTATCGATAAACAGAGCAACCTTATCCCTGTACATTTATTGTATACAATTATTTATCTCAATGTAAAGATTTTGTTATTCAAGTTAAATTTACGCCCTTCATTCATTTAAAAACAATAACTTAACAAAACACAAGCTCACCAAAAAACGATAATCAAGATCTATAAAGTCAGACAAAACGACACAATGGTTAACATTTTTCCAACAATTCGCTTTACTAATTGTGTACAGTTCGTACATAGTTAGTGATAACAAAGTGACCAGTTGCATTCTTTGCAAGGTCGAAGCAGACAGATAAACCACGGAACAGAGGAGCGCCAAAAGCGCTATTAAGGGACTATGGGAAGATTAACAACACACGTATTAGACACCACGCACGGCTTACCGGGCACAGAGATCAAAGTAGAGCTTTATAAGGTCAATGAAGACTCAACAGAAAAGCTGGCGACGGTGATCACCAACTCCGATGGCCGAACCGATGCGCCGATTCTGGCAGGGAATGATTTCCGTCCGGGGAAGTATCAATTGGTGTTCTACGTAGCGGATTACTACAAAAGCAAGGGTGTGGAATTGGATGGCGTGCCTTTCCTAGACGATGTGGTGATTCGTTTCGGCTTAGATGATCCAGAAGCGCATTATCACGTTCCTCTTCTCGTCTCGCCGTACAGTTTCTCCACCTATCGGGGCAGTTAGTCCCGTGACCTAGAACTTCGAACTAGGCTCAACCGTCGAATAATAAACAGATTCGTGCGTGTATCTAAATGATGCGCGCTCACTAAACACGCTCATATAAAAATACTAACAACGTTATTAGTTAGAGAGTTGATGACTAAACAACAGATAACTAAAGAAATAACGGCTAGGAAAAAACCTTAAAACTTAATATTGAAATCTCGCTGTATTCAATAAATGGATCACAACATAAAAGGACTTGCTGACATGAGTGAGAGTAAAACAGAAATACTCAACCAAGACGCGAATAACGGAATTTTAGAGAAACTCTTTAAAATTAAGGCCCACGGAAGCAGCGTGAAAGATGAATTAATGGGGGGTGTGACTACCTTCGCCACTATGGCTTACATTATCTTCGTTAACCCACAAATTATGGCCGCATCGGGTATGGATGCAGGGGCGGTATTCGTCGCAACCTGTATTGGTGCTGCGATCGGTTGTTTGTTAATGGGGTTATTTGCGAACTGGCCTGTCGGCCTTGCACCAGGCATGGGCTTGAATGCCTTCTTCTCATTCACGGTAGTAAGCGAAATGGGCTACACCTGGGAAGTGGCGTTGGGTGCGGTGTTTATCTCCGGCATCTTGTTTGTCGGGATGAGTTTCTACAAGGTTCGACAATGGATAATCGAAAGTATTCCGGTGAGTCTGCGCTATGCCATGACAGCGGGCGTTGGCCTATTTTTAGGTCTAATTGGCCTTAAAACAGCGGGCATCGTCGTCGAAAACCCAGCGACTTTGGTTTCTTTAGGGGATTTTACTAAACCTGAAGCTCTACTGGCCGCTATCGCCTTCTTGATCATCGCGGTACTCAGTGAGCGTAAAATATTTGGTGCCGTGTTAATCGGAATTTTGAGTGTGACTCTGGTCGGCATGATGCTTGGCTTAGTTCATTACAACGGCTTCTTCGCAGCGCCACCAAGCTTAGCGCCTACGTTCCTTAAAATGGACATTATGGGTGCGCTTGATGTTTCGATGATCAGCGTTATCTTGGCTTTCCTTTTCGTCAACATGTTCGATACCGCAGGTACTTTGATGGGCGTGGCTGAGCGTGCAAATCTGACGAACCCTGAGACAGGCAAGATCGAAGGACTAAGCAAAGCGCTGAAAGCCGACAGTATCTCAAGCGTGGCAGGTGCGTGTGTGGGTTGTCCGCCAGTCACCAGTTACGTAGAAAGTGCCGCAGGCGTTGCAGCAGGCGCGCGAACTGGCTTATCAGCGATTGTGGTTGGCGTGTTGTTCTTAGCGGCGATTTTCCTATCGCCACTTGCAGGCATGATCCCCGCTTACGCAACCTCTGGCGCGCTGATTTACGTAGCGTTCGTAATGATGAGCAGCATGCAACACGTTGATTGGAAAGACTTCACCAACGGTGCACCTGCAGCTATTACTGCCCTGATGATGCCACTGACATTCTCTATCGCAAATGGTATCGCACTGGGTTTCATTACCTACACGGTATTGAAATTAGCGACAGGCAAAACAAAAGACGTATCAATTTCGATGTACTTCCTAGCCGCGATTTTTGTCGCGAAGCTCGTGTTCATCGGTTAATTAAATCGTTCTTGAGCCGTCGCTTAGACATTCGGTCATTTAGAGATGGCTCAAGAATGAGTGCTTGGTTTGTTCACAAGCCAAGCTATTAATACACATGCTAGAACAACATTTTTAAGAAAAAGCTAATAGTGCTAATCAGCGGAGTGCAGACGCATTCCGCTCGGTTAGTGCACCTTTTTTATGACCCTACGCAGTTTGTAGAAGTCATTATTTGACCGCCAATCGCCTGTAAACGGAAACGCAGGCAGAGGAATATCAAATGAAACTTCTGTACACCCTAAATGAAAGACCGCCTCACGGCTTAACCTTCCTACTCGCATTACAGCACATGCTCGCCTCGATTGGTGGCATTGTGGCTGTTCCCCTCATTGTCGGCGCTTCTATCGGCCTACCTAACACAGAGATCGTCTCGCTGATCAATGCTGCGCTGCTGGCGTCAGGTATTGTGACCGTCGCTCAATGTCTTGGTTTCGGCCCTGTCGGCATTCGACTGCCCGTTGTGATGGGTTCAAGCTTTGCCTTTTTGGGTGTGGCGATTTCGATCGGTAACGAAGGTGGCGTCGCTGCCATTATGGGCTCGGCGTTGATCGGCTCATTTGTGGTAATTGGTGCCAGCTTCTATATGGACAAGGTTCGGAAACTGTTCCCGACCGTGGTAAGTGGTGTGGTGGTTACCTTAATCGGCTTAACCATTTTACCGGTTGCCATGAATTGGGTCGGAGACTCCCCTGCCAACACGGAGCAGTTCGCCACACTACCAAAGCTGTTTCTAGCACTGATCTCTTTGGGGATTGTGGTTGGCGTATCGGTTTATTGTAAAGGCGCGGTTGCCGCTTCTGCCATCGTGATTGGTTTAGCAGGCGGCTACATTGTGGCGCTATCACTCGGCATGGTCGACCTTGAGCAAATCAGCTCTGCCGCTTGGGTGGGTGGTCCTGAACCTTTCAAGTACGGCTTTACCTTTTCAGCCAGTGCCATCATCAGCATGAGTTTGGTGTACATCGTGGTTATCGCCGAAGCAACGGGGGACTTCATGGCATTGGGCAACAACTGCCAAACCCAAGTCAGCGGTAAAGACTTAAAACGTGGTCTATTGGGCGATGGCCTTGGTAGTACCTTGTCTTCCATTTTAACGGCAATGCCACTGGCGTCATTCAGCCAAAACGTCGGTATTGTTGGTATTACAGGGGTAGCAAGTCGCTATGTAGTGGCTGCAACAGGCGGTTTACTAATTTTAGGCGGTTTATTCCCGAAATTAGCCGCAATTGCCGTCACGATTCCGAAACCTGTTTTGGGTGGTGTGGGCTTTGTGATGTTCGGTATGATTGCTTACGCGGGCATCCGCATGTTGATCAAGGCCGCAGACACCAAGCGAAATGCCTTGGTAATCTGTGTTGGTTTGGCGTCAGGCTTGGCGGTAACTTTCGAACCAAGACTGCTGCAACACTTACCGCATGACTTGGCGAACTTCCTGCACTCTGGCATAACCACGGGCACCATCATGACGGTTCTGCTAAATCTTGTGTTACCAAAATCATCAAAAGCTGAAGAACAAGAAGCGTTAGCCGAGAGCCAAGCGCAAGTTGAACTAGAAATGAAAGAACAGGCTGAAGAAGAACTGCACTCAGACGAGCAATTAGAGATTCAACAAGCAAGTACAGAAGCAGACGTTCAAGCGGCATCAGAAAATCCTGAGCCGAAAACGAACTAGCTGATTCTCGAACTAACGTAAAACCGATTTTCACAGAATTAGGGAATGATTAGAGCGTTGAACGTTTTAACGCCCCTGATTCGAATTTATCTATCAACAGCAAATACCAATAAAGACCCTCTTCCCTGAAAAGGCTGAGATGGCTAAGGACTACTATGAATGGAAACCATCTGGATTAAGAATCCTCTCGCAATCTACACTGGCTCACTGGCTGATGCAGAAGGCGGTATTGTCATTAAAGGTAATACAATCATTGAGCTGGTTGGCAAACACAAAGAACCAACCTTACCCGTAGATTACAGCGTCGACGCCTCTCGTCATGTTGTGACTCCTGGGCTTATCAATGCGCACCACCACTTCTATCAAACCCTAACCCGTGCCTACCCCGGCGCACTGAATAAAGAACTCTTCCATTGGTTACAGAGCCTCTACCCAGTTTGGGCTAACCTCGATTCTGAGATGATGAGCCTAGCTACAGAGTTGGCGCTGGTTGAGTTGATGATGTCGGGTTGTACTACAGCTTCCGATCACCATTACTTGCTACCAAACGGGCTTGAGCACGCTATTGATTTGCAAGTCGAGGCCGCAGAGAAACTGGGTGTAAGAGCCATATTTACTCGAGGTTCCATGAGCCTAGGGGAAGATGAAGGTGGGCTACCTCCACGACACACCATTCAAACTGAACAAACCATCATTGATGACAGCCAACGCTTAATTCGTGATTACCACCAGCGTGATGAAGGGGCGATGATTCAAATCGCACTCGCCCCTTGTTCGCCGTTCTCAGTCACCACCGATCTAATGAAAGAAACCGCTAAGATCAGTGAGCGTGAGAACGTGATGATGCACACCCACCTATGCGAAACCTTGGATGAAGAAGACTTCTGTATTGAGAAGTTTGGCTTACGCCCTGTCGATTATCTCGAAGATGTGGGCTGGTTGAATGAACGCACTTGGCTTGCTCATGGTATTCACTTCAACCCGGAAGAGATCAAGCGTTTGGGTAAAGCAGGCATTGGCATTAGCCACTGCCCGACGTCCAACATGATGCTGGCTTCTGGTATTTGTAAGAACAACGATCTTGAAGCCGCTGGCGTAAAAGTCGGGTTGGGTGTTGATGGTTCAGCTTCCAACGACGGCTCCAATATGATTGCCGAAGTACGTATGGCGATGTACTTACAACGTCTGCAATATGGCTCTGCCAATGTTTCACACTTCGACGCACTGCGTTGGGCGACATCGGGCTCGGCTCGCGCAATGGGCAGAACCGACATTGGTACGTTAGAGGTCGGCAAACAAGCCGACATCGCAATGTTCAAGCTCGATGATATTCGCTTCTCTGGTAGCCACGATCCACTCGCTGCATTACTACTTTGTGGTGCTCAACAAGCGGATAAAGTAATGGTAGCCGGAAAATGGCGAGTTAATGATGGTGCCGTTATTGGCGTAGACATGGAGCAACTGATGCACCGCCACCATGCTGCTGCAATGAAGCTTGGTAAATTGGCGATGAATAACCATTAGTTGAAACACTTGCCCATCAAACACTGCAAGCCAAAGCGAGTGGCTTTGATGGGCAAACCTCCATAAACGTCCACAATGATTCGAAAACACCCCAAATCATCCCAAAAAAATGTAAACCTGATGCCTCTCAGTCTATTTATCAATCTATTTCCTAATTAATTTCGACTCAATATACCAAAAACATAAACCGCTAATAATTAAATAAAACCTAATTTAACTCTATCTAATATAAGATTGACTAATAAAACATTCACTAATAAAAAATCACTCATAACCCCTTCGGTAAATATCAAATCACCCGTACATTATTTGGCACAGATCAAATTTAAAACGTTCGTTCTATTTATATATTCATCAAATTAATCAACAGATTTAGTAATAATACGAATAATGGCGATAATTATATTTTTATCATTTACCACCTTTATGAATAGAATGAAAACCTCTCGAGACCTTTCCATACCTAGCCTGACAAAAGAACCAAAACTAATGATTCAAATATCATTAAATTCAATAGATCAACAAACGATCAATATGAATCCAAATGTGTGACCTAAATAGAACTTTTCATTATAAATCTGCTATAGATTGGCCAAATCTTATAAAAACAAAAAACACATTAAAGAGGTTAATTTTAAAGAACAAAAAATAATCACAAAAATAACAATATTAAAATATTCAATAACCCTTCATAAATATTTAAAAATACCATCTAAATGGTAGGGGGATTATTGAATTTGCAAAAAGCTAATAACAAATCTAACAGGGCTAAATAATGAAAAAAATCACAAAAACACTCGTATTATCTTCAATTTCGATTGGGCTACTTTCCTCTTTTGCACTCACTTCTCAAGCAGCTCCAGTTCAAATCAACCAAGCGTCAGCTGAACAAAACATACCTCAAGTCACCTACGACACAATCATCGGTGAAAATGGGGTCTTTATCGATCTAGAGACCGACAATTTTATTCTTAAGCAACAAGAGTGGTATCAAATCCAAGCGTATGTCGAAGGCGCTTTAGCGCTGCCGGTGACAGAAGCCAGTATGAAATCTACTTTAAGTATTCCTAACGACATTCCTTTCTCTAATTTCCAAGCACTGGTTCAGCAATACTCAAATATTCACGATACCGCCTTTTATTGGAAAAAAGATCTTTATCCAAGCATCGTTGGTCTTTCATTAAGCTTGGCCAATTACGTCCAAATTAAAGACTACATGCTTAACCCACTTAGCGATGCTTTGAATGAAATGTTGGCCAAAGCATTCTCGCCGCTCCCGGAAGATATCGAAGCGGTAGAACGCAATAGAAAGGTGGCGATCGCTTACCTGAAAAGCCTGCAGAGTTTTTCCATGAGATACCAACAAGAAGTGTCTGACGTTGGCGGTAACCTATTAGAATTTTCAGCTACATTAGATACACAAAAATTGCAGTTAGATGTGTTGGAAGGCACTCACAACGGTTACCTAAGCGACGATGGCAGCGCGCTTCAGCAGCGAGTGAATGACATCAATGCGCGTATTACTCAACTCAACAAAGATTACACTCACTACGTTACGGTCGCCTCTACCGCGGTGACTTATGCATGGTTCCCTCTGGTTGCAGGACCAATCATGGGCGTATACGGCGATAAAGCAGAAAAAGCGCGTAAGCTTCGTAACGAATTACAAAACGAAGTAAAAGAGCTTCAAGAACAGTTAACTTACACACAGAAAATATATAACTCTTATCATCGCTCTTCAGAGAGTATCGATATGATTTCTCAACAAATAGAAAATGCGATTCCACATATTAATAAGCTGAAACTAAATTGGCAGAAAATGAATGCCGACTTTACTTCACTGCTCGTTGCCTTAGAACAAGCCCAGAATAATGCCGACATCATGAAAGACGACGCAATGCTAGGCGCAATAGGCGCTCTTGCCAATACAACGGTTGCAGAAAGTAACTGGAGTAATATTAGTGAGAAAGCAAAAGCGTTCGCAAACAATGCATATATCCAAGAAATGGAATAGTCCATAGACCTCTCGATCATATAAAAACACAAAAAATATAACGCAATAGCCAAAAATATATCCCTAACAGAAAGCCACACCTTATCAAAATTAAGGTGCTGGCTTCTGCTACCCAAAATTTGGCAAATACTAATTTCGACAGGACATCAATATGAGACTTCTACCTATTATTATTTCTCTTTCATTCTCTCCACAGGCTTTTTCTAGCGATTGGCTTGAACTGAACAATTTACCCAATTCAACCGAATACCCAACTTGGGTTCAATCGGCCTATTCCGATGTTGGCGTTCTATCTCGTTCCACATCCGATTTACACATCAACCTCAGTGATTGGATAGCAGAACAAAACCTTTACGTCACTCAACCCTCAAAAATTGTCGTTTTTGCAGATACCATTGAAATTCCAGAGAATTTCAACTTGCTTGTAAACAACCAAAACATCCTTATTTTTGCGCGAAAAATCGTTGGTCAAGGCACGCCGACGTTTGTGCTCGGACAGCAAGGCTCTGCAGCCTCAATTTCTGTGATTGCCGGCGAAATAGAAACACCGATTAATGTGCTCGCTTTCCAAAGCGATGGCAGCATTACACGAGACGCCCTAACAGGAAAAACTGGTGATGGCGAGTCCGTGGTATTGGCAGGAGAACACTACCGAAGAACGACCATTGACTCGAACATTACTGGGCAAATGAAACTGGCTACTGAACCTTTTACAGACATTGTTAATCGCTCGTTTGATATGGCAGCCAGCTTATACGATACCAACCCAAAGCTTAGCCTCGACCTCATCAACTGGATTGAACAGAGCTTGCGTTACTCAGGTTCAGTGGTTGAAGACGATCCGATTCTTTCCGACCTTTACCTACAAACGGTCGCGTTCAAGCAATTCATTAGCTTCAGCACCAAAGAGAGCAATTACGTTCCTTATCTCGACAAGGTGTTATATCAAGATAAATACGAAGCCTATTTGAACGCTATGATCGCGTATCAAACTCAATGGGACATTATTCAAGATAGAAACACGGTCATTGAAGACAAGATTGAAGCCGCCAAGTTAGCACTTGCTAACATCGAAGACGTTCTACGCGCTCAGAGTTCGATCATCACACAAACCCAATCCAACATAGACAAGATAGGCGATAGCCTGACCGAGGTCGATAGCCAATATAAAGCACAAGAACTGGTCACTCTCAGTTCAAGAACCACTTATTTAGTTGGTGTCGAGAATTGGAAAACCCAACAACAACTCAATGCGGCTCTAGCAATATTCAAAGCAATAGCCGAAATTGGAAGTGCCGTGAGTGGGGTATTCACAGGCAACCTTTCTGGTGTGAATGACCTAACCGAGCAATTGGCTAAAACACCTGAAGCATTAGAAAAAGCGAAAAACCTCGTCACCAATATCAAGTCCGTCACAGGCATTATTGATAGCGTGACCAAAACGATTTCTGGCATTTCTCAGTTAACCGCGGATATTAAATCAACCATCAAGCTCCAGAAGGTATCTGAAGCGATGGATGGCTTTAACTTCAACATCCCAACTATCAATGAAAGCAATCTGGCGTGGGATCTGATGATCACCGAGATCCGCAGCAACTTAAGATATGCCGATAGCTTAGGTATCAAAGGATCAAGACAATACCTACTCGAACTCGAAAAGCAGGTTCTGCTCGGTAAGGCAATTAACATCACGCAGCTTAACTTTGCTCACGAGCAAGCGAAGTTGGTAGACCTCTTACTCACCAATAATGTGACTATCAATCAACAACAAAGATTGAACGATGCGATCGAGGGTTATCAAGTAGACACCGACAGCTTCGATTCGATTGAACGTGAACTATCACGAGTATTGATGCACTTTAAGCGTCCGATGTTCGTTGCTTTGTCTAACTATGTTCAGGCATACGAATATTGGGCATTGAAGCCAAGCGAAGTTACGCCTTCTCTGAATAAAAGCTACTTGGACTACCAATTTGATTTGGCTACTGTCGAAAGTGAGTATGTAAATGCTCTGTCTTCTTTCCAACCAGCACCACAAGATTTCACCATCGACAACTACACCATTTCTAGCCCCGAGCAACTAGAGAGCTTTGCAACAACCGGACAACTAAACTTCACCATTCCATTAGAACAAGTCCAATTGTGTTCGTTTGACCGCGTTAGGCTTTCCACGGTACGAGTGTTCTTAGAAGGGGAAAACTTACCTTATGGCAAGCAACTCAACTTACGAGTTTCCAGTTCGGGTAATTATTTAGACCGATATGAGAACAAGGACTATCAGTTCAGTTCTAACCCTGTTTCACGCGCGTTCTATTACCGCCTAGATGATCCAACAACCAACGATGTTAGCATCATCACCGATGGTGCCGTGGCGAATAAATTCGAATACGCCTACTTCCAACCCACTCCGTTTTCATCATGGAATGTCACGCTCAACAACTTTGATAAAACTGAGCAAACGAACAACCAGTACCTAAAAGATGTCGAACAAATTCGAGTCGAGTTCTTAGGTAGCGGTATTCCTAACGGCAACAGTTGCTCCAATTAGCTAAGTACTATTTTAATTAACCGAAGCCTTGCTTTAATTAACCAAGCGTTGCTTTCATCCAAAGAACTGAGGTTCAAGGAGTAAGGTGCTGGAGGAGTTCGTAACAAAAAGGCCGACATGATGTCGGCCTCTCTTGTTTATTCATTCTATTCGATTTTTAGAATCCGGTTTACGCACTAATCCATCAAGCTCTTCGACTTGATCGCCTTCTTAGAAAGCTCTTTGGCAAACGCTTTGATATCTGTTTCAAACTCATCGACGCTTTGGCGGATTTCATCCAGTTGAACCGTCTGCATCACGCGGTTTTCCATTACGATTTGACCGTTAACGATAGTGGTGTCGATATTGCTTGGGTTCGCTTGGTAAACCAATGTCGCGTACGGGTCATAGCTTGGCATCATGTTCGCCGATTGTGTCTCTACAATCACGATATCTGCTTTCTTTCCAACTTCAAGAGAACCGATTTGATCTTCCATGTGCAAAGCTTTCGCACCGCCTAATGTCGCCATTTCAATCACTTGCTCAGGAATCATGATGGTGCGGTCTGAATGCTTTAAGCGTTGCATGTTCGCTGCGTAACTTAGGGTACGCATGATATCGACTTGGTTCGAGCTCATTGGGCCATCGGTTCCCAAACCAATACGCATATCAGCTCGGTACATTTCCCACGCAGGAGCTATTCCTGTCGCACCTTTGGCGTTCGCCATTGGATTATATGAGATACCCGCATCAGCCTGTTTCAATAGCTTTTGGTCATTCTCTGAAAGGTGAATACCGTGAGCAATCACTACGCGCGCATCAAGCACACCGATTTCATCCATGTATTCAACTGGCGATGTCGCTTTGGTTTCGTCTTTGATGCGCTTTTCTTCATTCGGGAACTCAGCGACGTGAATCAGCACTGGCACATAGTATTGAGCCGATAGCTTATTAATTTCTTGAAGCTTATCTTTACTCACGGTGTACACCGCATGTGGCGCATACGCCGGCGTGATTAGCTCATCGTTTTTGTACTGCTCGATAAAGCCTTTGGCATACTCAATCCCACCGTAAGGTTCTTTGGCATCGACCACCGGGAACTTAATCACGGTTTCGCCCAACACGGCGCGCAAGCCAACTTCTTTGGTCGCCTTCGCCATCTCATCCATGTGGTAATACATATCGGCATAAGTGGTCACGCCGCTTTGTGCCAGTTCGATGCTGCCTAGCTTAGTCGCGTTGTAAATCAGTTCACGGCTTAACTTTTCGGCTTCTAGAGGGAAGAAGTAAGCAAACAGACGATTCGAGATGCCCTCTTCCCCTAGGCCACGAAACGCGATCATAGGTAAATGGTTGTGAGCATTGACCATGCCCGGCATGACGATTCCATCTTGAGCATCAATCACTTTTTCTGCGCGATATTGAGTCATTAAATCCTCGTTACCGACTGCGATGATCTGATCGTTTTTCACCACTACAACGCCATCTTCAATCACATCCATTTTTGAATTGATCGTGAGAACCTGTCCATTGGTGATGATCAGATCGGCGTTGTATGTTTGCGTCGCGACCGTCGAACCACAGCCTGCCAGTAGAACTGTGCTGATGGTGCATGCCAAGCTTTTGAGCGTCATTGCTAAACCTATATGTTGTGCGTGTAATTTTGTTAATAGCTTCACTTTGCCGTTCTGAGCTATTCACTTTTAAAAACAATAAGTGCCGCTAATTTTTGCGACACTATAACCTGTTATTTAAATAAAATGGCATACCTAATCGAACCGAATTAAAGTTAAATGAGTTATTGCACAACGGGTCACAAAAAGTGGCTTTACGCTTGTCGTCGCTCATGTGCAAAAACGAAAAAGGCCTGCAATCGCAGACCTAAATAAACGTTCAAACAACGTTAGCTTTTCACCCCACACCCTTTAATCACTAGCTGGGTGATGAATTCAGCGGCATCTTCATAGTCTTTATCATCGAGCTGATCTTTCTGCATCACGCTGCAAATCTGCCAGCCAAAATCGGCGTAAGTTTGAGTCGCCGCCCAAATGGTAAACATCAGGTGGTGTGCAGGAACGTCATCCATTAAGCCTTGTGCTGACCAAGTTGAGAACTTATCGAGGATCATCTGGGATTGCTTATACAGTTCGTCACCAATCTCTTTCGGCAATACTTTAGCGCCAGACATCACTTCGTTAGCAAATACCTTAGAGGCGTGCGGATGATCGCGAGAAATGATCAGCTTGGTTTGAATATATTGAGACAAGGCTTCAACAGGGTCGCTGAGCTCTTCAATCGGACGTGACGCTTCCAGTAAGGGCTGAGTGACGGTTTCTAGAACGGCATTGTAGAGCTTATCTTTGGAGCTGAAATAATAGAATACATTAGGTTTAGGGATGTCGGCCGCTTTCGCGATATCAGCCATTTTTGTTGCGGCATATCCATGAGTAGCGAATTGCTCACACGCGACTTCGATGATTAAATCTTGATTCTTTTGTCTGATCCTAGACATGTTGCATCCTTTACAGCTCATTACTAAAGCCATAGTAATCAACGTGCTTCATTAGTCCAGAAGATAATCTCAGAACTCGAGGTCACAACATTGATAGCAATAAAATGGTCGCTCTTATGTGGGGAAAAGCGACCATTCAATAGTATGCGTTTTCGAACTTTATGGTTTTAAGTCTATTCGAACCGTTCAGTTTAAAGAATCAATATTGCGCGGAAGTCATTCACGTTGGTTAGCGTCGGCCCTGTGGCCAACAGCACACCGACTTGCTTAAAGAAGTCGTAGCTATTGTTGGCATCGAGATAGTCTTGCGCTTTAAGCGACAGGTTCGAACCTTGTTGCCATGTTTGAGGCGTGATCCACGCACCTGCATTATCTTCAACACCATCAATGCCATCAGTATCAGCCGCCAGAGCGAATATTTTTTCCTGCCCTTTTAACTCGTTATACAAGCTTAAAAGGAACTCACAATTACGCCCACCGCGACCATTGCCTTTAACGGTTACTGTGGTTTCGCCACCGGAAAGTATCACGCAAGGCGTCTCGAATGGGTGCTTGTGATTGGCCACTTGCTTGGCCAACGCAGCATGAACCTTCGCTACATCTCGAGCTTCCCCCTCAATGCAGTCACTCAGCACATAGGCAGGTATACCTAAACCTTCGGCCTCTGCCGCGGCTGCTTCCAATGCCGACATCGGCGTGGCAATAATATGGTGCTCTGCGTTTTTCCAACAAGCATCATCCGGCTTCACGGTTTCTGATTCTGGACTATTTAACCATTCAAATGCCGAGCGTGGTGTTTCTATCTGGTAACGTTCTAAAATTGCCATCGCATCAAAACGTGTCGTGGTGTCGGGTACGGTTGGGCCAGAGGCAATCACACTGATGTCATCGCCAGGTACATCTGAAATCGCTAAAGAGACTACTCTTGCTGGATACACAGCTTTCGCTAGTTGCCCACCTTTGATAGACGATAAGTGTTTACGCACACAGTTCATCTCATCAATGGCTGCGCCCGACTTAAGGAGCGCCTTATTGATTTGTTGCTTCTCTGCCAAGCTAATGTCGCCGCCGGGTAGACTTAACAAAGCAGAGCCACCGCCAGACAGTAGGCAAATAACCGTGTCGTCAGCACTCAGGCCACTCACTAATTCCAGCATACGTTGGCTCACTTCTAAGCCCATCGCATCCGGGACGGGGTGCGCCGCTTCGATCACCTCAATGTGTTCGCAAGGTGCGGTGTGTTCGTAGCGGGTCACGACGAGGCCTTCAAGGTCACGCAGTGCGAGATCTTGCTGTTGCTTAACCTGCCAGACGGCCTCTAGCTCAGCGGCCATCGACGCGGCGGCTTTTCCTGCGCCAATTACCACAGTTCGCCCAGCTTGGTTAGCTGAGCGGTAAAAAATGTCTTGAGGAAGAAAAGGTTCGATGTGATTTTTAGGTAACGCCTGATTAACAGCACTTGAGAAAAGGGTTTGCAGAAACTGCTTAGCATCAATGTCCATCAGCCACTCCTTAGTTGACGGAGAAAAAAAGAACCCCGATACAAGGCCAAAGGGTGCCTGCTAAGATCAAGTTGGAAAGGAACAACTTCAACCTCTGCCTCGTATCAGGAACGCGTATAAAAGGAGACGAAACTACGCGATTTATAAACAAACTGTTTGAAACTGTTGGGCTAGCACGTCGCTGTTCTATCGAAGCCTGAAAGTAGATCTACTATTCGACATAAGTGCGAGTAAGCCCGTATTCATTAGCTTTAACCCCCTAGACAAGTGATAGGCGAAAAAGCTAATGAACTGAGACGGATTAATCGTTGAAAGAGATTAACGAATCGAGTGGTCAGAACGTTTCTCAATCGCTTGGATAAGCGCAGAATGGTCCCAACCTTCTCCACCCATTTCGGCGCACTCGCCAAACAACTCTTGAGCGTTAGCCGTGTTCGGTAGTGCGACACCCAATTCTTGAGCGCCCGTTAGCGCTAAGTTCAGGTCTTTCTGGTGAAGCGAAATTCTAAAGCCAGGGTCAAATGTGCCTTCAACCATACGCTCACCGTGCACTTCCAATATCTTCGAGTTAGCAAAACCACCCAATAGAGCCTGACGAACTCGTGCTGGATCAGCGCCTGCTTTCGAAGCAAAGACTAACGCCTCAGACACCGCTTCAATATTCAGCGCCACAATGATCTGGTTCGCGACCTTACAGGTTTGGCCCGCACCGTTGTCGCCTACTAGCGTGATGTTCTTACCCATGATTTCGAACAGAGGACGAGCTTTATCAAACGCGTCTTGCTCACCGCCCACCATGATAGTCAGCGCAGCATTAATCGCGCCTACTTCACCACCTGATACCGGAGCATCAAGGTATGACGCGCCGCCTTCGTTGATTCGAGCTGCGATTGCTTTGGTTGCGATTGGCGAGATCGAACTCATGTCGATAACCAGTTTCCCCGTTGCGCCACCCGCCGTTAGGCCTTTCTCAACACCGTTGTCACCAAACAGGACATCTTCAACTTGTGGTGTATTCGGCACCATTAAGATAACGATATCTGCTGCTTCAGCCGCTTCCGCTGGTGAATGACAGACCGTTGCGCCCGCTGCCACAAGGTCGGCAGGTGTTGCATTAAAGTGATCCGACAGAATCAAATCGTGACCTGCTTTTTGAAGGTTACTCGCCATAGGTTTACCCATGATGCCAGTTCCGATAAATGCAATTTTAGACATGTTGTTCTCCTTAACGTTTGAGGGTTACCAGACGCAATTAACGGTACTGGTGCAGCCAACCAAGGCCTTCTGTCGTTGTTGTTTTTGGCTTGTATTCGCAGCCAACCCAGCCTTGATAGCCAAGCTCATCAAGATAATTGAGCACGAATGGGTAATTGATTTCGCCAGTACCCGGTTCGTGTCGGCCTGGGTTATCCGCCAGTTGCACGTGTGCGATTTGGCCAATGTTTTGTTGCATGGTCGGCGTAAGATCGCCTTCCATAATTTGCATGTGATAAATATCGTATTGGATAGAAAGGTTATCGCTCCCTACCTCTTTGATGATCGCTTTGGCTTGCTCAGTCGTGTTCAAGAAGAAGCCCGGAATATCACGGGTATTGATCGCTTCTATCACTAAGCTGATACCTTCTGCTGCTAACGCGTTTGCCGCGTAATGCAGGTTAATCACAAACGCTGATTGCGCGTCTTGTTGGGTCACACCTTGCGGGACAATCCCTGCCAAGCAATTCACTTGAGTACAACCGAGCGCTTTTGCGTAAGCGATAGCTTTAGGTACACCCGCTTGAAACTCTTCAACTCGTGCAGGGTCGACCGCGATACCACGGTCGCCAGCATCCCAATCACCCGCAGGCAAGTTAAATAGCACTTGCTCTAGGTTATTAGCGTCGAGCTTTGCTTTGATTACCTGAGCATCAAAGGCGTAAGGGAAAAGGTATTCCACGCCTTGAAAGCCCGCTTCTGCGGCAGCTTCAAAGCGATCCATAAAATCAACTTCCGTGAATAACATTGACAAGTTTGCTGCAAATTTTGCCATGACTCTGTCCTTATTCTTTATTTGGTGAAACTATGACTGTTTAGTGAAGCAACGGTTATTTGGTGGATCTACGGTTGCTTAGTAAGCCTCGCTCTATTGGAGACTTTCCGTAGAGCTAAACCTCAGCTCTACGGATACACCTGACTTAATGATTACTTGTACGCTAGCGCTGTTGGGGCATCGCCACGGCTTTCGGCAAGCGGTTCAAATTCATTGATAGCGTTGATCTCTACGCCCATCGCAATGTTGGTCACTCGCTCAAGAATCAGCTCAACAACAACCGGTACTTTATGCTTGTTCATCAGCTCTTTGGCTTGCTCAAACGCCGCCGCAATTTGGTCTGGCTCACGAACTCGAATCGCCTTACAACCTAAACCTTCAACAACCGCGACATGATCAACACCGTAGCCTTCAAGCTCTGGCGCATTCTGGTTATCAAACGCCAGTTGTACACAATAATCGATATCAAATTGACGCTGTGCTTGGCGAATCAAACCTAGATACGAGTTGTTCACCAACACATGAATGTATGGCAGGTTGAATTGCGCACCTACTGCCAGTTCTTCGATCATGAATTGGAAATCGTAATCTCCAGAAATAGCAACGATATCGCGATTTGGATCAGCCGCTCTTACACCCAATGCGGCTGGTGTTGTCCAACCTAGTGGGCCAGCTTGACCACAGTTGATCCAGTTACGCGGCTTATAAACATGCAGGAACTGAGCGGCAGCGATTTGCGACAAACCAATGGTGCTCACATAGCAAGTGTCACGACCAAACGCCTTGTTCATCTCTTCATAAACACGCATAGGTTTCATTGGTGCTTCATCGAAATTGGTTTTACGCAGCATGGTCGATTTGCGTTCCTGACACTCACTTGCCCAAGCATTTCGGTTCGGCAGCTTGCCAGCGTCACGCCACTCTTGTGCCACTTCAACCATTAGCTCTAGCGCTGCCTTGGCATCAGAGACTATGCCTAAATCTGGGCAGAACACGCGGCCAATTTGCGTCGGTTCAATGTCGACGTGTACGAACTTGCGGCCTTCGGTGTAAACATCCACAGAACCGGTATGACGGTTAGCCCAGCGGTTACCGACACCAAACACAAAGTCAGAGTTGAGCATGGTTTCGTTACCGTAACGGTGAGAGGTTTGTAGGCCCACCATGCCTGCCATTAAGTCATGATCATCTGGAATAGAGCCCCAGCCCATCAAAGTTGGGATAACAGGAACACCAGTGATCTCGGCAAACTGTTGCAACAATTCAGACGCGCCAGCATTAATCACGCCACCACCCGATACAATCAGCGGTTTTTCCGATTGAGACATCATGGTTAATGCTTTCTCAACCTGCGCTCGGGTTGCTTGCGGCTTATAAGGTTCTAGTGGTTCATAAGTATCGATATCAAACTCAATCTCAGCCAGCTGAACATCAATCGGTAGATCAATCAGGATTGGCCCCGGACGACCCGAACGCATTAAATGAAAGGCTTTTTGGAATGCGCGTGGCACTTGTGCAGGTTCCAGCACCGTGGTTGCCCACTTAGTCACTGGTTTAGCGATAGATTCAATATCAACCGCTTGGAAGTCTTCTTTATGAAGGCGAGCACGCGGAGCCTGACCTGTGATGCATAGAATTGGAATCGAATCTGCAGTCGCAGAATAAAGGCCCGTGATCATGTCCGTTCCCGCAGGACCAGAAGTACCAATACACACACCTATATTGCCTTGATTGGTACGTGTGTACCCTTCAGCCATATGGGATGCACCCTCTACGTGACGAGCTAAGACGTGGTCGATTCCTCCGAGCTTTTTCATAGCCGCATACATAGGGTTTATTGCTGCGCCGGGAACACCAAATGCGATGTCTACACCTTCACGTTTAAGCACTTCTACCGCTGCTTCAATCGCTTTCATAACTGCCATTCGAACCTCCAGTTCAGATTGTATACAATTAAACTAACTTTTGTGTACTATGAACCATCCTCGCTATTTATCAACCCCAAAATGAAACAATCTTGTTACATCACACGGCCACTTTGAGTAAGCACCAACCTTGAAAAGCTTACAATTCATTGCTTTACATAAAATATCTTTACGTAAAAATAAATGACAAAAAGACCAAATGATAAATAAATGTTAAATACCCTTTGCTTGTTTACAATTTATGCAATATAAATATCCTTAAAAAGAGCATTTTGTATACAAAGTGGCATCGTATTGTTCAAAGGAGACAACAATGATGAATGACGTAAAAGAGAGAGAAGAAGTGCTGTGTATGCAGGTACTCGGGAATATGGACAACTCCGAGTACAAAGAGATCTTGTCTAAAGATGCATTAAAATTCTTAGAAGCTCTCGTCAATAAGTTTGGAGCTCGCCGTCATGCCCTGCTAAGTGACCGCGACGTAAAACAAGCTCAATATGACGAGGGTGAGTTACCCAATTTCAGAAAGGACACCATTTCCATTCGCCAGAATAAAGAATGGAAAGTGGCAACACCGCCGCCAGAATTACTGGATCGCCGCGTAGAGATCACCGGGCCTATCGAAAGAAAGATGGTGATCAACGCGCTAAACTCAGGCGCGAAAGTCTTCATGTGCTGCTTTGAAGATGCGTCTTCTCCTACTTGGGCCAATATGATCGAAGGGCAAATCAACCTAAGAGACGCCAACCTTGGCACCATTAGCTATTTCGATGAGAAGAAGCAGAAGCGTTACCAATTAAACGACGATCCTGCACTGCTGATCGCTCGTCCACGTGGTATTCATTTACCTGAGCAGTCCATTCAATTCAACAATCAGCCTATCGGCGGTTGCTTGATGGACTTCGCCTTGTACTTTTTCCACAACTATCAATCACGAGCACAACAAGGTTTAGGGGTTTACTACTACATTCCCAAGCTTGAGAGCATGGAAGAAGCACAATGGTGGGACGATATTTTCAGCTTCACCGAAAACTATTTCCACGTACCCAAAGGCACCATTCGTGCGACGGTTTTGATCGAAACGCTACCAGCCGTGTTCCAGATGGAAGAGATCTTGTACGCAATGCGTGATCATATCGTAGCGATGAACTGTGGCCGTTGGGATTACATCTTCAGCTACATCAAAACGCTGAAGAACCATAAAGACCGCATCCTGCCAGATCGTCACGGCATCGGCATGGATCAAGAATTCCTCAACGCCTATAGCCAACTGTTAGTACGCACTTGTCATGCTCGCGGTGCACTGGCGATAGGTGGTATGTCAGCCTTTATTCCAGCGAAAGATCCGCAAGAGATGGCGCGTGTCACCGCCAAGGTTATCGAAGATAAGCAAAGAGAATCTCAAAACGGACACGATGGCACATGGGTCGCGCACCCTGCACTGGTTGATTTGGCAATGTCGATCTTTGATAAGCACTTAGATGGCAAAGTAAACCAAATGGATTTCCAAAGCCCAGAGCATGTGATCAACGCCGACACTCTACTCAAGCCTTGTGAGGGCAGTCGCGACGAAGCAGGAGTACGTAAAAATATACGCATCGCGCTGTATTACATCGAAGCTTGGATCCAAGGCTACGGTTGTGTACCTATCTACGGCCTTATGGAAGATGCGGCGACCGCTGAGATCTCGAGAGCCAATATTTGGCAATGGATCCACCACGGGGTAACACTTGATGACGGCCAAACCTTTACCAAACAACTGTTCCACTCTTGGCTTTACCAGGAGTTAGACACGATAAAACATGAAGTCGGAGACTCGCGCTATTCAGCAGGTCGATTTGAAGAGACAGCTGATCTTTTCTATCAACTTTCTACAGCCGAAGAGTTCGCCGCCTTCCTAACTTTACCCAGCTATGGGCTGTTACAAGAGTCCAGTTAGGACTCTTGTACCGAGATGAATCAGTCGATGATATTCACAACAAGAGTAATGATTGGCTGACTTAGCTTGGTACACAGCCCCTTGAAAAACTAGGAGATAACATGGGAAGTTTGACTCTACAACAAGCGTTAACCATCATCGATGGAACCTTAAAAGCAGGAAGTAAGATCCACACAGAACCTTTGACGGTCGCCGTCTTAGACAGTGGTGGCAAGCTGATTTCCCTGCAACGTCAAGACGGTTCTAGCATGATGCGACCAGACATCGCGATTGCTAAAGCGTGGGGAGCTCTCGCACTGGGCTGTTCCTCTAGAAAACTCGCCCAAGATGCTGACAACCGACCAGCATTCATCTCCGCCGTAAACGTGCTGGCACACGGAAACATGGTGCCAGTACCAGGGGGGCTACTGATTCGAGACAAAGATAAAACGGTACTGGGCGCTATCGGGGTTAGCGGCGATATATCAGATATCGACGAAAGCTGCGCCATTAATGGTATTGGTTGTGCAGAGCTATTCAGTGACGAGATGCTGCAAGCTTAACTCGCCAATTCACTGTACTGAAGTTCTTAAACAGAAACAAAAAACCGAAGCCTGAGCTTCGGTTTTTATTCATAAGTTGCGCCAACAACACTAACGAATAAACTGCGATTAGACAAAAACCACTAACGAACAAGAACCATTAAGCGCGTCCATTTGGCGTCTTGCTTAAACTTATTAGACAACCAATAATCAACACTAAACGATCCCGCGCCAAGTACCGCTAACGCCAAATACCCACCAGCAACAGAGACGTTTTTGTAGAAATGAATCATTTGTCCCGATGAACTTGGGTCGAAGTGAAACATAACACCAGAAACTAAAGAGAAAAATGCAATCGAAAACGCTGTAAAGCGAGTCATAAATCCAGCTAAAATTGCAAGCCCGCCACCGAGTTCAAGCAAGATAACCAAAGGCAACAAGTGAGCACTAACTCCTTGAGATGCCATATATCCCGCAGTTCCTTCATAGCTAAATAGCTTTCCCCAACCCGCTTGAATAAACAAGTAAGCCAATAAAATACGAGCGAAAAAAGTCAGTGTGTCGTTCAATCTGGTGTTCATAGTTCTAAGCCTTAATAAGTTTCATTGCCGATAGGTTATTCGACTTAGCATTAAGATGATAACGAGAAAAATAGAACAACTTGTTTGAAATTTTAGTAGACATACTCGCATACAAATTACTGACTAAATCCGAAGATTCAAAAGCCTCAATACTGTTACCATTGCCTTAAACTTATTGAAACACTCACTTTGAAAAAGCTAGAGAAGTGCTGGAGAGCCTCGGCTCAACCTAAGCCATCTAAATGAGTCAGAGAAATAACCCCGTTTAACAAGCACAAAAAAACCGAAGCTCATCACTTCGGTTTTCAAATCAGTTTGAGTTAGCTCAGTTCAATAAATTCAGCAAGCCGATCCAGCCAGTCAATTACTCGTAAGCACTCAGCCATGTTTTAAGCAACTGGTTAGTATTCTTCTTCTGACTAGTAGACAGTGATTTAACGAGCTTTTTCTGCGTTTCGACATGCTCTGTCATCATTTGATCAATCAGAACAAGACCATCTTTTGTTAACTGAACACTCACGCTGCGTCTGTCTTCTTTGCTGTGCTCACGACTGATCAGCCCTTTGGCTTCTAGCTTATCAAGGCGATTGGTCATCGCGCCTGATGTCAGCATCATCGACCCGATCAGTTCTGACGGAGTCAGTCGGTAAGGCTTTCCAGAACGTCGCAACGTCGCCAGCACATCAAACTCACCCAGCTTCATGTCGTATTTTTTATGAAGCTCGGCAACTTGCGTCTCCATATACTTGGCAATACGCATAATCCGGCCCATCATTGCCATAGGCTCAGTTTCTAGCTCAGGCTTTTCCTTTGCCCATTGCTCTACTACGCGGTCGATAGCATCCATTTGCGATCTCGCTCCGTTATTAGTCTGATTACTTCAAACTAGTTTAACATAAAGATACTTTACAACCACTAGTTCTCAGTATACAGTTCACACAATAGTTATCTTAACGTAAAGATATTTCAGATGAACATATTATTAGCAATGATCCCCGCGTTCTTTTGGGGAACAACCTATGCAGTGACGCAATTTACGCTACAGGAGTGGCCACCATTATTATTGGGTGCTTTGCGTGCATTACCTGCTGGTTTGTTATTGCTAGCGGTAAAACCAACGCTGCCTAAAAAAGGCGAGTGGCAGATCATTTTCACATTGGGCCTTATCAATATTGCGACCTTCTTTGGCTTAATCTTCGTAATGGCGTTAACGCTGCCTTCGGCCATCTCTGGTGTAGGCATGATCTCCGTGCCGGTGTTCGCGATGATCTTCCACTGGGTAGTGAAAAAGCAGCGTCCACATTTGATTCAAGCTCTTTCAGGTATTGGCTTGATCACCTTAGCGTGGATATTGTTTAATCCAAGTCAGATCGCATTAAACCCGATCGGTTTGGGCGCCATGTTTGCGGCAATCATGTGTATCGTTATCGGCAGCAGCATTACCAAATCACTGGGTAATCGCATGCACTGGTGGAAAGTATTAACGTGGCAACTGATTTTGGGTGGTACGATTTTGTCTGTCGCGTCTGGCGTTCATGCGTTCATCGACCCGCAGCCTTATGTTAACGCTGTCACTCATTTCGATTCTCGTAATGCTATGGGTCTATTGTGGGTGATTGGGCTGAACACAGCACTAGGTTATGGCATGTATGTGTGGCTGTTACAACGTATGTCAGTGGTTGATTTCACCTTCGGTGGTATTGCAAACCCAGTTGCGGGCATCGTGACCGGTATGGTGTTAATGGGTGAATCGTTTACTCCAGTCCAATATTCACTAATGACTGGCATGATCGTGATGTCACTACTACCGCAACTTATCCTTGCGGTAAGACAAACCAAACAAGTTAAGCCTGTTACGCAGTAGATACTGTCTCCTAAACGTATTGATAAAAACGCGCCTTACATAGGCGCGTTTTTGTTGGTGGCCAGGCCATCGGTGAACCAAAGAATCACGCCCTACTCAATATGTCGAACCTTGGTCATCAACAGGGCTAAAGCAGTAAATAATTGAATAATGAAGCAGAGAACAAAGATATTGGGTACGCCGAATTCTGATACCAAATAACCAGAAGCCGCCAAACCAAAGGGCATCACTAATTTAAACAGAGACCCAGTAATACCTGCAACTCGGCCTAAATGTTGCTCATCGAAAACTTCTTGGCGGTAACTCCAGATGCAAATACTGCTGTACACGCCAATCGCACTCACCCACATAAAGGCGCCCATTAATGCCCATTTACCATCAAGACTAAACAGCCCATCACCAACAAAAGATGACATTAAAAATCCGCTAGCTTGGACGCCGTCTATGAATAATACAGGAATAATAAAACCGACCGCTTCAAGTGCAATAGAGACCATAAGTAAAACACCTAAGCCAATGCGTTGACGAACTTTGTCAGCAGTAAACGAACCTAACAGCCCTCCGATTCCAGATGCTGCAATCAGGTAGCCCACCTCCATATGGTTTAAAGTCAGCTCTGCTTTTGCAAAGTAGATAGCTTGAATCCAAAATACCGCTCCCGTGGTATTTATCACCATCACCGTTAAGGTAATGTGCCACATGTTCTTGTTCGCATACAAGATCAGCCAACCCTCTTTCAGTGCGCTAATCACCGACTGATGAGCAACGGGCGTAGACGGTTTGAATTCCAATTTATTGAGCTGCCAAAACGCTAGCACATACATCACTGCAATAAGTAAAAACACATTATGTAACGCGGATAACAGAAGCAGACCACCTGACAAAACCGGACCGACCGTTTCTAGCAAACTGTACAAGGAGCTCATTCTCGCGGTGGCGGTATTTTGCATGTGCTGAGGTAAAACATTTTTCATCATCCCGATACGCGCATTGTGATAACCATAGTTAAACGCCATCATAAAGAATGCACACGGGAACAAAGCATATAGAGGGTTAGAAAGCCAACGCACTGCAATATATGAGACAACTAACACCAACACTTGCCCAAGTAACATGCATTGCGACCACTGCTTCTTATTGAATTTATCAACCCACACACCAATGAACAGCGCCAATAAAAGATTGGGTAAAAACTCCACCGCTCTCATCCAGCCCATCATCTCTGAAGACTGCGTTAACTCGTACACCAACAACGGCAGAGCAAGGTCATAAACCTTGGTCCCAAAAGCGACGAAGAACGCCGTCGAAAACAACACAATAAAGCTCGAGCTTTTCCAAATAGAGGACGTCGCCTCTGCTTTATTTACACTTTCCATTTTTCATTCCTTTTAAAAACAATCGAATAACCCTATTATCGAGATTAAAAGATGAAGAAAAATAGAAAGATTAAGCAAGGATTTCACCTTTATGCATTACTGGAAGGCACTGGCATTTTTACGTTCTCGGGTACTCATTAACCAACCAACTCAACTTTCGCTTGCAGAAATTGCTGAAGCTCTGGGTTGTACCAAACGTAACGCACAACTGATTATCAAAAAACTAGTAAACGAAGGCTGGATTGGTTGGAAGTCAGGTATAGGCAGAGGCAACCTACCCACACTCACTCTACTCAAAAACGTGAACCATGAGTTAGAACTGCGGATTGATGAATTACTATCGGAAAACAAGGTCGACCAAGCTTTAGAGCTTATTGAAGAGTCGCAACGCGATCAGTTTCTACTTGGTTATATCAGTCGCTATCAGAGCTTACCGACTACGCTCGATATTCTGCAAATTCCTTTCTATCGAGGCACACATAGCCTAGACCCGATTGAAGTGACACGACGCACTGAAGCACATATCACCCGATACCTGTTCAGTAACTTACTGCGTTTCAACACGCGTACTCACTCGTTTGAAGGTGACCTTGCAATCGATTGGTACCAAGTTGAAAGTCGTTGGTATTTCACTTTGCGAAAAGGCTTAGTCTTTCATGACGGTTCACCGATTCTAGCGCAGGACGTCAAAACCCATTTCCAACGTTTGCTAGGCAACTCTCACCATAATAGCCAACAGTTTAAATGCATCTCAAAAGTCACGGTTGTAGACCCACTTCATCTTTATTTTGATACCAAGGCCAACGCAGGGTATTTGCCATCACTGCTATCCAACTCAGCCGCGGGTATTGCAAAAAAGGTAGGAGATACGATTCTTGGTAGTGGCAGCTTTAAATTGGTCGAACAATCGAAATGGCTTACCAGGCTGGAAGCATTCAAACATTATCATGGTCACCGCCCTTGGGTAGATGGCATAGAGATATGGAATGTGGGCGATAAAGCCAAAGACTATGAGATGCACTGCGATATTGTTCATTCGCACCCGCATTACCGACACTCCTCAATATCGTTCGAGCTTGAAGAGATGGAACAGTGGGAAAAAGGTTGTGAACACGCATTGATAAACCCACATCGCCATCCTTGGTTCGGAGAAGCAAAGCGCGTTAAATCACTGAATGAATTACTCCGTTTACTTGGTGTCGCTAAAGATATTCCTCAGCAGAGCATCAGGTATGCCTGCGGAATGCTTGCCACTTCTGACCAGCCATCAAGCTCTAAACTTATTAACACCAGTGACCAAACAGTATTGAAAGCCGTCCAACATCTGGCTGACTCACTAACCAAACCGACCCAACCAATAAAGATTCTGACCTACCAATTGTTTGATCACATCAAAATGGCTCGCCATTATTGTGAGCGATTGAATGAACTTGGTTTTTCTTGCGAATATCAAGTGCTCGAATTCCCAGACTTTTGCCAACAAAGCAATCTACAAAATGCGGATATATTGATCAGTGGTGAAGTGTTTTCAGACAATCTCGACAGCAGCTGGATGGGATGGCTACAAAGTTCTATTGCCTTAGAGGTTTGTTTAACTGACGAGCAAAAACAGTGGCGTAACAAAAGCCTTGAACAGCTATGGGGTCTCAATGACTACCACCAGCGACAATCGGCCTTTCTAGAGCTTGAGGCACAATTAATAGAGTTCGGTGTTTATAGACCGATTTTCCACGTAAAACAGCAACTCAATTATGCTAAAACAGTTAATCCAGTTGAGCAGCTGGCGAATGGTTGGATCGATTTCAACCAAATCACTATGCGTCGCTGAGTAGCAATATTTCTAGATAAGAAATCACCCCTTTATAGTCTGATTAAATAAAGGGGCTTTTTGCTTCATAGCATGTCTTTCATATCAATTGAGCATACAGCGATCGACTTAAATCAGTTTCGCCGCCTCAGCTTCAATTTCGACTTTCCATCGCTCATCAAATAACCCACTAACAAACAATAATGTCGTTGGGAGACCACCAACATCGAAAGGCAAGCGTTGCTTTGCAGCTTGATACTCAGGCATATCATTTCGGTCAACTAAGTACAGCCTTACACTGATTAAATCTTCGATATCCATTTGGTTTGCCTGAAGCACGCCTCTCAAATTTTTCCAAGCTAATACAATTTGTTCTTCCGCACTCTCAGCAACCATACCTTGGCTATCAATCCCTAGTTGCCCGGCTATATGTAACCGCGTCGAGCCAGCAGGAATCAACGCACACTGGTGATAATTAGCGGCCGGAGCGGGTACTGAAGAAGGGCTCCATATCTTATTCATCATTACGCCTTAGAGGTCGTGACGATTTTTGACATGACGGTGATAGTTGGCATATCCGTAAGCATCGCGCCTAAACGGTCAAAATCGCCAATATCTTTGCGCCAAGCAATGTATTCATTGAAGTGAGCGTTACTTTCCCATTCTTCGCATAGAACCAAGGCGTTTTCAGACAGATCTTTTTGGTAAAGTTCCGCAGAAAGGTTACCGTTGAAAGTTCGAGTATCTGGCAATATTTCGTTAAAAAATTCAACGATCTCTGCCGTTTTATCTTCAGTATGGCTCAAGGTGAATTGCACTAAAATAGTCATTATTCTCTCCGTTTTCTTATTTTGTTAAGGTACGAGGAGAAGCTTACTTGTTTGTTAAAATAGATAAATACAGTAGGATTTCAAATATCGTTCGATTTTATGAGACAATAACAACAATGAAAAACGAATTACATCGTATGCAAGTATTCGCCCAAATCGTAGATTCTGGCTCTATAACCAAAGCGGCTGATAAGCTAGAACTATCAAAATCTGTCGTTAGTCACCATTTACAAGGGCTTGAGCAATACCTTGATGTAAAACTACTCACTCGTACAACACGTCGACAATCTCTAACTGATGCTGGTCAGCGCTTGTATCAACGATGTTTGGAAATGCGAAAATTAATGACACTTGCTGAGGAAGAAGCACGCGAGTCCTGTTCTGATTTTGCAGGCACCATCACCATCACCTCGCCACACACATTGATGACAAATCTTATTGGACCGGCGATGTGTGAGTTCATGAAAGCCCATCCCCGTATCGAACCTCAATTATTAGCCAGCGATATGCGCCTCAATCTCATCGATAAATACATAGATCTATCGGTCACAGTAGGCGACCTACCAGATTCAACATCTCGAGCAATAAAGCTTGGTGACCTTCAACAGGTACTGTGCTGCCACCCAGACTATCTTGCGAACACACAATTACAGTTACCCGTCACCTCAAATGATCTTTCCGAATATGATTATATTGCCAATCAATGGGAGGGTATTAATAGTCAAAGAAGTTTTGAAGTGAGCAAAGGGAAAGTGAACATCTATCAATTCAAAGCCAGCCGTACCGGGGACAGTGTTCCTACCATAAAAATGATGGCTTTATCTGGATTAGGCATTGCTTGCTTACCAAAACAAGCTATTGAAGAAGAACTACTCAAAGGTACATTAGTGAGCCTTTTGCCGGAAGGGCAGATACTTAAAGCCCCTTTCTATATCGTGCATAACTATGGCTTGCAAATGCCAGCCAGGATTCGAGCTTTTATTGACGACCTAAAACGACACGCTGAATCTTATTCATAAGTGACTCACACAATCAAACGAAGAGAATTAAATATTAGAAGGCCCATTTTCTAATATTTAATTTGACCCCACAAAGAATAATGACTTTGTAAAATATAAACATTGAAGAAATAATTTACTTTTAATTGTAATCTTGGAGATTTTATTTCTATAAAAAAGCAAAATCAGAGACAAAAAGACAAAAAATTTCTCCGACTACTTATCTATACTGTGCCACGTCATTAAGGCGCCACAAGCCTATGATTTAAAATAATTATTAATGAGTAGTCACCATGAATTCGAAGTCTCTAACTATCTTGCTTTTTGTCTCTGTTTGCTTAATTTGGGGAACCACTTGGTTCGCTATGGAAGTGGCATTGCATTCTATCCCACCTATTTTTGCCACTGCACTGCGCTTTTTCCTTGCAGCACCTCTGCTAGTAGTTTTAGCTAAAGTCTTTAATCAACCACTCTTGTTCCCAAAAGGTAAGCGTCAGTGGTTACTTATTGTGGCACTGATGTACTTCGCGATTCCGTTTACTTTGATGATCTACGGCGAGCAATACATCTCTTCTGGTTTAGCGTCGATCATCTTCGCGAACATGCCGGTCGCTGTCATGCTAATGTCTGGCTTATTCCTAGGCCTACGATTGGCAAAGCACCAAATATTCGGTTTGATCACGGCTGTTGTGAGCCTATGTTTAATCCTTGGCAACGAAATGCAAATGGGTGGCGATGATTACCTAATGGGTACTATTTGCCTTGGACTTGCTGTCGCCATTCACGCTGTTATGTATGTGTTGGTTCAGAAACACTGCAAGGGCATTGAAGTGCTGACTTACAACGCATTACCGAGCTTTATTGCTTCTCTATTCTTGTTCGCTGTCTCGGCTATCGGTGAAAACGTCAATGTTGAATCGTTCACTTGGGATTCGATTTCAGCCGTGATTTACCTAGGCTTTGTAGCGAGTGTTGGGGGCATTGTTGCTTACTTCAAGCTGGGACAGGTTTCGTCACCTTTCCAAGCTTCTATCTGCTTCCTGATTTTCCCTGTAGTTGCTCTACTGATCTCTTGCTACGTCAATGGTGAAGTACTGTCTGAACAATCATTGTTTATGATGATTCCCTTGCTTTGCGGCATCTTGCTCACCAAGGCGCCAAAGGGGATTTTCAAGCTTCGCTCTACGCTAAAAACGGCAAGCAGCAACTAAGCTCTATGCTAATTCATCCAAGAAGCTCGCAATGAGCTTCTTGGGTTTTATTGAGTTACTCGAATCGGAGCTCCTACCTCACTCCCCTTCGCATACACTCCAACTGGTCTCACCGCGATCACAGTTTAACGACTCATAATTAATAGTTAATAGTTAATAGTTAATAACACGCCAAACGAATGACTTAAAAGTTACTATCAACTACATTAGAAACAACTAGAATCGTCGACCATTGTCTTAGCCTACACAACATCAGTATTCAGAAAAGGAACGTCATGAGAGCACCCATTAAACACGTTCGACTCATCAAAGGTCAGCCTTGCCGTGCCACTGAGCTGTCTAAAAACGATGACGACGCGTTTCTTGAACCACACAGGCATGAATATTGGGAGTTGGTATGGTGCGTGGATAACCTAGGCAGTCAGAGTATTGATTTCATTGACTATGACAACAAAGTCGGCCGTATTTTTACCATTGCTCCCGGTCAGGTGCACCGCTCAGAGTTGGTGGGAGAAAATGCTCGTTTACTGGTATTTACCCCAGGTTTTGTCAAAACCAATCATCGCAACACACAATTGGTCGACACTGTTTTTGCCATGCATCAAAGTCGCCCTCCCTATTTGGATTGCAGTGAGGAAGGCAACCGCTACCTGCTGCCTATTTTCACCATGATCAAAGAAGAGTGTGAGCGAGTGGATAGCGACTGGGATTTGGTAGAATCACTCATGAATAGCTTTTTGCGCTACATATTACGCTTTGCCACCCAATCCTCATTGAAAGGTGAAGTGCGCGACAGCCGAGTAAACAAGGTTACTGATTTGATTGAGCAACATTACGCCACGCACAAACATTGCGAGTTTTATGCGCAAGCGCTGTCGATAACTAACAAGCGCATCAACGAAATCGTCAAAGCAGAACGAGGTAAAACGGTCACGCAACTAATCCACGACCGAACCATCTTAGAAGCGAACCGAGAATTGATCTTTTCGACCAAGACAATTAAAACCATCGCTTTTGAACTCGGCTTCGAAGACCCTGCCTATTTCAGTCGTTTTTATCGCGGCCAAATGAACGAGTCACCCGCAGAGTTTCGAGCTCGATGTGCAGATAGTGCAACATAATACGCAGATAATCCCTTTTTAGAATTCAATTAAGTTCGGATAATGCTCCCTCTTTATTTCATCCAATTTGTTGGGAGCTTTCTGGAATGGGCATTAATCTCAAAACCGATCCGATCTCAAAATCCTTTTATCAATACCTTTGGCCCGCACTAACGGGCATGGTGATCAAGTCTCTTTTTATCATGGGAGATGCTTGGTTCGTCGGACGCGGTGTTGGCCCTGATGGGCTTGGTGCTATCGCTTTGACCATCCCTGCTTTTTCAATATTCACCGCCATTGCCATGATGGTGGGCATTGGTGGCGCAGCACTTATGTCTATCGAAGTCGGCAAAGGAAATACAACGTCGGGTCAAACCCTCTTCAGCCAATCAATGCTCAGTACCGCTGTGCTTAGCACCATTTCAGTCAGCATCGCTCTGTATTTTCTAGACGACATGATTGCGTT